>DAHXNO010000197.1 GCA_027365345.1 Granulicella sp.
ACTTCTATCCAGCGCCTCGCCGATCTCACCCCCGCCGCCTGGCAGAAATCCATCGCCGCAACACAGCCTCACGCTGGCCTAAACGTACAGTCCATCACAGCCGAGCGCCCCTGAACAGGTGCGGTTGCTCTGACGCTTACAATCATCTTCGCCAGGTTAGCAAGGACTGTGCTCATTTGCTTCCGAACCTCCGATCCCAGTTGTTCCTGTTGCCGTATGGCTTGTGGGTTAGAAATGCCCGGATGTACACATGCCCGTCGGTCTGCTTCTAGTCACTGGCCTTGGCGTAATGGATGACGGTGGTGAGCCGATAGCGATTTCGCCGACTGCTGAAGACCACATACCCATCCACGGAATCGGCATTCTTGAAGATCTCGCGCACTTCCGCGAAGCTGCGCCGGCGAACAGCTTCCACGAAGGACACCCATGCCTCAACCTCACTCGCCGCATCCTTATACTGCTTCATAGCCTTGTTCAGATGCTTGCGGGTAACGATATGCACTGACCTATAACACTTCACGATTTGTGAAGTCGCCAGGCTCGGCATCTTCCGAAGACGAGCTCACGTCACTGGGTTGGGCCGCAGCCCATGGATGTAGCTGTATAACTTGTTTCATGGTTGTTTACCTTCAACCAGGCAACATAGTTACGGGAAGCTGGGATGCGAGGAAGGCGTTCCAACTGCTTTCTTGGTGCATGCATGCGTTGAACTGGCGCATCGTTGATTTCACGGTTACCGCTCCGGTTTGAGCAACGTCCGCTCAATGGCTGCGTACCGCTCGGCGGCTTCGCGGATCACCCATGCCAGAGAGACTTTCTTGTGCCGGGCGCTGTTCCGGACCATGCCGGCGGGCTCCTCCACGAAATCCTTCGCTCTGTTGCGAAGCGTCCCGCCCAGCCCACAGATCAGCGTTTGAAAAACATCCACGCTCCCAGAGTGATCAGCGTGAGAGAGAAGATCTTTCGCAGATGGTTATCGGAGATATGCTGCGCGCCCATTCCGCCGAGATAGCCGCCCACAAAGAACCCAACACCCAGGAATATGGCCACGCGAAGGTCGGCATTGCCCTGGCGATAGTACTCCAGAAACGCAAGCAGGCCTACAGGGCCCAGCAATGCGCCCAGCGAGGTTCCTTGCGCCTTGTGCTGATCCATGCCGACCAGCCAGACCAAGGCGGGGATAAACAGAACGCCGCCGCCGACACCCACAACACCGGAGAACGCTCCGACAACAACACCAATCAGCAAGACCAACCAAGTCAAAGGCATCTCCTTGCGAGCTTGCCGATGGATGAAGCCGAGAAGCTCGACGGCGCAGCGCGAGCCGTGGACAGGGAGATCTTGCTCAACCATCCGCGGTCAGCGCGGCGTCAGAATCAGAATCAGGCACTCGTCATCGCTAGAGATTGGGGTTCAGCGTCCGCCACTGGCTGGGCTCCGGGATGATCCCCATCTTGATCACTTCGTCGCGAAGGGCACACAGATGGCCGTAGCTGAGTTCCAGATCCTTTTGCTCCTCTGCTGTTCCCTTGACCTCCCGAAGCGCAACTCCATCGGGCGTTAGTTCCGTTTCCGTCGCCATCATAATGTTGGAGAAGCGGCGGTCGTCCACATACGCTCCCACAGGCCAACGGAAGGGCTCTCCGCCCATGACCGCGCGCAGCATCTCCAACGAAAGGTAGGACGGGCTTTGAAACGAGGACCGTCCCCTCAGGTTGATGATGTTCTTGCCTCCCTGGATCACCTTCTCCTGAATCTTCTTCCACTCCGCATCGGGAAGCTCCGGTGTTCCGATGAGATCGGTGAGCGGCCTGCCATTTACCGACGCTGTGGAAGCAAAGACGGCCATCTGTTCCCCGTGTCCACCATAGGTCCGGCAGTTGGTGATCTTGTTGCGCATGATCTTGAAGTACTTGCCCAGCTCGCTTTGCAGGCGAGTGCTGTCCAGCGCCGCCAGCGTGGTGACCTGAGAAGGCCGAAGACCGGAGTACAGCAGGGTGATCAACCCGGTGATGTCCGCGGGGTTGAAGATGACCACGACGTGCTTGACGTTGGGGCAGAAGGTACGAATGTCCTTGCCAAACTGGGCCGCAATCTCCGCATTGCCCTTGAGCAGATCCTCGCGCGTCATGCCTGGCCCGCGCGCGGCTCCACCTGAGGAGACAATGTACTGCGCACCCTGGAGCGCCGTCTTGATATCCGAGGTAAACGTAATCTGCGCGTCATCGAATCCGCAGTGATACATCTCCTCGGCCACGCCCTCGAGCGGGGCCGCAATCGGGTCATACAGACACACGTTCGAGCTGAGCCGCATCATCAGAGCGGTCTGCGCCATATTCGATCCGATCATCCCCGCCGCACCAGAGATCACCAACTTGCCATCTGTCAAGAAATCCATAACAACTGCTCCTTCGCGTTCCACGCTCTTGGTTAGAGACTTTCCCTGCCGTTCTTGCGGCGTTGCCACTCAACACACGAGAGGCGTGATTGAGCGGATGAAGGTGCATGGCCCCGAGAGCCAGCGTCCATCTGATTCATCGCGCTGCGGAGGACACGCGACGATCTTATAGCGGCCGTTAGTATCGGAGCCTTTATGCACTACCGTCCAAGTAGAAATCCTTATCGGGTATAAGCGCAAGCGATCCCAACTGAGATCCCGCGCTCCTGAAAACAAAGCTGCGCGCCATCTTGCCAAGCCGCCTCGTCAGGCCATCTTGCCAAGCGATCTCGTCGAGCCAGCCATCTGATTGCGGCTCAGCAGCAGCGTGGCTCTGCGCCCGAGGGTGATCCCGGCGGCGAACCTACGTGACTTGCGTCACATACAGTTCCGCCATTCAAGTCGAAGACTTACGGGATTGAGCGTGCGCCAGACCGCGGCGCGGATCACGCACTCTGTGGCCAGGGGAGTTCCAACCTTTGGCGGGCGGGTTTTCCGGATTGCAAGCTTGGGATCTGGGACACCTGCGGGACACATGGAGGCTTGTGGTTCGCGCGGTCAGATGGTTTGGCGTATTCCGGGCATGGGTTCTACGGAGGTAGTGCTTCCATGAGCGGCTTTAAGGATGTCCAGCATCTTTTCCGGTTTGCGGGGCTATTTGTAGCTGTGATTCTGGCGTTTCTGGTGGTGCGCAGCTACGTGGTTCCGAAGAGTTTTGGGGAATACGGGCACTATCGTGGCGCAGCGATTGGAGAGATTGCCGCGCACCCAATCAAGTTCGCCGGGCATCAGGCGTGCGCGAGTTGCCACACGGACATTGTGGAGACCAAGGCAAAGGGCGCCCATGCGCATGTGAACTGTGAAGCATGCCACGGCCCGCTGGCAACCCATGCGAGCGATCCCTCAGCGATGACGCCGGTGAAACTGGACACGCTGGTGCTGTGTGTGCGTTGCCATGCGGCGAGCGCAGCCAAGCCCAAGGGTTTTCCGCAGGTGAATCCGGCCGAACATATGGGCGGCGTTCCCTGCCAAAGCTGCCATAACCCCCACAGTCCGGAGATCCGGCCGGATACCGGGAAGAGTTTGGCCGCGGGAGGTGCGAGATGAACATCAGCCGGCGTCAGTTCCTGATTCTTTTGCCCGCCGCGGCCGTTGCGTGGGAGTACGTGGAGGCCGGAACGCCCGAGGCCTCGCCCAACTACCAGATGAGCGACCACTGGTGGGGGATGTTGATTGACATTACCAAGTGCATCGGCTGCGGCAACTGCGTGCGCGCCTGCCAGAAGGAAAACGACGTGCCGGACGGGTTCTTCCGCACCTGGGTGGAGCGGTATGACCGGATGGACTATCACCTGGAGAGCCCTGTGGTGATCTCGCCGGATGGGGGCAAGGAGGGATTTCCATCGGTGGTGGAAGGCGCGGAAGGGGACTATTTCTTTGTGCCCAAGATGTGCAACCACTGTTCGGACTCGCCGTGCACGCAGGTGTGCCCGGTGGGCGCGACGTTTATCAGCCCGGACGGAGTGGTGCTGGTGGACCAGACGTACTGCCTGGGCTGCGCGTATTGCGTGCAGGCGTGCCCCTATGGCTGCCGCTACATCCATCCCGAAAAGAAGGTGGCGGACAAGTGCACGCTGTGCTACCACCGCATCACCAAGGGATTGACCACGGCGTGTTGCGAGGCGTGCCCGACGGGAGCGCGGCAACTGGCCGACCTGAAGAATCCGAACGACCCGATTCACGCGTTTCTGAAGACCCATACCGTGCAGGTGTTGAAGCCGCAGATGGCCACCGGGGCCAAGGCCTTCTACAACGGGTTGGACGGATCGGTGCGTTGAGGCGCCAGGGAATGGGGAGAAAGGGAACAGGGAGCAAGCGGACGGGACGGCAGGAGCCGGCAGAAACAGCCGGGCGCTAGAGTAGCCAGGAGTCTTTTATGAGCGGCGTTGAAGGTTATATGTATCCGAACGAAGTCACGCTGTACTGGAGCGTGTTGATTGTTTTATATCCCTACATTACGGGGCTGGTGGCGGGAGCGTTCATCCTGGCCTCGCTGGAGAGGGTATTTCGCGTGGATGCGGTGAAGCCCACCTACCGGCTGGCGCTGCTGACGGCCCTGGCGTTTCTGCTGGACGCGCCGCTGCCGCTGCAGCTTCACCTGGGCCATCCGGAGCGGTCCTACGAGATGTATTTCACACCCCACGCCACCTCCGCCATGGCGATGTTTGGCTATGTGTACCTGTGGTATTTGATGGCGGTGCTGGTGTTTGAGATCTGGCTGGATTACCGGCGCGACATTGTGTTGATGTCGCAGCAGCGGAAGGGGCTGATGCGCGTGGTTTACAAGATGATGACGCTGGGGTCAAACAATATCAGCGAGCGCTCGCTGCATATCGATGAAAAGGTGGGGTGGATCGTCACCCTGATCGGCATTCCCTCGGCGTTTCTGCTGCATGGCTATGTGGGCTTCATCTTCGGCTCGCTCAAGTCCAATCCGTGGTGGTCGTCGCCGCTGATGCCGGTGGTGTTTATCTTCTCGGCGATGGCGTCCGGGATTGCGGCGGTGATGCTGATCTACATGGCGGTAACCAAGCTGCGGAAGGAGAAGATCGACATGCGCTGCGTGGATGCGGTGGCGATGTACATGTTCTACATCTTCATCCTCGACTTCAGCCTGGAGATGCTGGACCTGGTGCATCGTATCTACGAAGCCGACGAATCGTTCCGCAGCCTTGACTTTATGGTGCACACGAAGTTGTATTTTTCGCAGATCGTGCTGCAGATTTTGATTGGAACGCTGATACCACTGATCCTGCTTTTCCTTACGCAGGTAGCGACGATCGGCGAGAGGGCACGGAAGCGTATTTATGTTGTTTGCAGCTCGCTGATTCTGATCAGCGTTTTGGCCATGCGCTGGAACGTGGTGATTGGCGGACAGTTGTTCTCAAAGAGCTTTTTAGGGTACACGACGTACAAGATGGCGCTGGTGACGCGCGAGGGCTTGCTGGTGGCCATTGGCTTGACGATTCTGCCGCTATTCTTCCTGTGGGTGCTTTTGAAGTTGCTGCCACCCTGGCCCAAGAAAGAGTTGCAGGAGTCTGCGGCGGGCGACTGACCGCCGCTGGACGGCTGAGAGTGTGGAGGGACGATGAACGATCTTCCGGATGCCCCAGATCCGATCCCGCAAGACCTGCACTCGCTGCAAGAGCACATCGAGACGCTGGAGCGGAATCTGAGGCTTCTGGAGGCGCGCGTTGATGCGCTGGAGCATCCGCACGCCGCGGGGGTGCGTTCTATGCCCGCGCGGCGTGAGACGGAGACGGAGGCTACGCTTGCCTCCGCGGAGGCATCCGAGGCTCCGAATCTATTTCCGGTGGCCGGCAGAGCGATGCTCGGCATTGCCGGAGCGTATGTCTTGCGGGCCGTGGAGCAGACGAGCGCGATGCCGGGCGGAATGGTGGCAGCGGCCGGCATTCTGTATGCGTTTCTATGGCTGATCTGGGCTGCGCGCGTACGCAGCGGGCCGCGCATTACGAGTTTGGTGTACGCCGGGACATCGGTTCTGATTCTGGCGCCGATGCTTTGGGAGCTGACGCTGCGGTTTCAGGTTTTGACCTCGACGGCCGCGGCTGCGGCGATCTGCGGTTTTGCTCTTACGGCTCTGGTTCTGGCAGCGCTCGACCGCCGGCAAACGGAGCCTATTAAGCCGGTTGTGCGTGTGGCTACCATGTCCGCAGCCGGCCTGGCGTTTGCGCTGGCCGCGGCTACGCATGTGTATCTTCCGTTCGTAGCGGCGCTGCTCTTGCTGGCGGCGGTCTGCGAATTTATGCCGGGGTGCGAAGGCACGCCCGAGGTTGGAACGGTGGTTGCCCTGGCGGCGGATGCGGTGGTGTGGCTGTTGGGCTTTGCTTATTTTGGCGCGCGGGCTGCGCCGGAGGGCTTTCCTCGCTTGAGCGAGGCCGCATTGCTGGCTCCGGGCTTGGTGATCTTTGGTGTTTTTGCGGCCAGCGCGAGTGTGAAAACGATGCTGCGCGGACAAAAGATCACGCTGTTCGGCGCGATGCAGACGACGGTTGCGTTTTTGCTCGCCGCAGAGAGTCTTGCGAAGTTTGACCCGGCCGCCGGGACAAGGATTCTGGGCGGCGTGTGCCTGGCTGTTTCGGCGGGATGTTCGGTTGCCGTGTTCCGCGTCTTTGCGCGGGCTCCGGAAGCGCGCAACAGGGCTGTGTTTGGCGCGTGGGCCGCTGCGCTGCTGCTGGCTGGAGGCTTTCTGGGCCTGCCGTCCCTGGGGCAGATTTTGCTGTTTGGCGCGGCGACCATGGGCGCCGTGGTTTTGAGCAGGCAGGATCGATGGGCCGTGTTCGAGTTCTACGGAATGGCGTTTCTACTGGCGGCAGCGGAGGCTTCCGGGCTGCTGCGTTTTTTGAAGAGCGCGGTTGCGGGCGCGCCCAGGGGCGCGTCGGCTGCCGGTGTATGGGTAGTGACGGCGTGCGCCATTTTGAGTTACGTGCTGGTGCGTCCGGCGAAGAAAAAGGGGAAGGTTCGGCAGACTCTGGATCTGCTGCTTGCCACGCTGGCAGTCAGCTCCGTGACCGCGCTGCTGATTGAAGGTTTGGTTACGCTGCTTGCGTTGCGCTCGATTCCCGGAGGCCACGATCTGGCCCTGATCCGCACGGCAGTGCTGTGCGCGGCGGCTCTGACGCTGCTTTTCAGCGGAGCGCGCTTCCGCCGTCAGGAGCTGACGAGGCTGGGATATGCGACTCTGGCCCTGGTGGGCATCAAGCTGGTGAGCGAAGATTTGCGGAGCGGGCATCTGGCCTCCAGCGCCGCCTCCATCTTTCTAGTGGCGTTTACGCTGACCGCCGCTCCGCGGGTGGCGCGGGCGCGGCAGAAGGCATAGCGAGGGTTGCGCCTGTCTCCGGTTGCCGCGCCATTGTGGGCCGGCGTGGACAGTTCCATTTTTTGTGCGACGCCCTGTTTGAGGGATCACCCCTGCCGGGTTGGTGGACGCCGCTCAATGGGTGGCTTCCGCTGGTTTCGTGGACGCTACGCGGGACCCGTGGCGGTGATGGATTGATTTTAAGGAAGATTGGTGCCGAAGAAAGGACTCGAACCTTCACACCCTTGCGAGTACATGGACCTGAACCATGCGCGTCTGCCAATTCCGCCACTTCGGCTCACTTCAGAGGCCCAGCACCGGATGCTACCTAGATCCAGCCGCGCGAACTGCGTGAGAGTTTAGTCTCCCAAAGTGGAGGCTGACTGTCAAATAGCTGGAGCTGGCGGAAACTGCGGCTCGAATCTGCGGCTCGAATCTGCGGCTCTGCGGCAGGCCCAGCAACCCCATCTTCCTGCTGCACTCCCTTGGAAGGACCGGGTTTAGCCGCCTGCCCCCCGGGCGCAGGGGCAAGCGCTGCGGCGCCGGTTTGAGCTACCCTTACCCCCATGCGCCTGAAACTGAGCGAAGTCCGCGCGGAATTGCCCCCGTTGCTGGGCCTGGCCCTGCCGCTGATCGCCGGCGAACTGGGCTGGATCTCGATGTCGCTGGTGGACACGGTGATGCTCGGCCACCTTCCGGACGCAGCCCTGGCAATGAGCGCCGCAGCCCTGGCTCAGGTTCCTTTTAACGTCGCCTGCTTCGGCGTGAGCGGCATCCTGCTGGGCCTGGACACATTGATTTCACAGGCTCTGGGCGCCAAAGAGCAGCATGAGGCGAATCGCTGGCTCTTCCACGGCATCGTGATGGCCGTGGCTCTCTCCGCCGTGCTGACGGTTCTGTTCGCCGTCACCCCGGTCCTGATGCTGCGGCTGCCGGTTGACCATGCCATGCTGGAGCAGGCGGCGCCGGCGCTGCAGGGTCTGAACTATGGAACGCTTCCCCTGCTGCTCTACTTTGCCCTGCGCCGCTATCTGCAGGCGGAGCATCATGGACGGCCCATCGCCTTCGCTCTGATCTCTGCCAATCTGGTGAACGCGGCCGGCGACTGGGTGCTGATCTTTGGCCACCATCTGCACCTCGGGCTACTCACGCTCCGCATCCCGGCCTTCGGCGTTACCGGCTCCTCCTGGGCCACCAGCCTGGCCCGGCTCTACCTGATGCTGGTCCTTTTGATCGCGCTGTGGCGCGGCGAACGGACCCACCACTATGGACTTAGGGACAGCCTGCGCAGCCGCGATGACGGCGCCGCGCAACTGTCCTCCGGGTTGGGCACGGCTGGGCGGGTGGTTCGGCTGGGATTTGGGCTGGGGTGGTTCGAGCTCTCGCATCTGCGCCGGCTGTTCCTGCTGGGCGCGCCTGCCGGAGCCTCCATCGTCGCCGAGGTTGGCATCTTCGCCCTGGTAACGTCACTGATTGCCACCTTTGGCCCTCTGCCGCTGGCCGGGCATGAGGTGGCGCTGCAGTGTGCCAGCACCACCTACATGGTCCCTTTCGCCATCTCTGCGGCGACCTCGGTACGCGTGGGCCACGCCATCGGACGCATGCGGATCGGCGCCGCGCAAGCCGGGAGTGTGCTGGCCGCTGGTTGGAGCGGGATCGGGGCCGGAGCCCTGTTCATGCTCTGCGCTTCTGTGCTGCTGCTGGCCGCCCCAAGCAGGATCGCCCACCTCTTTACGCCGAACCCGGGGGTAATCGCAGCCGCGGTCCCGCTGTTGCTGATCGCCGCCGGATTCCAGTTCTTTGACGGCGTACAGGTGACCGCGACGGGAGCGCTGCGCGGGGCCGGCAACACCCGAATGCCGTTCCTGATCCAGCTTGCCGGCTATTGGGGCATCGGCATGCCGCTCGGCATTTTGCTGGGGTTCCATCAGAAACTGGGCGCCGCCGGCCTGTGGTGGGGCCTTTTGATCGCCCTCGCCTCAGCCGCCATCCTGCTCTGCCTGGTCTGGCGCCATACCACCCGCGCGCTCTGTTGAACCCTCATTTTCGCCCAGTCTGGGAGGCGCCACCGTGCCACGCGTCAGTCGGCCTGTGTGTTTGCATGGAAGCTGGACCACGAGGCGAGACGCGAGCCTCAGACCAAGCTGCGATCGGCAGACGCTTCGCCCAGTCCTTCAAGGTGAGGGAGCTTTGAAGTCAGGAAGCACCCCGGGGAAGCGACAAGACCAAGTCGATCTTGAAGCGCTTGGCCAAGGCGCCGTATGGTGAACCAGTAGATTCCTACGCATATACCTCCCTTCGATCGGCCGTTTCTTCCGCCACATGGAACTCATGGAGTTCTGCCGGTTCCCATATTCCATCCCGATAGTGGGATATCGTCCTTGCCTCTGGCGTGATCTGGAATAGATGAAGCCAGCCATTGTGGATGAGGTTTGCGACAACCTTGTGCTTCACAATGACTGCGCTGATGGAACTTTGTGGCGCTTCGATGAAGACACTCAGCCGGAGAGGCGTGTGGCGCAAGCTATGTCCATCGTGCAAGGACTGTAGCGGCAGGCCAATGCGAAGGTCGCCGCCATTGCCTTCAAAAACGCCCAAGCGTCCGCCCACTACGTTGTGAAGAACCTTGTTGCCGCTCCCATAAAGGTGGTTGTCGACAGTGGATGCGTAGTACTGCATGTTGATCCAGTTGGTGACGAGCATGGGAGCGGTCATGATGGACTCAAGGATGGCGCCGCTGGGGTCACTGGAACTCTGGTACTCGTGGAGGAAGACCCGGCCCTGCAGATCGAGGCCCCGGCTGCGAATACGAGGCGCGATGAGCAATGCGGCATTGTTGACCAGTCCCCACTCCGGCCTTACCTGAGACCAGTCGCGGCTACGAAGCCGGAATTGATCGAGGAGAGTTTGGTTCGAATTGGCTCCGTGGGTTTCGATTCCGACGCAAGCAGCGCGTTCAGTTCGCGCCCGACGCCCCGCCTGTTGCAGCCAGGACTTCAAACGGGTGAGGTCAGACATGTGGCTCTCCGGTAACAGGTCCGTGTCAAAGACCGTGACTTCATCGACTGTCGTGTTGTGGAGGGCCGCGAGAACATAGGTTGTGTCAGGGATCACGATACCGCGGGCGATCAGGCCGGCTCGTATCCCCGAATCGTTCAGCAGCCCCGCGAGAACCCTTGCATTGACCTCCCCGGTCTGGCCACCGCAGGCCCCACAATCGAGCCCTGCCGCGTGTGGATTGTTGGCAGTCTGGCTGCCATGACCGGTGAGAAGAAGCAGACGCGCAAAGCCCTTGGTGAGGCTCATATTTCTGAGAATGCCTGCTGCCAGATCACAGAGCGCTTCAACTGAGGGAGCGTCATTTCCAGTTCCATTCAAGAGACATGGGCGCAGGGAAGGATGCTTCACGCTCTCTCGGTCGCTTGCTTGGCTCTGGAGCGTCAACTTCAGGAGCGTGCGCTTGAGCAAGGAGATCACGTAGAACAGTCCAAATGACTCAACAAACGTGAACATGGACGTTGCAGATGACCGGAAGTCTTTCCATAAGGATTTGAAGCGCAGACTGCGCTGCCGCTGGCTTCTGGTTTGGTCGTCCCTTCTTGTTGAGCCGGTGCTGTCAGACACCCGCAGCGCAGGAGCGAGCAGACCTGGCAACTGGGGACGCTCCGCGCTCGTACCCAGCGGCGAGTAGCAGATCGGCAAGCCGAAGAAGCCGGCAAAACCCAGCGTCTGAATCGAGCTGGAACACTGCTCCAAGGCGCGGCGGAAGACCTCCGAACGAACGTCAATGCAAAACACGGCTTGTACATCCGGTGCGATCGCGTTGTCCGGAGTGGCCGCAACAGAGTTGGCCTTGATTGCACCACAGAGATCGCTTTGGTAGGCGATCTCGAGCGCTTCCTGGAAGATCCAATCCACTGATGCCTCGGCGCACGACTGTTGCCGCCACACCCGAAACCTCTCCCACGCCATCGTCCAGGCCGCCGGCTCTTGCGACTCAAGCAAGTGAAGAAAGGCAAAGTGCTCCCAGGCCAATCGAATCGCAAGCAGTTGAACGATGTGGTCATCCTCCCTGTGAGCCAGCGCCGCCTGCCAACGCTCAAACGCACACCATGAGGCCCAACCATTGATGTTCATCAGGAGCGCAGTCAAATAGTCTGCCCATCGTTCCTTGGGTACCGGCAGGCTTTGCAAGCCAAGCTCAATCATGGTGAGGGGTTGGTTCGGCAGCGAGCGCGCATGGCTGCGCACATGATGTATGCCCATCAGAAGCCAGGGACTCCTGTCTGCGGATGCGTGGCGCAACCAGCTTTGGAAGAGATTCTTCTTATGCTGCGTATCCCATGACGACTGGGAGTGGTCGAAGTAAGACGCGCAGTGCTGGCTTACGTTGTGCTTGACAAAGTCGTCGAGAGACATCCCATGCAGCAGATCGCGTTTGGAGTCCGCAATGGAGGTCATAAGAGGAATCCGTGGAGCGGATGGAGCCTCGCGTTCAAGCTCGTCGCGTAGCTCTTTGATGGAGAGGCTAGCTCCAAAGCGTCGCAGCGCTTCTTCGATATGCTCCGGGCGCAGTGACCCTGCAATCCATCGCTCCCGATAAAAGCTGCGCGGCATGACCATGCGCGAGCCGGAGTAGCTTTGAAGGGACAGCGCGACCTGGCGGACGGATTCGCCGATAAAACCCCAGTAGGGGTTCACGGCAATGAATTGATCCAATGGCCAGGTTGGGGCAATGCGTCCGCAGGCGGTCGAAACCGCCTGCATTACCGCGCCTGTCTGAGGGTTTGTTTCAGCTATGCGATTTTGCTTCTTCATAGACTCTGAGCCGCGCCTTCGAATGGCTGGATGGCATCTCTGCGCGTGGTTGGGGTTGAGAACTGAGTGGCGGGCCATAGACGGAACGTGGCTCGGGTAAAGATCTCATCCAGGTAAAGCCCCGCATAAAACCAGGGATACAACATCGTGGCGAGACGCCCGAGAGGATACGCGCGGATTATCGTCTGGATGGCATAGAGAAGAACGAATCCGATGAGCGCCAGGATGAGCAAGATGGGATGTTGTACTTGGGGGAAGATCTGTGAGGTTACAACCTTCTGGAAGAACGCGTCATAGCCAAAGTAGAGGATGCTGACGGCGAGGGAGGTTCCCGCAAGGATGAGTGCTCCTGCCAGGCTGCGCGTGGAGCGAATTGCAGCGAGAATGCCGGCGACAGCAAGCCCGACGACCGTAATGCGAAAGGCAGCAGCCGCATCCATACGTGCAGCAGGCCTCCATACCTGCTCTCCGAGTGCCGCCACCGTCAGGCCGCAGAGGCCGCTTACGAGCTGCACAGAAGGTCTCGGCGCGCGCAGAGGGGGCATTAGACCCTTGGTCTTCGCCTGGTTCACGGTCTCACCTGAGCCCAGAAACGCATAGGCCTTGTAGAGCGAATGCGCCAGCAGATGAAGGAAAGCGAGGGCGTACAACCCAAGCCCGCATTCCATCAGCATGAATCCCATCTGGGCGCAGGTGGACCAGGCGAGGTGAACCTTGATGCTGATGCGGGTGGTCATGACCAGCGAGGCGACAACCGAAGTGAAACAACCCACAGCCACCAGCAGAGCCTGTGCCGCCGGCGTCGTGTTGATGACCATAGCCAGCCGGATCAGCATGAAGCCGCCAAGGTTCACGATGCCCGCATGAAGAAGCGCGGAGACCGGTGTGGGCGCTTCCATTACCTGAATAAGCCATCCATGCAAGGGGAGTTGTGCGCACTTGAGGATGGCGCTTACGGCAAGGAGCAATGCCGCGATGTGCATGGAGAGCGGAACGAACTGAAGTTTTGAGACGGAGTCTGCAATTCGGTCCATCTCAAAGCTGCCGGTCTGTGAGCCGAGCAGAAGGACTCCGCCTAGCAGGCTGATATCGCCAAGGCGGCTGGCAAGGAACTTTTTGTGGGCGGCGATTACGGCCGCCTGCCGGGTGGGGTAAAGCGTTAGAAGGCCATGAAGAGCCAGACTGGTGGCGATCCACGCCATCAGAAACACGAGCATGCTGTTGGTCACCACGAGCAGGGTTACGGCTGCAAGAGTATGCATCAAACGGCCAATATAGACACGCTCTCTTGGATCGCCTGCCATGTACGAACACGAGTAGTTGACGATGACCCAACCCAGGAACGACACCAGGAAAAGCATGAGTGATTCCACTAGATCAAAGCGAAAGCTAAGGTGGAGGCTGCCAAGCGAAAAGATCGAAGCAAGCCGCGGCCTTTCCGTCAGAATTGAGGCGTTCCACAGTGCATAGCAGCAGCAAGCGATGGAAAACACGAGCGCTGCGGAACTCGCTCTCCGCGCGAGGCTCCACGCGTTAGAGACCGATAGCTTGCTCTTTGGTGCGAACCGTCCGCCAAATCCACTCAGCAGGTACAGCAGTGTAGGAATGCAAAGCACCGCGGCCTGGCGGTGCGACCAGAGATGCAGAAGGTGAGCCATTTGCGGATGTCCTTTCACTCTTTAAGGGTGAGCCATCCGCGTGATTCTGTAAAATGCATTGTAGCGAAGGATGCGTTCTGTTTAGGAGAACGAAGGAAATGAAGTTGAACTATCACCATTTACAGTATTTCTGGGCTGTCGCCAAGGACGGTAACCTGACCCGGACTTCAGCACAACTGCACGTATCGCAATCGGCGCTGTCGTCGCAGATCAAAGCGCTGGAGGCAGACCTGGGTCATGCGCTGTTCCTGCGCGAAGGCAGGGGTCTTCAACTGACCGAGGCAGGCCGGCTCGCGTTGACCTACGCCGAGACGATCTTTTCAGCGGGGAATGAGCTTTATGCTTTGATGAGGGATGGAGAGTTCCGCAAGCGCCAGACTGTGCGGATCGGGGCGGTTGCGACGCTTTCCCGTAACTTCCAGGAAAACTTTGTGCGGCCGCTGCTGCAACTGAAGGATATTGAGATCGTGCTGCAGTCCGGCACCTTGACGGACCTTCTTGCTCGCCTTAGTGTTCACAGTCTTGACCTGGTGCTTTCAAACCGCCGAGTCCACCGCGATCCGCAGAATCCGTGGCGATCGCATCGGCTTGCGAGACAACCGGTAAGCCTGGTTGGAAAGCCCGGGCGCACCAGGAGGCCGTTTGTATTTCCGGATGACTTGGGCGCCACTTCGATGATCCTTCCGAGTCTGGAAAGCGAGATCCGGGCCGGGTTCGATCTCCTGTGCGAGCAGCATCGGGTCACCTATCGGGTGCTGGCTGAGGTGGATGACATGGCGATGCTGCGACTGCTGGCTCGGGATACAAATGCCATCGCCCTTGTTCCTACGGTTGTGGTACAGGATGAGTTAAAGACTGGGGTTCTGGTGGAGTATTGCGTCGTACCTCAACTGTTTGAAGACTTCTATGCCATTACAGTCAAGAGACACTTTCAATCGCCCCTCCTTCGTTCTCTCTTGAAGCGCAGGGATCAGGCTGTACTCTGCAAGGATTCGAACTAGCCGAAGGAAGGGTCCGATCAAACCGGCAGCGCAACGCTACCCGCGCACTCCGTTGAAGCGTCCGGTCTCCAACCAGACCCGGCTGGGGAGGTGCGGGCATACGGCGGCGGGCTCCCAAAGGAGCCGCCGCTGGGATGGCGATTCTTCCTACTCGGCGAGCCGTGCAGTTCCTTGCGGGCCTACTTGGCGAAGATGCCGGCAAGGTGTTCGCGGACACTCCAGGCCGTCAGCAGCCACAGGATCACCACGAGGGTGGCCATCGGCAATCCACTGGGGGCCATAAAGGCGTGGAAGAGCACAATGTTGACGATCACCGGCCCCAGCAGCACCAGACCCAGCGAAACGTAGCGCCCTGCCAGCAGCAGGATCCCACCCAGCAACTGCACCAGAAAGATGACCACCAGCAGGTGAGAAACAAACAGCGCACCCATGTACTGCCCGGCAACGCCTGGCGGCGGGGGCATGGGAATAAAGTGCAGAAAACCATTCGATCCAAAGATCAGAAAGATCAGGCCCAGCAGATACCGCGCCACCATAGAGGCGATCTTCATCCTGTGTCTCCTTTCGACAACCAGCTTGCTAAGTTCACTTCATGCGGGGAAGTTTCACCTTCCGCAGCCACTCCTGTCCAGTGGTTTTTAGGCCAAGGCTCCAATACGCTCCGTGGCCAGTGCGGCCACTGCCCGATCGTGCGGAAGGAGAAACTGCCCCCGGTTCGCTCCATTTCTCAACGCGGCAGATCCTCCGGCGGTGTGAAAGACCACATCCGTAATCCCGATAAACCCAAAGATTGTCTTCAGGTAGGGCTCGATAAAGTTCAGGAACTCCAAACCTGATCCTGGGCCATACTGGCCTCCGGTGGCGACCAGGAAGGTCGCTTTTTTGCCCTTCAGCATGGCCTTGGGGCTCCCGTCGACAAAGGCAAAGGTCTTTCCGCTGCGGACCACCTGGTCGATCCACAGCTTCAACACGCTGGGAATGTTGAAGTTATGCATCGAGACGCCGATCGCCAGCTCATCGGCCGCCTCCACCTCCTCCAGCAACTCATCCGATTTCGCCAGCAGTGTCCTCTGCTCTGGGCTCCGCTCCCCCTCTGGCGTGTAAACCGCCGTTACCCACTCGCCTGTGATGGGCGCAAGTCCGCTGCTGGTCAGGTCGCGGGGGATCACCCTCCCGCCGGGGTGCGACTTCTTCCAGTTCTCCACATAGGTTTGGGACAGATGGCGTGAGACCGAAGCCTCCTTCATCGGGCTGGAGTCGATGTGCAACAAAGTGGCCATGAGTGAATCTCCTTTACAACAGTTGATGTCTAAGCAACAGATGTCGATTCAAGAAAAATGCGACGCGAGGAAGCTTCCGCGGGATGGGGCGCTCCCGGCATGGGAGCAGCCTGGGAATACATCCGGAGAGCCATCTTTAGTAACATCACTCTTCATGGCGCCTCCGATGGCCAGCTTCGGTGATGCACCCCCGGCTGTGGGGGGGCGCGCAGCTTCGCTCGATGGCGGCGAGAACGCCGACCCGAGGGTGCGCCGGACGCGCAAGATTCTCCAGCAGGCCCTGGCTGCGCTGCTCCACACTCGCGAGTTTGACAAGCTCTCCGTTCAGGAGATTACGGACGCCGCCGGAGTCAACCGCGCCACCTTCTACGCTCACTACCCAGATAAGTTCGCCCTGTTGGAGTGCATGATCGAGGATCGCTTCCAATCCCTGATTGCCGAACGCGGAGTGGTCTTCGACGGCTCCTGCGGCATGGCGCTGCAGGGGATGGTTCTGGGAGTCTGCGACTTTTTGACCCAGTCGCTGCGTCAGGGCGCGGGAGCCAAGTGTCCCCGGGCCGGCCAGTTGCCCCCGCACATGGAGTCGGCGATCATCGCGGTGGTACGCAGGATGTTGTTGGAGGGCATACGAAAGAATCCACCGCAGGGCGCTTACTCCCCCGAGTTGCTCGCCTCCACGGCGAGCTGGGCGATCTATGGCGCTGCCCGTGAGTGGCTGCAGACCCCCAACCATCCTCCCTCCGAGCAGGCAGCTCCGGCGATCCAGCGGCTGGTGACTCCCATCCTCCATCCGGAGGGGTAAGACCATCCCGCGGTAGCCCACCGCACTGGAGCAGAGGTGCGGTGTGCTTCCCCGCATAGCCACGCACGGGAACTGCGCAGCGATGTTGAGAGTGCGCATAAAGCTGACAGGAAGATGGCGGCGCGGGCTGCTACTTGGAGCGAGTCTCCAGTTCTACCTCGACCTCCTGGGTCCTGCGCCGCAGCCGGGCCGCCAACTCCCTGGGCCTGAGGGAGTCCGGGTAGTGGAGCATGGCGCGCAGAAACCCGGGCCAGGAATCCTGCGCGATCCGGATCGAGGCCGGCAGAACGTACAGATCCATCATGATCTCACTCAGGAGCAGGGAGGCGGCGGCACCGAAGAGGCCATAGCGGCGAGCCGCAAAGTACGTCACCAGCACGGTGGTACCGGTAGCGAAGGCATAGATGGTGGCTAGCCGCTCATGCAGGTTGATCGCCGCCACCAGCGTAGAGCTGGTGGACCAAAGAGAGTAAAAGACCACCACCAGCAGAAGCAAACCCACCAGACCGGGGCTGGACGGGACGCGCCCCAGGGTCCACTTATGCAGAAAGGTGGGACCGAAGGCTGCGACCATCACCACCACGATCAGGCTTACAAAGAGTGCGATCTGCACGGCTCGGCGGTGGAGCTGCCGCACTACGTCCATATTTCCCGCGCCAAAGGCGATGGACAGCTCTGGCCAGACGGTGTTCTTCACCAGCTCCACCACCTGCAAGGCCAGGCGGGAGACGGTGCGCGCCGTGATCCAGACGGCCACCATGTCATTGCCCAGAGCGTAGTTCACCGCCAGTTGCGATCCCTGGATATTGAGGGCGTTGCCCAGGGGAAAGCCCAGAAAGGCCAGCGCAGGCCGGGTGAGGCGCTTGATCTCCCGCATGGAGGCGTGGCTCCATCCATAGCTGATCCAGGGAATATCGCGCTTGACCATGGCGCAGAGAATCAAGGTTCCGGTGAGATTGGCGATTGCGAAGACCTTGGCCGTGGTGCGCGGCCCATAGCCTTCCACAATGGGGACCAGCATGGCTACAAAGGCGGCCAGGGTGAGGCAGCTCTTGGCAAAGTTTCCGTAGGAGTAACGCGTGATGCATCGGTAGGCCGACTGCAAAAGCTGCTCAAGCTGCCCAAAGAGCACGGACAGCCCCAGCCAGAAGAGCACCACCTTGACGTCGTGCTCGCTGAGCAGGGTGAGGTTGAGCAGACGCGCCACCGGCAGCTCATAGAGCAGCACGCAGAGGACCGCCATGGTAGCGCTGATGAGCAGGCAGATGAGCCACCAGCAACTCTGGAAGACCGCCAGCGCCTCCTCTTGCGCGCCGCGCGCCATCAGCATGGTCATCTCATTGCCGGCCACGGAGCCGAAGCCGACATTGGAAAAGCTCAGGTACGTTGGCGTCGCGGTAAGAATGCCCCACACACCAAACATCGCGCGGCCCCAGAAGTGCATCAGCGTGGGCACCTGGATCACCTGGATAAGGGTGTATGCGGCCTTGCTCACCACTGTGGTCGCAAAACCCACCATCAGCCGATGCCTGGTCCGCTCATCCATGCTTCAACTCCGCGTCCAGATGGATCTTCTCCTGAGCGAGCCGAAGCAACATCTCCTGATCTCCGCGCTGCTGAGCCTTGGCCATGTCTGCCCGCACCTCTCGCGAACGGCGCTCCAGATAGCCGCAACGCAGCGCCGCCAGCGCTCCCTGCACCATGGTCGCCGTCACCTCTTCCTGGCCGGCGCTCTGCAGGGCGCTGGCCAGCAACAGCCGTGAAGCATCATCGGGAGCAGCCGCAAAGGGGCTCTCCGGCGCAGGTCCATTCACCAGCACCTCAATCAACGCTGCGCTGGGCAGGGTGGAGTACCACTCAGGATTCTCCGCTAACCGCTCCGCCGCCAGAGCCCGCGCCGAGTCGGCATCGGGCAGCACCAAGGCGCTGAGCAGGATTCTTTCATCCTCTCGGACAGCGCGCGGCTGCGCCGTCTTCACGCTCTCCAGACGCCGCTGCGCGGCATGGCGCAGCTCCTGGCGCAGCAGGGCGCTGTCAATGCCCAGCTTTTGCGCCGCATTCTCTGCGAAGTCGCTGCGCGCGATGGCGTTGGGAACCCGCGCGATGTGCGGCAACAGCATATTCACGGCCTTCACCCTGCTCTCTGGCGTGCGCCCGGGATAGAGCGCCTGGGCGCGTTCAATCAGGTAATCCGCATAGCGCGCCGCTCCCCGGACAGCGGCAGTGTAGGCTTCGATTCCGCGCTCCTTGATGTACCGGTCCGGATCCAGGCCTGTCTCCAGCGTCACCACCCGGACCTCGAAACCCTCTTCCACCAGCAGCGCGATGGTCTTCTCGGCGGCGTTGGCTCCCGCCTGGTCGGGGTCGAAGTTGAGCACCACGCGCTTGGTGAAGCGGCCCAGCAGCCGCACCTGATGCTCGGTGAAGGCGGTTCCACTGGTGGCGATCACGTTGCCGATGCCGCTCATGAAGACCCGGATGCAGTCCATCTGCCCTTCCACCAGCAGCGCAAAATCCATCTCCCGGATCGATGTCTTCGCCTTGTCCAGATTGAAGAGCACCTGGCCCTTGGTGTAGAGCGGGGTCTCGGGTGAGTTGAGATACTTGGGTCCGGCCTTGGGGTCCGCCTCAGCCGAGTCCACCGCCCGCGCGGTGAAGGCGATCGTCTTGCCCTGCTCATTGCAGATGGGAAAGGTGATCCTTTTGCGAAAGCGAGCGTACATGGGCCCCGGGCTGCCATCCTCCTGCTCCTTCCAACTGAACAGGCCGCTGTGCCGCAGCGCCTCCTCAGAGAAGAACTTGCCGAGGCGGTCGCGCAGATCGTTGAAGCTCTCCGGCGCGTATCCGATGCGAAACTTCGCAATCGTCTCTGGAGTGACGCCGCGCAGGGTGAGATACTCCCTGGCGCGGGCGGCTTCTGGCGAGCGCAGGGACTGCTCAAAGTACTGCGTGGCTGCCTCATGGACGTCCAGCAACTGGCGGCGCAGGCTGGCCTCGCGCGCGTCCTCTGCGGAGTGAAACTCGCGCTGGGGCAGGGCGATGCCCATCTTTGCCGCCACGGCGCGCACCGCCTCCGGAAAGCTGAGCGACTCAATCTTCATCACAAAGCTGAAGACGTCCCCATGCTCGTGGCAGCCAAAGCAGTAGTAACTGGCCGTTCCCGGATAGAGATAGAACGATCCGGACTTCTCCTTGTGAAACGGACACAACGCGCTCCAGTTGGCTCCGCTCTTGCGCAGCTTGACGTACTCGCCCACAATCCGGACGATATCGGCCTGCTGTTTTACAGTCTGAGCAAAGTTGTCTGCCATAGCGCTGATTCCAGTGTAGGCGTAACCACCCCCAACGCACCGCCAGGCGGCTGATTGCCCTGAACCCCGCCGCACCACCAACGGAGACTTGGCTCGCTCCCGGGGGACCTCTCCCGCATCCGCTCGTCCACCGTCTAGACTTTGTCTTATGCTCTCTTCGCTCCGCTCCCGGCTCCGGGTGGTTCTGGTGGGCGCGCGCAACCCCTTCAACATCGGGGCCGCCGCCCGTGCCATGCAGGACTTTGGCTTCTGCGACCTGCGCGTGGTGAACGACTTCTCCGCTCCCTTTGAAGCTGCGCAACTGGAGGCGGAACAGCAGACCGAACCCGCAAATCTCTCGGCGCCGTTGGATCCGTTGGCGCCCACTCCAGCCGCAGTGGCGGCACAGCAGGTTCTACGTTCCGCCCGGCGCCATGACACGCTGTTGGAAGCCATCGCCGAATGCACCTTCACGGTGGGCACCACGGCCATCGGCGAGCGCCGGTTGCGGCAGCCCATCCTCCGCCTGGAGCACGCAGCACCCCTGATGCTGGCAGCGCTCCAGGGCAGCTCAGCCGGCGGAGCTTCAGCCGAGCAGCAGCCTGGGCGCGAGAAAGAGGCACAGGAGCAGCCGGCGGGTGAGCCGCGCGTGGCCCTTCTGTTCGGCTCAGAGAAGACCGGCCTTACCAACGAACATCTCTCCCACTGCGACCTGCTGACCACCATCCCCATGTTCCAGCCGGAGGACAACCGTCACCTCTCGATGAACCTCGGTCAGTCGGTGGCCGTGTGCCTCTACGAGCTCACCCGTTCCGGCTTTGAGCACAGCGTGGAGCTTCCGCGTCAGGAGGATGCCCCGGCCACGGTACAGGACCGCGAGCGGCTGACGCAGCTTCTGCTCCAGGTGCTCAAGGTGACCGGCTATGCGCGCCGCTTTCCCGGCAACGCGCGCGAGCCCGTGGTCCGCCAGCTCGTCCTGCAGCTTGCCGCAGCCTCCGCCCCGCCAGAGAGCCCCTTCCGCCACGGAATGACGCACGTGCAGGCAATGACGGTCATGGGTATCCTGCGCCGCGTTCTCCAGCGCATCCCCGATGCACCGGAAGACATGGAGGAAGCGAGCCAAGCCGGCTCGATAGAATAGGATTGTGTCCGATCTTCTCGAAAAGATGAATCCCCAGCAGCGCGAGGGAATCCTCGCCACCGAGGGCCCGGTGCTGTTGCTGGCTGGGGCCGGCAGCGGCAAGACCCGGGTGATCACCCATCGCATCGCCTATCTGATCCAGGAACTCGGCGTCTCTCCTGACCATATTCTGGCAGTGACCTTCACCAACAAGGCCGCCACCGAGATGGGCGAACGGGTGGAGAAGATCCTGGGACACTCGACCCTGGCCCAGCCAACCATCTCCACCTTCCACAGCCTCTGCGTGCGCATCCTCCGCCGCGACATCGAAGCCCTCAGAGTGGGCAACCAGGGTCTGACCCGCAACTTTGCCATCTACGATGAAAACGATCAGCAGGCAGTGGTGAAGCAGGCACTCAAACGGCTCTTTCTGGATGACAAGACACTGAAGCCCCGCATCGCCCTGGGCCGCATCTCCTGGGCCAAGAGCCACATGATCGATCCCCAGGAGTACTTCCTTGCCTCCACCAACCCCATGGAAGAGAAGATTGCCCACATCTTCAAGATCTACAAGGAGGAGCTGGCCAAGGCCAACGCTCTGGACTTCGACGATCTGCTGCTGGAGACAGTTCGCCTGCTCAAATCTTCCGCGGAGGTGTTGGACCGCTATAACCGGCGCTACCGGTATTTGCTCATCGATGAGTATCAGGACACCAACCGCCCGCAGTATGAGTTGATGAAGCTGCTCGGTAAGCATGGCAACGTCTGCGTGGTGGGCGATGAAGACCAGTCCATCTACTCCTGGCGGGGTGCTGATATCCGCAACATCCTGGAGTTTGAACGGGACTTCCCCGGGGCCCGCACCATTCGCCTGGAACAGAACTACCGCTCCACGGAAGCGATCCTGGAGGCGGCCAGCGCCGTGGTGGCTCAGAACACCCAGCGCAAGGGGAAAAACCTGTGGACGGCGCGGGAGGGTGGCTCGCTGATCGGCAACTACGAGGCTGCAGACGGGGAAAACGAAGCCCTGTTCATCGCCGACCGCATCGCCCAGTATCAGCGCGAAACCGCAGAAGAGTTATCGCGTTGCGCCGTGCTCTACCGCACCAACTCCCAGTCGCGGCTGGTGGAAGAGGCCCTGCGCCGCTACCAGATCCAGTACCACATGGTGGGGGGCTTCAGCTTCTATGACCGCGCTGAGGTCAAGGACATCCTCAGCTACCTCAAGCTGGTGCAGAATCCGCATGACTCCATCGCGCTGAGCCGAGCGGTGAACTCGCCGCCACGCGGCATCGGCAAGACGACCATGGAGACCCTGGAGCGGATCGCTCTGACCGCGGGCATCAGCACATGGGATGCCATCGCCCGCGCCCAGCAGGAAAAGCTGCTGCCGCCCCGAGCGCTGACCGCCCTGAGCAACTTTCGCAAGCTCATCGAGGACGCTCGCGCTATGTTCGGGCTGAAGCAGGCCGAGGAGACCAGCGTCGACGATGCAAGCGCGATGCAGGATCCTGATTCCGCGGAGGCGCTGGATGAGGCTGTAGCCTTCGACTTCGGCTTTGCCGCCGACGAGACGCCGGAGGATGGGAACCTAACGCCAACGGCTACCGAAGATGCCGGGAGCGCCGCGGATACCAGCTTCAACTTCGGTTTTGACTTTGGCCCCGGCGGCGAGACCACGGTGCAGGCCGAAGAGGACGCTCCATCCAGTCTGCGCGCAGAGCTCGCAGCGGAGAGGCCCGCCGGCGAAGAGAGCAACTTTAATCCCTTTGCACCAGTGCCGCTGCCGCGCGGCGCAGCCAGTGCGGCGCAGAGATTGGCAAACGCCGGCCGACTGAGCCGCATAATGGCGGCAGGGCAGGGCCCAGGGACGCTGGCCGGCCCGCAGGGCGGGGCGAAGGCACCAGGCGCAGAGGATATTGCAGCAGGCGGGCAAGCCACGCTGCCCACGCTGATCAAGTTTCTCAACGATCGCTCCGGCTACATCCGCGCCCTGGAGGAGGAGGCCACGCCGGAGAGCCTTTCCCGGATAGAGAACCTGAAGGAGTTGGCAAACGCCGCCCGCGACGCCACTGCCCGCGGGGAGACCCTGGCTGAGTTTCTGGACCACGCCGCCCTCGTCTCCGACGCGGACAGCTACTCCGCCGAGGCGCGCGTGACGCTGATGACCCTGCACGCCGCCAAGGGCCTGGAGTTCCCCCTGGTCTTTCTGGCCGGCATGGAGGAGGGTCTGTTTCCGCACTCGCGGACGCTGCAGGATCCAACCCAGATGGAGGAGGAGAGGCGCCTGTGCTACGTAGGCATGACGCGTGCCATGGATACCCTGATCATGACCCGGGCGCGCTATCGCCGCCGCTACGGAAATGACATGCCGGAGGCGTCCCTCCCATCGCGCTTTCTGGCCGAAGTTCCCCCGCGCCTGGTGGAAGATCTTAGCCCGGAACGTTATCCCCGCTCCGCCGGGTCGTCGCCCTATGCTCAGCGTGGCCAAGGCTACCCGGACGCACTGGAAGGCGAGCGCCACTTCTCCTACGAGGATGAGTCGCAGGATTCAAGTTCTGGCGCGCGGGCATACGCGCGGCAACGCTTCAGTCAGCGCCGGGCGGAGCCCGCGCGCTTGGGCAGCGGCCCGCTGGATAATACCGCAGCCTTCTTTGGCAAAGGTGGCGGCTCCAGCTTGAAAGGCCGCCTCCGCATGGAGGCTGCGCCGCCGGGTAGCGGCGCGGGATTGGGGAAGGGTGTTCGCGTCCGCCATCCCAAGTACGGCGAAGGAGTGATCTTCTCTCGCGAAGGTGACGGCGAAGACGCCAAGCTTACCGTACAATTTAGAGGTCACGGCATGAAGAAGCTGGTCGAGAAGTTCGCCCAGCTCGAGCGATTGTAAGGGTATCCGGAGGCACAGCGGAGATCGCTCGGCCGGTCCCATTCCAAATGGAAAGATCTGAACAGAGAAGAGAGGCACATGGCAAACACCAAGAGCGTTACCGACAAGATGGAACGCAAGAAGCTGAAGCGCGCGGCGCGCAAGAAGGCTGCGCCCAAGGGCCCCCGCACCGGCGCTCGCGGCGAGAACAAGGCGAAGGTGAAGAAGCTGGCGCGTGGCCAGAGCAAGCGCTAGAAGAACAGCATGACCCAACGGCGAGCAGAGAACCTCTGCTCGCCCTTTTCTTTTTGGTCGGCGCCGGAGCCGGGAGCTGTTGCAGAACGTGACGGCCCTGAGCGTACCGAGCGCCGCGCAATGGCGCGATGGCCGTTGGCGGCGCAGTTTCGTGGTCGACTCTAAAACGCATACAATCGGTCCCATCTGCTAAAAAACGACGAGGAACGCGTACCTGGCCAGACAAATCTTCGCCACAAAGTCCATCGACAAGCTCATTCGTGAGTCCGAAGCGCCGGAGACCGCGCTCAGGAAGACCCTTGGGCCGGTCTCGCTGACTGCGCTGGGCGTCGGCGCAGTCATCGGATCCGGAATCTTTACTGTGATCGGCACTGCCATCGGAGGCAATCCCGCCGCTCTGGGTGATTGGAAGGCATCGCCGGTGATCGATCTGATCCTCGGTCTGCTGCACCACAACGTGGGCCACATCGCCGGCAGACCCGGCGCGGGGCCGGCCCTGGCTCTCTCGCTGGTGCTGGTGGCCATCGTCTGCTGCTTTACCGGCCTCTGCTACGCAGAACTGGCCAGCATGATCCCCATCGCCGGATCCGCTTACACCTATACCTATGCCACGCTCGGCGAGCTGATTGCCTGGATCATCGGTTGGGACCTGATTCTGGAATACGCCTTCTCCAACATGAGCGTCTCAGTGGGCTTCGCCGCTCACGTGGTGGATCTGCTGGACTGGCTGGGCGTTCCAATTGGCCCTCGATGGCTTTCGCCTGCCTATCTGCCCCAGGGGTTGCAGGATCTCTCCGGCAACGCCATCTACCAGCCCGGATGGCACTTCGGCTTCAACATCCCGGCCTTCCTGATCGTGATTCTACTCACCGTGATCCTGGCCCGCGGCATCCGCGAGTCTGCACGCACCAACAACATGATGGTGCTGGTCAAGGTGGTGGCGATCCTTGCCTTTATCTTCGTCGGCGCGCACTTTCTGCACCCCTCCTACTACCATCCCTTTGCTCCCAATGGATGGTCTGGAATTCTGGCCGGCGGGAGCATCATCTTTTTCACCTACATCGGCTTCGATTCCGTCTCCACGGCCAGCGAAGAGTGCCGGAATCCGCAGCGCGACGTCCCCATCGGCATCATCGCTACGCTGATCGTCTGCACCATCCTGTACGTCGGCGTCGCTGTGATCCTGACCGGCATCGTGCCCTGGCAGAGCGTGATTGGCGATGCCGCTCCGGTGGTGAACGGGCTGAAGCGCCTCACCCTGCAGACCGGCAGTTCGCTGCTGCACTGGACACGGCTCGTCGTTCTGCTGGGCGCCATCATCGGCATGATCTCGTCGATTCTGGTCTTTCAACTCGGCCAGGCTCGGGTATGGTTCGCGATGAGCCGCGACCGGCTGCTGCCCGATGTCTTCTCCAAGGTTCATCCCCACTTCCGTACCCCGTTCTTCGCCACCTGGGTCGCGGGGGTTCTGGTGGCCATTCCGGCCGGCTTGTTCGACGTAGGAACGTTGGCTGAGCTCTCGAACATCGGAACGCTCTTTGCCTTTGTCCTGGTCTCCATCGGGGTTCTGGTGCTACGCCACAAGCAACCTGAGCGGCGGCGTGGGTTCCGCGTACCCGGCGGACCGATCTTTCCCTCGCTCAGCGTCCTGTTCTGTATCCTGCTGATGGCTGGGCTGCCTGTGATGACCTGGATCCGCTTCTTCGTCTGGCTGATCATCGGTCTCTTCGTCTATTTCTTTTACAGCCGCAAGCGCAGCGAGTTCTTTGGCAGCTAGCGCTTCGAGTTCTGTAGCGGCCAACACAGCGAAATTTTCTTGTTGGCCGGCAAGAATCCGTCTTTTTCTGCTCCGCTCAAACCGATCGTCGCACCCGCTCCTCATGCGCCAGACAACGCAAGGTGAGGGAACGGTACCATGGATGTATGGCGTACTGGATTGATACCGGGCTCTCCATCAAGCTGGCGATCATGCAACGGCCGAAAGGAGGAGCGGAACTGGACGGCGAGATCCTCTCTTTGAAGCGCCAGGGCGCAGGCGTGCTGGTCTCCCTGCTCACCGCCGAGGAGGAGATGGAGTTGGGCCTGGAGCAAGAGCGTGCAGCCTGCGCGGTCTACGGCATCACGTTTCGCAGCTTCCCGATTCCTGACCGCGCAGTTCCCGCATCTTCTCAGGACTTTCTCCGTTTGATTGACACACTCCACTACGATCTTCTGCAGGGCAAGAGCATTGTTGCCCATTGCCGCGCGGGCATTGGACGCTCCTCGCTTCTGGCGGCCTCGCTGCTGCGCCGCGAAGGGCTCTCTGCGGCAGATGCCTTTCACCGCATTACCCACGCGCGCGGCATGCTGGTTCCCGATACCGCCGAGCAACTCCGCTGGGTCGAGAGCCTGCACGGCTGGAGTGTAGAGTAAAGAGAGATAGGTGATAGAGTCGAGAGCGTCTCGGCGGTACCATTCCCATCCCACCCATCGCTCTTGCTCCATCGCCCGGAGAATTTGTTTGTCTTCTGGCGGAAGCCTTGGGCGCGTTGGCACAGATGGAATCGGTGGGCGCGCTCAGGATGCAACCACTGCCGTTCACCTTCCACACTCCACCTATGGCGCTCACGCGACAGCATCTGAAGTCTGGCCAGCCTGATCCCGCCACCTGGCTCCGCGATCTTCCCAAAGCTGAGCTGCATCTGCATCTGGAGGGCTCCATCACACCGGAAACCCTGGTGGATCTCTCCGCGCACAACGACGCCACGCCGCTTACGCTGGACGCAGCGCGCGCCATCTACAGCTACCACGACTTCCCCAGCTTTCTGCTCTGCTTCAAGGCCGTCACCGAGCGGCTGCACACCCCTGCAGACTACGAACTGATCACCTACAACATGCTTCGCGACCTGGCGCTGCAGGGAGTGCGCCACGCTGAGGCGTACATCTCCATCGGCATTCTCTACTGGCAGGCGCGGCTGGACGTGGATGAGGTGATCGCCGCGATTGAACGCGGCCGTATCCGCGCCGAGGCTGAGTTCGGCGTCTCGCTGCTGTGGATTGTGGACGCCGTGCGGCACTTTGGCCTGGAGGCCTGCGCTCGCGTCTTCCGCAAAGCTGCGGAGCTGCAACGCTCCTACCCCAGCATGGTTGGCATCGGCATCGGGGGCAATGAGCTGCTGGGCCCGGCTCACGAGTTCCGTGACCTCTACGCTGAGGCCAGAGAGGCCGGCCTTCGGCTTACGTGCCACGCCGGCGAAAACGCCGGACCGCAGAGCATCTGGGCGGCCATGAACATCGGCGCTGAGCGTATCGGCCACGCGCTTTCCGCTCAGGACGACCCGGATCTCATCGATGTCCTTGCCCAGCGCCAGACTCCTCTGGAACTGAACATCACCAGCAACCTGCGTACCGGCTGCTGTCCTTCTCTGCAGGCCCACCCGGCGCGCCGTTACTTCGAAGAGGGTCTTATGGTCACCCTCAACTCCGATGACCCGCCCTTCTTCGGCGCCAATCTGTTGGACGAGTATCTGCTCGCCCATCGCGAATTTGGGCTCTCTCTGGAGCAGCTACGCGAGCTGGCGGCCAACTCGGTGGAAGCGAGCTTTCTCTCCCCGGAGCGCAAACTGGCGCTGCTGAGCCAGGTGGAGCGCTACGGCTGGTAAAGCGCTTCTTCGCGTCTCCCAACCGCTAACTCCATCACTTTCCCGGTGGCGCGGGAACCATCACGGCATCCGGATCCACCTTCGGAATCCCAAAGTGCCCGCTCAGGTGAATCAGGTCCAGCGGCCGCAGGTCGCCGGAGACCTCCACCACGCTCATCTGCCGCGGACTGCGCACCACCACCAGCACATTATCGATGTCCATCCCGGTGAAGTGCAGCCAGAGGTCGGTGAAGTTCCGGCGGGGTGGAGCGGTGGGTTGAGGCGCATCTGGAGTTGCCGGCGGGGGCGGCGC
>DAHXNO010000202.1 GCA_027365345.1 Granulicella sp.
TCGCCGGTATCGAGGCCGGCATCCAGGAGCATGGTGGTGATTCCGGTCTCCGACTCTCCGTTGGCCACGGCCCATTGAATCGGCGCAGCGCCGCGGTACTTTGGAAGCAGCGATCCGTGGACGTTGATATTTCCGTAGCGAGGCAGATCGAGCATCCATTGGGGAATGATGCGTCCGTAGGCTACCACGGTGATGGCGTCGGGAGCGATACTCTCCAGGGTCGATCTGAGTTCCTGGTTGTTCTTGATTCGTTCCGGTTGCAGGACGGGAATACCCAGCCGAGCGGCGAGTTGTTTGACGGGAGGGCTCTGGAGTTCCTGCTTACGCCCCACAGGACGGTCGGGCTGCGTCAGCACCAGGTTAACCTGATGCCCTGCGTCCACAAGCGCTTGCAGACTGGGCACGGCGAACTCCGGGGTTCCACAGAAGACGAGTTTCATAACGCACCTTTGAGGTTTCTGGTGGATCTTGCAGATTCTGAGCGACGAGTTGTGGTTGGCCGGCTCTGGAGAGATTCGTTTGAAGGCGAAGACTTCGCACGGTTCCGGCCGTAAAGAGAACTTGGCTCAAGAGATCTTCACAACGGACGGGGAGGAATGGTTCCAGGGGATGGAAGCCAAGAGAGAGGCCAGCGGGTAGACAAAGAGTCCACGACCCAAAAAAGACATAAGATACTTTATTTTGAATGACTTAAGTGAAAGACTCCAGCTTAGGAAGGATGCAGGCTTCGCCTACCATTCACCATTCTTTTGCAGCTTCCGAATGCGGCGGAGGACCAAGTCGCGCTTGAGGCGGCTGAGGCGATCGATGAAGAGAATCCCATTGAGGTGGTCAATCTCATGCAGCATAGCTCGAGCCAGAAGCTCTTCACCTTCCACCTCAAAGAACTCTCCTTTCACATTCTGCGCACGTACCTTAACCCATGCATCACGTTGTATCTTCTCGCGAATTTCAGGTAGAGAGAGGCAGCCTTCCTCTTCGAGTTGCTTGCCGCGGCGGTCGATGACGACGGGGTTGATGAGGACCAGTTTATCCTCAGGCCGTTCGAGAAAGCTGATGTCGATGACGGTGATCTGTTGGGAGACATCGATCTGTGGTGCGGCAAGGCCGATGCCCTCTGCCGCGTACATGCTATCGAACATCTCCTCGACAAACTGAGCGAGTTCAGGCGTGAACTCCGTGACGAGCGCACTGGGCTTGAGCAACGTCGGGTGCGGATACTTGATCACCGTATGGAGTTTGGGAGCGGATCGAATGATGGCGTCCCGGGCGGCGATACGGGCGGCGCGCCGGGACTGCTGGGTTTCCGGCGGACTGTCGAATTTGGTCTCAGTGGGCATGCTACACACAATTCCAGCTTAACCGATGCGGATTCTGCTTAATAGGATCTTATCTGATCACAATAACCAGCATAGTTTCGGTGAAGCTCCTTTAGGCTATCGCCGCCGAACTTTTCCATGACGCAGCGGGCAACGGTGAGGGCGACCATCGCCTCCGCAGCGACCCCGGCGGCGGGGACGACGCAGACGTCAGAGCGCTCATAGGCTGCCTTGGTGGGCTCCCGGGTTTCAAAGGAGACCGAGGCGAGGGGGCGGCGAAGGGTCGAGATCGGTTTGAGGTAGCCACGGATGACCAGATCCTGGCCGTTGGAGATGCCTCCCTCGAGGCCCCCGGCGTTGTTCTGTTCGCGGGTGAAGCGGGTGAAGGCGTTGGACGGGAGTTCACTCTCCGGGGCGTAGCCAATGGCATCGTGAACCAGCGATCCGGGTGATTGCGCCGCAGTGACGCCACGGCCTAGTTCCACGGCCTTGACGGCCTGGAGGCTCATAACCGCCTGGGCCAGCAATCCATCCAACCGCTCGTCCCAGTTGACGTGGGTGCCGACACCGGGGGGAAGGCCGTGGACCACCACCTCAAAGATGCCGCCGATGGTATCTCCGGAGCGGAGGGCAGCGTCCACCTGAGCCTTCATGCCGGCTTCAGAGTCCGGATCGACGCAGGCCAGAAGGACCTCTTCCCTCTCCGCCAGCGCGGCGATCTCAGCGAAGGTGGCGGAGCGGGAGAGTTCCGCCGAGCCTACCCGCGTGACATGGCTGGCCACCTGGATGCCGAGGGCCCGAAGGAGCATCTTGGCCAGAGCTCCGCAGGCTACACGCGCGGCGGACTCCCGGGCGGAGGCGCGCTCCAGGATATAGCGGGCGTCAGCAAAGTTGTACTTGAGCGCTCCTGCCAGGTCGGCGTGCCCAGGGCGAGGGCTGGCGACGGCCTTGTGCCTGGACGGGTCACCTGGCTCCACGGGCAGAATCTGTTCCCAGTTCTTCCAGTCGCGGTTGACCAGGGTCATGGCGACCGGTGAACCGATGGTGTAACCGTGGCGCACGCCGGAGAGGATGTGAGCGGTATCGCGTTCGATACGCATCCGCCCACCGCGTCCGTAGCCTTGCTGGCGCCGCCAGAGTTCATGATCCAGAAAGGCCTGATCAACGGGGATACCCGCAGGAAGGCCGCTGAGCAGTGCGACAAGCGATTCACCGTGACTTTCGCCGGCTGTAGAGAAACGAAGCATCGAAACTAGATTATAAAGGCCATCGGCTTGAGCCCATACCCTGCCGCGTCCGCCAGAGGATGCCAATCGTCTTTCTTCCCGTCATTTCTTGTCGTCCCTGGGCTCAGCCGACTGGAGCCAGGCTTGCGAGTTGAAGAGAGGACGGTCCATGCTGCGGACCCATTCGGTGAGTTCGCCGGGGCCGCGGCCGGCGGCCTGGGCGCCGGCAAACTCGTTGCGTAGAGCCTGGAACTTGGCCTCGAGATCATCCAGGGCGCTGAGCAGCATGGCCTCAGGAGTCATGGGGAGTTTGGGTGAGCCAAACTCCAGCTTGCCGTGATGGGAGAGGATCATGTGTTCGATTAACAGGCGGAGCTGCTGGGGAAACGGCTCCGCTTTGGGATCCTGGGCAGCTTGAGCGTCCAGCTCGGCAATCTTCAGGTGGAGCATGCCTTGGGCGATCGAGATATGGCCAATGAGCTGGCCTTCCAGCGTATAGTCAAACGTGCTCTGCCAGCTCAGCTCGCGCACCTTGCCGATGTCATGGAGGATGGCTCCGGTGACTAGAAGATCGGGATTGACCTCTGGATAAAAGGGCGCGGTAGCGCGGCAGAGGCGGACCAGGGCGAGAACATGTTCCAGGAGGCCGCCGATCCAGGCATGATGGAGGCGCTTGGCGGCCGGCGCCTGAAGAAAGGCTGGGCCAAGCTGCGGATCGTCCAGGAAGGCCAGGACCAGGCGGCGAAGGTGGGGATTGGCGAAGGACCCCACATAGCCCCGTAGTTCGGACGCCATGGCGGGAATCTCATACTGGGTGGTAGGGACAAAGTCGGCAGTGTCAATCTCGGTTGCGGCGGCGAGGCGCAGTTTGGAGAGGGTGATCTGGTACTTGCCTTGATATTTGGAGATCTGCCCGTATGCTTTGACATAGCTGCCCACGGCGCAGCTCTGGAGGGCCTCGGCGAAGTCATCCCACATGCGGGCTTCAAACTGACCGCTCTTATCGGCAAGGGAGAGAGCGAGGTATTGGCCGCCGCCCTTGCGATCCCGGGCGCTGATGGCGGCCACTAAAAAGAAGCTGGTGATGGGCTGGTTTTCAAACCGTGCTGCGTCGGAGACAAAAAACTCTTTCATAGGTAGAGGTCAAGGATACGACACCTGACGCAGCAGGGCACAACCGTTTGATAACCGACAGACGCAGCAACCAAGGGAATGAGCCTTGATTGCCGCGTCTGGTTGGCATGATGAAGCTGGTTGGAGGTCTATTGAGTCGCTGAAGAACTAGCGGTAGAGGATGGTGCGATGGGAGCAGCGAGTTCAGGATTCACCGTGGGGGCGACGGTGGCCGGCTGCGCTTGGGTCTTCGGTTGCGGTTTCTCCCTCATGCGCACCTTGGCCTCATTCTTCTTGCGCTTGTGGCGCGGGGCCTTCTTCTTCTTGACCGTATCTCCATCCAAACCGAGAGGGGCGGATTGAAGCTTTTCCGAGGTGCTTTGCTGGGTGGTAGCGATGATTGGCCGCATCTGGGCCTTGGCCTCAGCCTCGGCAACCTGTTTTTTGGCCTTCTTTTCCTCTGCCTGAGATTCAAGGTCTGTGTAACGGAACTTTTTGTGCGGGACAACCTTGGGCGCGAAGGGATCGACATAGCCCTGATCCTCCTCGCCACTGCCGGTGGTGATGGTGGTGTCGCCCACATCGGAGGCGAGGGTCTGCCCGGGCGCCTCTCCAAGGGCTCCGGCGCCGGCAGTACCGGTAGAGGCAGTCTGGGTTGGGGTGGTGGGAAGCGGGTTCTCCGGCGCCTGTCCGAAGCGGATCTTCTCGCGCTCCACCTTGTGGCGCTTGAAGTTTACGTCGACCTTCTTCCCAGATTTCTCTTCAGCCTTGGCAGCCCGTTCCGCCTCCTTTTGGGCGAGGCGATCGCGAGCGGCTTTTAGCTCCTGCTGCGCGCGGTTGGCCTTCTCCTGCTCCAGCCGTTGCTTCTTGAGAACTTTCTTTTTGAGGGCTGGGGCGGTGTAGGAGGTGTAGGCAATCTCCATGGTGGGCTTCTCTGTGGGAGCGCCGGTATCTTCAAAGCCAGGGGCGATCTGGATATACGCCTGAGAGCGCAGCTTGGTTAGATACGCACGAAGAGCCGGCTGCAATTGCGAGAAGTAGAGCGCCTCCTGTACCTTCTCGTCCACCGCGGAGAGCGGAGGAACGCCGGCCTTCTGGTGGGAGTCAATGTGCAGGATGACGTATCCCTGCCGGGTCCGGATGGGCGGAGTGTTGCCGCCAACCGGAAGCGGAAAGGTAGCGTTCTCGAGGACGTCACCCAGGGCGCCGCGCTTGAAGTCGCCCAGGTCGCCGCCAGCCGAGGCGGTAGGACCGCCAGAGTACTGGCGAGCCAAGGCGGCAAAGTTTCCGCCCGCCTTGAGCTTGGCCGCGATCTGGTCGGCACGGGCCTGCGCTGAGTCAATCTGGGCCTGAGTGGGGTTATCCGGGGTAGGGATGAGAATCTCACTCAGATGCACCTCTTCGGGGACCATGAAGTCCTGTTTGTGGGCATCGTAGTAGGCGACTTCATCGGCATGGGTCATATCCAGATGGCTGCCGACCTGATCGCGAACCACCTGCTGGCGAATGAGCTGTTCGCGGATGTGCTGCTTGAAGTCTTCAAAGGAGACGCCCTGCTCGGTAGCTGCCTTCTGCAGGGCTTCCATGGAGGGCAGGTTGTTACGCTTGCGAATGTCGTCCAGCTCACGCATGGTTTCCGCGTCAGCGGTAATGCCGAGTTCCTTGCCCTTGGAGAGCAGAAGTTGCTCATCGATCATGTCCCGCAGAAGGTTGTCCACGCGGTCATCGAGTTCAGCTTGCGAGATGTTGTCCTGGCGAGCCTGCTGCAAAAGCTGATCTTCGGCAGCCTGGTACTCTGTGCGCGTGATCACCTGGTCATTGATGCGGGCGATGGCATCTTCCACCACCGTGCCGCCCGGGGTGATGGGCGTAGGAGTGGGGAGCGGCAGAAGAGTGAGATTGGAGGCGGGCTCGAAGTTTGCTCCGGTGGCTGGATAGCCGCTCTGCTGCGGCTGCGTCTGGGTCTGCGCCGACGCCGCGGCGCCGGTTGTAGCCACAGCAGAGAGAGCCAAGGTGACAACGATACTGGCGGCGGCTGGCAACCGGCCATGGAGTTTGGTGCGTGTTAGCTTCTGTGTCATCCGATCCTTATGCAGATACCCTTGCTCGCGGTCCGCGCCCAGCAGCCGCATGGTGATTTGACTTTCCATCTGGGTAGAAGTTATCTGGCTGTTCTATTCTACCTGTGCGGAAGCTCCTTGGGGGATCTTCTGCAAGGGGTGCTCTTCTGGATTGCCCAGGCTGCGGCGAGGCAGGGGCGGGGCGCCTGCCGGAGCCGGCCTGTGGAACAGGCTCCGGTGCCGGCTACCGCGACGATGCTATACTCCGTCCAAATGGGGAGGCCTGCGTGTACCTGGGTCCCACCGCTGATTTGCCAGAGGTTCTTTTCCTTCCATGATGTCTTCCCCAATGCGTCGCGCACTGTTATCGGCAACCATCTTTTTGACCGCCTGTGGGTTTGCAGGCTCGCTGGCTGGCGGGCGGGTGGCCGCGCAGTCGGCCACGGACGAGTCGCAGTTGCGCGACTCGATGAAGCAGTTTACCGGCGTCTTCGCCCTGGTGGAGGCCAACTACGCGGATAAGTTCAACCAGGATGAGGTGGATAAGACCATCTACGACGGGGCGATCCCGGGCATGCTGCACGTGTTGGACCCGCACTCCAACTTCTTTGATCCCAAGGCCTACGCGGAGATGCGCCAGGAGCAGAGCGGCAAGTACTACGGCGTTGGCATGCAGATTGTGGAACAGAACGGCAAAGTGGTGGTGGTAGCCCCGATTGAAGGGACGCCAGCCTTTCGCGCAGGAATCCGGCCGGGCGATGTGATCATGGCGGTGGATGGGAAGCCGATTGACCACGTTGACACCACAGCCGTTGCGAATCTCCTGAAGGGACCGCGGGGTACGCATGTCACAGTGACGATGTCTCGGGAAGGCTTCGCCAAGCCACTGGAGTTCCACCTGGTACGCGACGAGATTCCGGAAAAGTCCGTGCCGCTGGCCTTTATGATCCGGCCGGGAATTGGCTATATCCGCATCACCAGCGAGATGGAGACCACCTCGCAGGAGGTGCAGGACGCACTGAACAGCTTTGGCCCGAATCTGAAGGGACTGGTGATCGATCTGCGTGACAATCCGGGCGGACTGTTGAACCAGGCAGTGGATGTCTGCGACAAGTTCCTGAGCAAAGGACAAGTGGTGGTTTCGCAGAGAGCACGCAAGGGCGTCTTCCCAGACCAGGTCTACACGGTTCCAACCGGGTCGACGGCGAAGTACCCGATTGTGGTTCTGGTGAACCGCAACACGGCTTCGGCGGCAGAGATCATCTCTGGCGCGCTGCAGGATCATGACCGGGCCTTGATTGTCGGTGAGACGACCTTTGGCAAGGGACTGGTGCAAACCGTCTTCCCGATTGCGGAAGACAGCGGACTGGCGTTAACTACCTACCACTACTACACGCCCTCCGGGCGGCTGATTCAACGGAACTATAACGGGGTTTCGCTCTATGACTATTACTACGTGCGCAACGATGCCCTGCCCGCCAACAACACCAACAAAGAGCTGGAACACACCGATGCGGGGCGCGTGGTCTATGGGGGCGGCGGCATCACGCCGGATGAGAAGATCCCGGAGTTGAAGAGCAATCACTTTCAGGACGAGATGCTGCTTCACTACGCCTTCTTCGGCTTTAGCAACCACTACCTGGCCAGCCACACGGTGAGCCGGAATCTGGTGGTGGACGACGCCCTGTTGCAGCAGTTCAAGGATTATCTGAAGTCACAAAAGATTGCGTATACGGACAAGGAGTTTGCCGACAACCTGGATTGGGTCAAGGTTCGGATCAAGACCGAGCTGTTTACATCGCAGTTTGGGCAGGCGGCCGGGGATGAGGTGATCACCGAGTGGGATCCGCAGGTGAACCAGGCTCTCTCCTACATGCCCATGGCGTTGGCGCTGGAGAACCACCAGTTGCCGTCTGAGCAGAAGGTGCAGACGGCCAGCACCAAGTAGCCGGGGCGGTGACGGCAGAAGCTGGTGCGAATCCGATGGGTTAGCCGTGGGCGGCATGAGCCGAGCCTGGGTTGAGGACTGCCGCGGCTTGTGGGCTTGTGGGTCTTCCGGGCGGCATTCGGGCTGAAGAGGTTTCCCGCGCCAAACGCAGGTATCTCCTGTGATTCTCTGCCCGTGAGGATGAACGTAGCCGAACGAAGTGGAGACGCGCCCGGGATGCTGCTGGCCGATGCTACCAGCCGAGAGATGAGTTGGAGCGGGAGACCGGGATCGAACCGGCGACATTCAGCTTGGGAAGCTGACGTTCTGCCACTGAACTACTCCCGCCCGTGGGATCCGCTGTGCAGCCGTGGATCGATGCCGGACGAAACGACTCACCAAGGAGAGTATCTCCCGGACAAAGGAAAATGGCAATTCTCCGTCTGCGGCTTCGGTGAGCCTTGCCAAGTTACTTTCCTTCGGCGTCGCTCGCCAGCGCCGCGCATCCGCCACGGCCGCGCATCAGTTTCCGCCGTCATCGCCGTCATCGTCATCCTTGTTTGCGCTCCCGTCGCGCGGTGCGTAGGGATGCAGAAGCAGATACGGGACGGGTTTGTTGCCCATGGCCTCTTTCCAGAGGATGATGTTGAGTTCCCGGACCGGGGCATGATCTTCATGGTCAAAGTCCATGCTGGCTGACTGCTTCGCTCCGTAGGAGTGCTCCGTGTTGGCCTTGTAGATGAGACCGTTCTTCTGGTTGCGGTAATCGGCCTGATAGGGCGGCTGGTCGCCAGCGCCGCTGAACTCTGGCGACTCGAGCGGAGCGAGCGCGTCGTTGTTGTTCATGGGCGGCGCTCCCAGCAAGGTGAGGATGGTGTGGACGGTGCTGACGGTGGTGTAAAAACGGCTATCCACGAAGGGCTTGGCGCGATGCGGAGCGTACTTGCTGATGACCAGAGCGATGGAACGATGAGCATCCACATGGTCGGCTCCATCCTGAGCGTCGTCTTCCAGGATGAAGATTGCGGTGTTGTTCCAGTAGGGCGAGTGAGAGACAGCATCGACCACTCGGCCAACGGCCAGATCGTTATCGGCTACGGAAGCCTCTGGCGTGGGCGATCCAGGGCGCGTTCCAGCGGTGTGGTCGTCAGGCAGACGGAGCATGACGAACGATGGCATGGCATCGGCTCCGCGAGTGAAGCCGGAGACCCAACGGCGGAAGTAGTTGAGGAACTCATTGACCCGGAGTTGATCCGGGAACTGCAAACCGAAGTCCGGATAGATTGGGTCGAAGTGCCCCACCAGCGCAGCCTTGGTGGCCACGTTTTGATAGACCAACGGGATGGGCCACTGGTACGGGTTATTCCCCCCTCCATAGCTGACCGGGATCCGTTGGCCGGGCTGGATGTAAGCGTTCTTGCAGTAGTGGGTTCCCTCGGGCGTACCTTCCTTCCCTGTCTGCCAGGCCGGAGGAGCTCCCGTGGCATTGCACCACTGGGTTGAGATGAACTCTGCGAAGTGGAAGTAGGAGATGTGGTTGCGCGCGAAGTCGCCCCACATGTAGCCGCTGTCTGGAGCATCGATGTCGGGAATGTGCTCGCGCAGCGGATAGCCCCCCTCGACCACGCCCTCAAAGTCGTAGACGCGCTCTCCGCCGCGGTAGCCGATCTGCCAGGTGCGCTCCAGGTAATCGCTATTGATGGCGGCGGTGGACCAGACGTGGCCGTCTCCGGAGACCTCGCCAGAGTCATCGAAGTTGTCCAGAACGCCGAACTGAAGAGCGAGCTTATGTTCGTTGGGGGTGATCTTCCAGCCGTACATGGTGAGGGCGGGGTCGCCGTTGCCCGCGCCGAGATCTCCAAGAATCTGGTCGTAGGTCCGGTTTTCCTTGATGATGTAGATCACATGCCGGATGGGGTTCTTGCCGCCCTGAAAGTGGATCGTCTCCGGGGCAGCGTTCATCCGGTTGCTCTTCATCACCTGGCTGGTGAGCTCGGGTAACTCGGCGCGCGCCGTGGCGATATCGATGGAGGCCAGAGAGCCGTGAAGCAGGGTGGCGATGTAGGTGCTCTTACGCTGCGGGGTCTGCTTCAAGCCGGGTGTGGTCTGGGCGGGCTCCGGCTGCGGCATGTCATTCGGCCCCGTACCCTCACTTTTGCCCGTGGCCAGGTAGAGATGGGTTGCGTCCGCGGCGACCGCGGTGGGGTACCACTCTGTGGGGATAAAGCCGAGCGGCTTGCTGCGGAAATGGTGTCGCCACGGCTGGTCGATATCAAACAGGGCTACCGCATCAGAGCCGGAGTTGGCGACGTACAACGTTCGCCCGTCCGGCGAGACGGCCAGTCCATCGGGCATGGCGCCGAAGTACTTCTGCCCAGGGAGGCGCGTATCGTAGAAGCCGACCAGGCGCATGCGCCTCGTGGAGACTCGGACGGCGGCAACAGCGTCGCGGTTGGCGAGAGCGACGAAGAGCGTCTTGCCGTTGGGGCTGAGGGTCATCGTCACCGGATGAGAGCTGGGGTCCGTATCGCGCGAGGGCGGCAGCAGAGGCAGAGTCTGGGCCACTTTGCCGGTTCGCAGATCCAGCTCCGCCACGGCAGAGCCGTTCCATAGCGATACCCACGCGCGCCGGCCTTCCCGATTGGCGACGACGGCCACGGGGTACGTGCTGGGAATTACGGGCCCGGAGGAGAGATCGAAACGAGTGAGAAGCTTGCCGGTAGCGGCATCGAGCAGAACGGCGTCATCCGAGTACTCATCAGCAACCAGAATCCGTTCCTGGCTGGGCTCCGCGCCAGGGAGGATCGCGAGGCCGGCCGGCGCAGGGATGCCCTTGTCCCGCGGCAGCTTGAGTGGCCCATGATGCTGCATCTGGCTGCCGGTAAGGTCGCGCAGGGGCACATGGATCAACCGCTCCGGCTGCAGCGAGGGCGCTGAGCCGTCCTTCCCCGGTGAGAAGCGATAGACCGCAACCGCGTTGCCGGTCATGACTTGCGGATGGGCCGGCTGCCGTGCGGGATGACGGGTTGGGTTGATGGGAACGCCATCCGGTGCGGTAAGCGAATCGAAGCTGACGTAGAGATGGCGGCCGTCCTGGGAGAAGGCGATGCCGGAGTACATGGTCTGCGGCGCATGGATCGCGGTGCGGGGGTCAGGAAAGTCCATCAGTCTTCCGGTGCGCGTATCGAGAATGGCGACGGACTGATCATAGTTCGACTGCACGGTGCCGAAGCCTGCGTTGACCAGCGCCAAATAGCGGTGATCGGGCGACCACGCAATCGACATCGGCAGGCTATTGAGTTGCTGCGGCCGGCCTGGAACCGGAGACAGAATCTGCTTGCTGGACGGCAGAGAGATGGTGGTCTGAGCGGCGCAGGCCGTGGAGAGCAGGAACAGCATGCAGGCGTGGCGCAACGGATGTTTGATCACGGGTTGATTGTCTCCTTCCCCTATTTCAGGAGCGTGAAGATTCAGTTCGCCTCTAACTCTACCGCGAATGCTGGATTCCGTTCTAATGGCTAAGGCAACCAGGGGCGTGGCGAGTGCAAGTTGTTGCAGCCGAGAGCAGTCGGCAGAACTGCCTTGCTTTCTCCGGGCCGGCGCCAAGCGTGGCGTGAGACACGCATTTGCTGGGTAATGCTACACGGAAGATGCGCTGAGGAGCAAGACGGGACGACCAACCCGAAGCTGTGTAGACGGCATCCGTTAGCATGGCAGTAAGACCAACGAGAAGCGCAGCGCCCGCTCCGCGGAGCAGACGGCGAAGACTTTCCGGGTGATGCTTTCCACTGTGAGGCCGTGTCTGACGATGGCAGAGAAGGAACGATCCCGCCCCTACGACTTGCTTGGCCAGGTAGAGACGGCGATCTACATGGTACTGGGCATCCTGCTGGGCGTTACGGCGATTCTTGCGGTTGCTGGTTGCCTCTACCTGTTTGCAAGCAACCGTCACGACCTGATGTCCTCCGCGACGATCTTTGTGCTGATCGACAGGTTGCTGTTGGTGCTGATGCTGGTGGAGCTGCTGCACACGGTGCGAATCTCTATTCGCTCGCACAGCCTGTTTGTCGAGCCCTTCCTGGTGATCGGCCTGATTGCGATTATCCGGCGCACCCTGGTGCTGACGCTGCAGGCCGAGGATTTTACGCGCAATACGCCGTGGGGGCCGGACACACAGTTGCACTTTCATGCGGCGATGGTGGAGGCGGTGATCCTGGCGCTGCTGATCGCGGTGCTGGTGGCGTCCATCTATGTGATCCGCAAGACCAAGCCGGGAGAAGAACCTTAGCCCATGTCTGGCTGCGCAGAGATGCCGCACTCCTTCCCTTCCCCCAGCGCTCTTCCCCGGGGTGGTCTGCTAGCGCGGCCGGGAGAGAAACTGGTACAGACGCAAGGCGTAGATGAGAAGGTTCGCGACACAGAGGGCCACCCCAAGCGCGATCAGCAGCGATGCGGGAAGGTTGGGATAGACAATCGCATCCAAGTAGTGAAGGATGAAGCTACCTGCCCAGGGATGCATCCCGGCGCCAGTCTCCAGGGCCTGCTCGGCCAAGGTCAGCGGACAGTTCACGGGGCAGGTTTCAACGATGATGCCCCAGACGAGCGACGTCAGGTGAAAGGCGGTGAGCCAGGGATGGCCGCGCGTCCAGCGAGCGCCGACGATCACCCAGAGGATCCACGCGAGGTGGACGGCGACCACGATGGGAGAGAGAATCTGGAAGAAGAGGGTCATGGAGGGTGGGCAGGGGCGGCACTGGCTCCGCGCCTTTGCTGCGGCGGAGAAGAGCGGCTGAAGCATCCGCTTCCGATGGCCGCCGCGATGTACGTTTCTGCAGTCCGGTTCCGGCTCCACGGCTCGCCTTTTGGAGACGCTTGATACGCGGGCCGTCGAGAGTCTTTATGATGGAAGCCGTCGTGCTTTTCAGGTTATACGCCACGCCTCTATGGGTAGGATACGGCGCATTTGTTGCAAAGGAGATGACAACTTGAATTCAAGAAACTTGCTTGCACTGACGCTGGGTCTCGCCGTTGTTGGAGCCTATGGAAGCTTCGCGCAGACGCCGGCGCCCTCTGGAGCCGAGGCCGGCGTGGTGCGAGCCACACTGACGAATGGCATGCGGGTGGTGATCCTGCGCAACTCCCTGGCTCCGGTGGTGACGGTGGAGAATAACTTCATGGTGGGTGGGGACGAGACGCCGCCGGGCTTTCCCGGCATGGCTCATGCGCAAGAGCACATGGCTTTTCGGGGATGCAGCGGAATGACCGCCGACCAGACGGCCGCCATCTTTGCGCAGATGGGTGGAGAGAACAACGCAGACACGCAGCAGAACATTACGCAGTACTTTGAAACGGTCCCCGCGGCCGATCTGGATGTGGCGCTGGAGGCCAGCGCGGCCTGCATGCGCGGCATAGACGACTCGCAGGCTGAATGGGCCAGGGAACGGGGCGCCATTGAGCAAGAGGTGGCTCGCGACCTCTCCAACCCGACCTACAAGTTCATCGACCGCATGAACGCCGACATGTTTGCGGGCACGCCGTATGCGCACGATCCGCTGGGAACCAAGAGTTCGTTTGACGCCACGACAGGGCCGATGCTGCGGGCGTTCGAGCAGAAGTGGTACACGCCGGGCAACGCAATCCTGGTGATTGTGGGCGATGTGGACCCTACGGCAACGTTGGCCAAGATCAAGCAGCTCTTCGGAAGCATTCCCAGCCATCCACTGCCGCCACATCCGGCGATTCACCTGCTCCCGGTGAAGAATGAGAGCTTCAATCTGGACAGCAACCTTCCGTACACCCTGGGCTTTATCGCGTATCGGATGCCGGGAACGGACTCTCCCGACTATGCGGCCAGCCAGATTCTGGCCGACGTACTGAGCAGCCAGCGGGCCGATCTGTACGGGATGGTGCCGGCGGGTAAGGCGCTGGCCGCGGAGTTTGGCATGGCGGAAACCTATCCCAAGGCGAGCGTAGGCTTCGGACTGGTGGCCGAGCCGGCGCAGGTGGACGTGGTGGCCGCGATCCAGCAGATGCGCCAGATCCTGGAGAACTATGCGACCCATGGCGTGCCTGCGGATCTGGTGGATGCCGCCAAACGCAGCGAGGTGGCAGGGGCGGAGTTTCAGCGCAACTCGATTCCGGGACTGGCCGATGTTTGGTCCAATGCCCTGGCGGCGGAGGGGCGCGCATCTCCTGAAGAGGATGTGGATGCGCTCAAGAGAGTGACCGTGGCCGATGTGAACCGGGTTGCCCGGGAGTTCCTTACCGGCCAGAACTCCATTACAGCTACGCTGAAGCCAGTGCCGACAGGGCAGCCGGTGGCCTCCAAGGGCTTTGGAGGCGCCGAGCAGGTGACTGCGGCGCCCACCAAGCCTGTGGTGCTTCCGCCATGGGCCGCCAACGCGCTGGACAAGCTGAAGGTACCAACGGATTTTGTGCAGGTCTCCGACACTACCCTGCCCAACGGGATCCGTTTGATCGTGAAGACGGATCGGATTAGCCCTACGGTGACTGTGATGGGCAACGTGGATCATAACTCTGATCTGCAGACGTCACCGGGCATGGATGGAGTGGCGGCGGTGCTGGACGGTCTGTACTCGTACGGAACCCAGACGATGGATCGTCTGGCGTTCCAGAAGGCGCTGGATGATATTGCGGCCAATGAGTCGGCGGGCTACAACTTCTCCGTGGAGGTGTTGAAGGATCACTTCTCGCGGGGCGTCGAACTGCTGGCGGCCAACGAGCTGCACCCTGCCCTTCCGCAGCATGCCTTCGATGTGGTGCGGCAGCAGACCGCGATGTTTGTGGCGGGAGATCTGAAGAGCCCGTCCTACAAGACATCTCGAGCTTTGGACCTGGCGTTGCTACCCGCGGGCGACCCGGCGCTGCGGCAGACCACGCCGGCCACCCTGGCCAAGGTGACCCTGGCCGACGTGAAGCAGTATCACGACAGCACGTTGCGCCCAGACCTGACGACCATTGTGGTGATTGGAGATGTAACCCCGGAGGAGGCCAAGGCGGTGATTTTGAAGTGGTTTGGCGCGTGGAAGGCGGTTGGCCCCGCGCCCAACACGACCCTGCCCCCGGTTCCACCGAATAAGCCCTCTGCGACCAACGTGGCGGACCCGGAAGCAGTGCAGGATACGGTGGAACTCTCCGAGGAGCTTCCGCTGAACCGGCTCTCGCCAGAGTACTATCCTTTGCAGTTGGGCAATCATGTGCTGGGCGGCGGGTTCTATGCCACCCGGCTCTACCATGATCTACGCCAGGAGGCGGGTTATGTCTATTACGTGGGGGTGAGTCTGGATGCCGACAAGACCAGAGCTACCTACACGGTGGAGTATGGCTGCAATCCGGAGAATGTATCCAAGGCGCGGGCACTGGTGGTGCGTGATTTGGAGCAGATGCGGACCCAGAATGTCTCCCCGGCAGAACTGCACCAGGCCAAGGCGATCCTGCTGCGCCAGATTCCTCTCAGCGAATCGAGCGAAGAGGCTGTGGCGAAAGGAATCCTGGGCCGGGCCGGACTCGGGCTCCCACTGAACGAGCCCATCGTGGCGGCGAAGAAGTACTATGCCCTGGATGCCGAACAGGTACGGGAGACGTTTTTCAAGCTGGTGCATCCGGAGGACCTGGTGCAAGTGGTTCGCGGCCCAGCGCCGAAGTAGCATGGGAGGAGACGGCAGGGCGCCGAGGCGCCAGCGGGCTGCGCGGGTGTTGCATCTTTGCCGGCCCCTTCCAAGGGACCGGATCTCGATCCCGGTGGCCGTGGATGGGCAGCACCCATCCCGTGGTTTTCTGAAGGAGGGCGGCTGGTAAGCGAAGAACAGGGTATGCCAAGGGAGAGGTTGGGCTTGGCCGGGAGGCCGCCAGCCTTGCTTTTTGCTCCAGTTCTTCACTACACTCAAGCCTCTATGCTCTACACTCTGTTGTAAGGGATACGCAACCTTGACCGATTCGGATACCAATTCGCGTACTTTTGAGGCTCAGAAGCCCTCTTCAGAAAGCCAAGCGAATCATCTGACGCTGGACTCCGAGTTGTCCAACGTAGATCCTGTAGAGGCCCGCGCTGAACAGTTGGCGCACAAGGCGGGGTTTGATGATGACACCTCCAGCCAGATTGCGATGGCGACGCGCGAAGCGGTGATTAACGCAATTCTGCACGGCAATAAGCGCGATCCGAAGAAAAAGGTGCGAATTGGCTTTGCCTTGAGCAATGCAGCACTGAGCATTACGATTGCCGATGAAGGCCTGGGGCTGGATCCGGATTCTGTGCCTGACCCATGCGCTCCGGAGAACATTCTGCGCAGTTCGGGCCGGGGGATATTTTTGATGCGGGCCATTATGGATGAGGTACACTTTCACCAGTTGAGACCCGGAACCGAAATCGAGTTGATCAAACATCGAACCAATAAATAAGGAGTCACAGGTATGAGCATGACATTGACCGCCCGGCAAGTGGGTGATGTAACAATTCTGGATTTGAGTGGAAAGATCACGCTCGGCGAAGGTGGGGTGACGCTGCGGGATGAGGTGCGGAAGCTTTTGGCTAAAGGGGCCAAAAAGATCGTACTGAATCTGGCCGGGGTGAACTACATTGACAGCTCGGGGCTGGGCGAGTTGGTCAGCTCCTACACAGCAGTCAAGAATGCGGGAGGGGAGCTGAAGCTGCTCAACCTGACCAGCAAGGTCCGCGACCTTCTGGTGATCACCAAACTGCTCACCGTCTTTGACGTCACTGACGATGAGGCTGCCGCAGTGGCATCCTTCGCGTAGGCTCTTCCGCACTGGCCCTGGTTGGCAGGCTACGGCGCGTCCTGGATGCGCCGTAGCTTTTTCGCGCTAAAAACGCTTGGCCGGGTGTGCTTTTCTTGTATCTTGCAACTCCTGATGCGTGAGCGCATCCGCTGTGGACGGACCCTGCTGAAGGACGTTTTCGTTCCTTTCGGGCGCTGGAAAGAAAGATGCTGGAAAGAAAGACGTTGCAGCCGTACGGGAGCGCCGGGGCTGTTTCGACCGTGCAGAGTCTGTACTTTATCTCCTCTATCCCCATGGTAGACTCGGAGCAAATGGGTCAGTCAAAGGCTTACAAGGGCAGCAGTGTTTCCGGCCCAGAGTTCAAGAGTCACCACAAGGATTTGCTCCCACCGGCCGCCAAGCTGCTGGGATGGGCGCTTCTCTTCTCTTCGCTGGCGTTGACGGCGCCTGCGCAAGATCAATCCCAGTCGAACTATCCCGGAGCCGATCAGACGGTCACCAACCCTGACTGCACCGACCCACTCCAGGCAGGCACGGCGGAGTGCTCTGGGCAGAGCCAAGGGCAAGGAACGACTAGTCCGCAGGGTACCCCGGGCTTTGGACCGATGGGCGCCACGGGAATGACAGGCCCCTACTCGCCTCAGAATCCTACTGGAAACTATACGGATCTTGGACGGTTGCGCCAGGGGATGCCGGGGCAAGGCATGATCCTGCTCCCGCCCCAGCCGCTTACGGAGTTCCAGAAGTTCATTGCCTCCACCTCTGGCCAGGTGCTGCCCATCTACGGCGCAGACCTCTTCCGCCAGGTGCCCTCCACGTTTGCCCCGCTGAACATGACGCCGGTACCCTCCGATTATGTGATTGGCCCAGGGGATGAGCTGCGCATCCGCATCTGGGGGCAGGTAAACTCGCAGGCCAACGTGCAGGTTGACCGCGCTGGAGAGATTTACCTTCCCCAAGTAGGCCCGGTACGAGTTGCGGGCCTGCCGTACTCTGGCCTGACCACGCATCTGCGCCAAGCCATCGGAAGGGTCTACAAGAACTTTGATCTAACGGCGAACGTCGGGCAGATCCGCTCCATTCAGGTGTACGTAACCGGCCAGGCACGGCGCCCCGGAGTGTATACGGTCAGTTCGCTGAGCACGCTGGTAGACGCGCTGTTCGCGAGCGGCGGCCCTTCTGTGGAAGGGTCCATGCGGCACATTGAACTGCGCCGCGGCAGCAGGCTGGTAACCGATTTTGACCTCTATGGGCTTTTGGTGCACGGGGATAAATCCAAGGACGTCCCGCTGTTAGCGGGAGACGTGATCTTTATCCCGCCGGTGGGCCCGGAAGTGGCCATCACGGGGAGTGTGCGGAACCCGGCGATCTATGAACTGCTGGGGAGCCCTGGTGCAGAGGCGCGGGAGGGCTCCAGCGGGGAGCCGAAGAAAGGTGCTGTTTCGGATGATTTGGGCGAGCTGATCGCAGACGCGGGCGGAGTCTCTACCGTGGCGGCAGAGGCTCGAATCTCCGTGGAACGGATTGCGGACCATCATGACCGATACGCGATGGAGGTGGCCTACGACGCCAGCGGACTGAAGACAGTGCTGGCTGACGGTGACCTGGTGCGGGTCTTCTCCATCCTGCCGGCGTATCAAAAGACAGTGATGCTGCGCGGCAATGTCGCCAATCCCGGACGCTTTGCCTGGCACGCGGGGATGCGGCTGAGCGATCTGATTCCGGATCAGCAGTCACTGATCACAAGAGATTATTGGTGGAAGCGCGCCCAGCTAGGCCTGCCCGGCCCGGAGTTTGAACCCGTTCCGTCCCTCGCGTACCTTCGCCAGCCGACGGGGAATAGCCCCACCGCGCTGCGGATCCCCCAGCCAGGCACAACTCTTGCGGAATCGCAGCAGATCCAAAATGGAATCCAGCAGGGTGGGTATGGGGCGAACCCAAATGGGCAACAACAGGGTCCGTACGGGCAACAGGGGCAGATGCAAGGCGAGTATGGGCAACAGGGCCAAAATGGGCAGCAGGGCCAGTACGGGCCCCAACTTTCGGCGCAGCAACGAGGCAATAGTGGCTCTTCTTTGGCCGAGCAGGAGATGAATGCTTCCGGACCTATGGTGCCGCCCTCGCAGCGCACGCAGGTTCGTCAGATTGCTCCTCCGATCGACTGGAGCTACGCTGTGATCCAGCGGCAGAACCCGCATACGCTCAAGACAGAGTTGATTCCCTTCGACCTGGGCAAGCTGGTGCTGGATCACGATAGCTCCCAGGATCTGGAGTTGCAAGCGGGAGATGTGGTCACCATCTTTTCTCAGGCGGACGTCCGAGTGCCCATCGCGCAGCAGACCATGCTGGTGACGCTGAGCGGAGAGTTTGCGCACTCTGGGGTCTACTCCGTGGAGCCGGGTGAGACGCTGCGTCAACTGGTGGAGCAGGCCGGCGGCCTGACGAGCAATGCCTATCTGTACGGATCGGAGTTCACCCGCGAGTCCACCCGGGCGATGCAGCAGGCCCGCATTGATGAGTACGTGCAGAGCCTTAGCATGCAGATTCAGCGCAGCGCCATGGCTGCCGCGGCCTCGCCGGCGGCGGCGCAGAACCTTGCCGGGGCCACCGCTGCGCAAAGCAATGAAGCTAGCCTGATCGCCAACCTCCGCCAGATGCGGGCCACAGGACGCATTGTTTTAGACTTCCGCCACGATAGCCACGGCGTCGCCAGTATTCCCAACGTGGTGCTGCGAGATGGCGACCACTTTACCGTTCCGTCCGTACCAGCCACGGTGAATGTGGTTGGCTCCGTCAATGATCAGAACTCCTTCCTGTACATCCCTGGGCACAGAGTGGGCGACTATCTTCAGATGGCCGGCGGTCTGAATGTCAACGCTGATCGCAAGCAGCAGTTCCTTATCCGCGCCGATGGCGAGGTGGTAGCCTACCTGGGCACGAAGGGGCTCTGGAGCGATAAGTTTGATGACATCAAGGTATATCCAGGCGATACGATCATGGCTCCGGAGAAGACCTTCAAGCCATCTGCGCTCTACGGCTGGCTTGGCTACTCGCAGCTCTTCTCGAATTTAGCCCTGGGAGCTGCTATGCTCACATTCTTCCCCTAGTCTTGCAGGCTGGGGGACGGCAGCATCCTGATTCGTTTGCTGTGGACCTGGCCCGGTCCTGGCATGGAGCCAGCCTGGATGGTTTGGAGAGCCGTCTCCCGCTACCTTTGCGGCCACAGGAGGCGTAGAGAGATGCTTCCAGTCCACGCCAGCAGAGATGCCCTTGGTGGACGACGCGCATGAAGGGCCGGGCATCGCATTCCACATACGCCGCAGCGCCTTCGCTTAGCTATCCCGAACCCAATATGTTATTTCGTTGCAGTTCTTTACAATATGATCAGGATGGCGAAGAGAGTGAAGAACTCGCATTATCCCCAGACCGCAATCCTCTACTCTCCTTTGCCCGCGCCCCAACCAGCATCCCTGAACCAAGCTGAACCCAGAAGGGACTCTGGGAAAACGTTCCAGAGTCTCCTACACTAAGACTAGCTGCCACGGCGCCGAGGCGCAGGGCGCAGGAAACCGATGACCTTGAAGTCCTCTCCTTCGATAGAGAATACCCTGGACGAAGTTCCACCAGCGGCAACGAGCGCGGCAGCGGTCCCGGCAGCGGTCCCGGCAGCGGATGATGAGATCTCTCTGCTCGACCTGCTGATTGTGCTTGCCGAGCGCAAGCGCACCGTCCTGTGGACTACTGGGACGTTTGCCGTGCTTGCGATTGTGGTCTCTCTTCTATTGCCTGTAAAGTACACCGCGACCACTACCCTGCTTCCGCCGGCGAGCAGCAATTCCGTGTCTTCCATGCTGGCCTCGCAGCTAGGCAATCTGGGCGGGATGGCGGCTATGGCGGGTGGAGGCCTGAGCCTGAAGAATCCCAATGACCGTTACGTATCCATGCTGCGAAGCCAAACGGTGGAAGACTTGATGGTGAAGCGGTACGGTCTGATGAAGGAGTACCACGCGCACTACCTTTCGAATGCCCGGAAGGACTTTGAAGCCCATGCCACTGTGGACGGCGACGGCAAGGATGGACTGATCCACATTTCGATAGAAGACCACGACCCTCGTAAGGCAGCCGAGATGGCGAACGGCTATGTGGATGCCTACCGCTATCTTTCTCAGCATCTGGCTATCTCCGAGGCATCGCAGCGCCGGCTTTTCTTCCAGCAGGAGCTCCAGGACGCCAAGAATAACCTGGCCGATGCGGAGGTGGCGCTGGAGCAGACCGAGCTGAAGACGGGAATCATCCAGCCGGACAGCGAAGAACGGGCTTTGATTCAGTCTGCGGCGACCCTGCGAGCGCAGATCACGGCGCTCGATGTGCAGATTCAGGGGATGCAAACCTATGCCACCGGGGAGAACGCGCAGTTGATCCAGGCCCAGCAGGAGCTCGCTGGCCTGCAAGCCGAGCTAGCGAAATTGGGCGGCTCCAGCGAGGCGATGGGGGGCGGAGCTGAAGATGCATTTCTGCTGCCCAAGGGGGTGATCCCCAAGGACGAGATGGAGTACATCCGCAGGCTGCGGGACGTTAAGTACGATGAGACGATCTTCGACATTCTGGCCAAGCAGTTTGAGATGGCGAAACTGGATGAGGCAAAAGAGGGCGCTCTGATCCAGGTGATAGACCCAGCGGTGATCCCGGATCGGAGGTCGTTTCCAAAGCGAGGCCTCATCGTCATCGTGTCCACGGTACTCGGACTCTTCTTTGGGATCTTTCTGGCATTGTTCCAGGCTGCCATGCAGCGGCTTCGCGAGGATCCGGAGACTGGGGTCAAGCTGAGCTTACTTCGGCGGGCGCTGTCCGTGAGATCGGCGGCGGCTTCGTAATCCGTGGAAACTCGACCACCGCGCGAAAGAATAGCGCGCCAGCGAAGGAGTGATGCCGGCGCCGAAGCCGCCCGAGATCGTTAGCGGCGGCATCGCCTTCCCTGGCGGTCGGCAACGAGATCGTCTTCACAGCCGAAGGGGAGAACGGACAGGTGCGCGTTTACAGCATTTTCCCCGTTGATGGGCATCCAAAAGCGATTGTGCAGTGGCGTTTTCATTGGGGGAAAACGCCCATCAATCTCAATTTGCCGGACTACACCTACGGGGAAATGCTCTAGGTCGCGGTCTGGATGCGCTTGGACACCTTTGGCAGGGATTCCGAGACGACCGTCCCATTGCGCCGGGTGAGGATCATCATGGCCACGCCACAGAGCATGCTTCCGAAAGCGGCCACCTGAGCGTTACTGAGGGTGTGGTGAAGGTAGAGTTTGGGGTTGATGCGGACGAACTCTACCAGGAAGCGGCCGATGCCGCTCAGGAGAAGGTACTCGCCGGTGAGGAAACCAAGGGGGACGGACTTGCTTGCCGAGCCGCGTCTCCACAGCCACCAGGCCAGCGCCAGGGAGAAGAGCAGTTCGTAGATGGGAGTGGGCTGCACCGCAGCGGTGGGAGGGTTGGGGAGAACCAGAGCCCGGGTGTACCGGGTGAGGCCGTTCGCCATATGGACGCCCCAGGGCAGCGTGGTGTTGATGCCGTAGTCTCCATCGCCGGAGAGCAGGCAGCCGAGACGGCCGACGCCGTAACCGATGGCCGCCGCGGGGGCGGCAAAGTCCATCATGCGGAGCGCGGCGCGGCCGCCGGTGAGGCCGTTGGGCTTGGAGAGTACGCCCTGGTACATGAGCATAGCGACGGCTGCGAGCAGCCCGCCGTACCAGGCAAAGCCGGCTTGGAACCAGTGCAGAAAGTTGAACAGCACCTGAGTGGGATGATGCAGGCCGGGGGCAAGGATGTCGCGCCAGGCGCCGATGAGATCGGGAATGTTCTGCAACTCGTGCCAAAGCTTGGCGCCGATGATTCCGAACAGCACCACCATGGTGACGATGTTGATCGCGTCCGCGTCCGCTCCGTTGCGTTCGAAGTTCTTGTGGAGCACAAAGACGCCGGAAACTGCTGCTAGCCAAAGCATCAGGCCAAAGGTTCCAATATGAGCAAAACCGAGGTTTATATAGGGATACATGCAGATTCCAGTATAGCGGCGGTCATGCGCTCTCGACGCAAAGTTTACGGAAGCCGTCATGGCGCCGGCGTTTCCACCAGACGGTCCGTTCGCTGAGGACTTACACAGCACGCCGGCCGCAGCTACCAATCGCAAACCAACAGCAAGGCGGCAGGCTTCGCCTGGAGCGCGCTGCGCGGACGCGGGATGGTTCTTGCGGAGCGATCTCTATGGCGCGACTGGCTCCCATTGACCGGAATTCGCGGAGCGGAAGATAGCTTCAATGACGGCCATGTTGGCGATGGAGTCTTCGAGCGGGACCGGAACCTCAGTATTCTCCAAGACAGCGCGGGCAAAGGCGTCGCCTTGCAGCGTGTACTGGTCAGCGGTGGGAACGGTCTCCGTGGTGATGCCAGCGTAGTCGAGGCCGCCGGTGGCGTCAAGGAACAGGCGCGTGGGACGGTCGTTCGGCGCGTTGAAGGGGATCTCTATCTCGATGCGGCCGCGAGCGCCGAAGAAGTGCACGCGCTGGTAGGGAATCATCTGCGTGCCACAGGTGAAGATGGCCTGGCCGGAGGGAAACTCCAGGATGGCGGAGGCGAGCCGGTCGGTGTGCATCCGGGCGTCGCGTTCCAGCAGCGCCACCACGCGTTGCGGCTCCTGCTGAAAGGCAAAGCGCGCAGCCTGGATGCAGTAGCATCCGATGTCGTAGATGCCGCCGCCGCCCGTCTCCGTGCGGTTGCGGATGTTGGAGGGATCGGCATTGAAGTAGCTGAAGTGCGCATTGACGGCTTGCAACGGCCCGATACGGCCCTCGCGGACAAGTTCCCGCAGGCGCAGCCACTGGCGGGCGCTGCGGATCATGAAGGCCTCGCAGATCTTTACGCCGGTACGGACGCGAACTTCGAGCAGGGTTTTGGCCTCGGCCACGGTGAGGCTGATGGGCTTTTCGCATAGCACATGCTTGCCCGCTTCTGCGGCCATCACGGTTAGCGGAACGTGCAGTTGATTGGGCAGCGGGTTGTAGATGGCGTCGATGTTGGGGTCGGCCAGAAGCTCTTCATAAGAGCCGTATGCGGCGGGAATGCCTAAGTTGCCGGCTGCCTCCCGCGCCTTGGCGAGATCGCGGGAGGCGATGGCGGCGACGATGGTGAACTCGCCCTGCTGCATGGCGGGGATGACCTTGGTTATGCCGATTTTGGCCGTGCTGAGAATGCCGAAGCGAAGCTTTCTTGACATAGGAGCATGATACCGCCGTGCTCGATGGCAAGGGGGGCGCAGGCTTGGCATGAGGGCAACATCGCGCCAGGCCGCAGCGGCAGATTGGTGGAGTGAGCTAGTTTTGGTGGAGCTAATTTTGTTTTGGGCGATTTCGCTCGCTCCGGTTGGCGCTTGATTCAGCACGCCAGGCAGTCACCGTGCGGGCTTGATGGAGGCTGAAGCCGTCCTGGAGCAGCGAAGAGAGGCAACAACCGAATAGCGAACGGCTCTGGCATGCTGTGCCTCCTCGTCAGCGGGATAGGAGGCGCTGCGGAGCGAAGGCGCAGCAGCTTATTTTCTGGAGAATGCGGCCTGCCGATGTCTTTGCAAACTATGGCGGCAAAGGAAGATCGCTCTATCCAACCAACAGCAGGTTCAGTTATCCTGCTGGTATGGCCAAGCTTTCGATTCGCGACCTCGATCTTACCGGCAAACGTGTCCTGATTCGTGTTGACTTCAATGTGCCGCTTACCAAAGAAGGCTCGATTACGGATGACACACGCATCCGTGAGACGATCCCGACGATTGAGTACGCCTTGCGGCGCAAGGCCAAGGTGATTCTGGCGTCGCACCTGGGAAGGCCCAAAGGCAAGAAGGTGGATTCGATGAGTCTGCGCCCGGTGGTGGCGCGGCTGCGGACGTTGCTGGATGGAGTGCTGGATTCCGATGAGAATGTGGCGTTTGCTCCTGACTGCGCGGGGTCTGTGGCGGAGGAGATGGCCAATCACCTTGAGCCGGGACAGACGTTGTTGCTGGAGAATCTGCGTTTTCACCCTGAAGAAGAGGCCAACGATCCGAAGTTTGCCAAACAGCTTGCCGCGTTGTGCGATGTGTATGTGAATGACGCCTTTGGATCCGCCCATCGGGCCCACGCTTCCACCGAGGGGATCACGCACTTTGTGGCGCAGTCCGCCGCCGGCCTGTTGATGGAGAAAGAGCTGACCTACCTGGGCAAGGCGATGAGCGAGCCGTTCCGTCCCTTTGTCGCGATCATCGGAGGCGCCAAGGTTTCCGACAAGATTGAAGTGATCAATGCCCTTCTGGATCGAGTGGATGCCCTGCTGATTGGGGGGGGAATGGCCTACACGTTCCTGAATGCAAAGGGACAGACGACGGGCAAATCGCTGGTGGAGTTGGACAAGGTGGGTGTGGCGAAGGCTGCCATGGAGAAGGCCGCGGCACGAGGCGTGAAGTTTCTGCTGCCCGTGGACCATGTGCTGGCCGACAAATTTGTCACCGACGCACGAACCATGGTGTTCTCCGGCGACGCGCCCTTCCCGCCGGATTGGATGGCGCTGGATATTGGACCGGCAACGGTCAATCTCTTCTCCAAAGAGATTCGCGAGGCAGCCACGGTGGTGTGGAACGGACCGATGGGCGTAGCGGAGTTTCCCGCCTTCGCCAAGGGCACGCAGGCGATCGCCAAGGCATTGGCTCTCAACGAGGACGCGATTACGATTGTGGGCGGCGGAGACTCCGTGGCGGCGCTGCATCAGTCCGGGGTTGCGGGCAAGATTACACACATCTCCACGGGAGGGGGCGCAAGCCTGGAGTTTCTGGAGGGCAAGACCCTACCCGGAGTGGCCGCGCTGACGGAAAAGCAAGAGAACTAAGACAAGCAAGCATAGCCAGGATGCGCCATCGGTTCGCATTGTCCGTCAACAGCCGTGATAGACGATCCGCGCTCTTCCCCACAGCCTTTACGACGGTTTCAAGGCGTGCCGCCGAAGCAGGATTCCAGCCACATCCGCAATTGAAAAACGCCTGAGCAAGATCAGGCAGGTTTGACGCCAGCTCCGGGAGATCCGGGCGAGCGTTACCAGAAAGAATGAGGAGAAACATGCGTAAGCCCGTCATTGCCGGTAATTGGAAGATGTATAAGACCCCCAAGGAGTCGCTTGCCTTTGTGGATGAATTTCTCCCGTTGGTGAAGGGGCATGACCGGGATGAGATCCTGCTGTTCCCTACCCTGACCTCTTTGGAGCGCGTGTTGGACGCCACGGCAGGGACCAATGTACACGCTGGGGCGCAGACGATGCACTGGCTGAATGAGGGAGCCTATACCGGGCAGACATCGCCGACGATGCTGCTTTCAATTGGGTGTCGGCAGGTGCTCCTGGGACACTCCGAGCAGCGGTTGTACTTGAACGAGACCTTTGAGCGCGTGAACCTGAAGTTGAAGGCCGCTATCAGCCATGGGATTGCGCCGATGGTTTGTTTTGGCGAGTTGCTGACCGAGCGCGAACAGATGCAGACCGAAGAGGTGTTACGTACCCAGGTGCGAACGGCGCTGCATAATATCTCCGCGAGCGAGGCACAGAGGCTGGCGATCGCCTACGAGCCGATCTGGGCGATCGGAACCGGGATTACGGCCAGCCCGGAAATGGCGAACGAGGCGCATGAGATCATTCGTCAGGAGCTGGCACACTGTTGCGGCGCGGAGACCGCGCAGAATACGCGCATCCTGTATGGCGGCTCGGTAAAGCCAGACAACATCAGCGAGTTGATGGCCCAGGAACAGATTGATGGCGCTCTGGTGGGCGGCGCGAGCCTGGTTGCCGAGACGTTTGCCAAGATTGTGCAGTACAAGTAGAAGGAGAAGGAGAAGGCGCGGAAAAGCTGAGACGCTGAGCCCAGCGGCATGCGCTGTGAGTGATTTTTTCTCCGCAGAGATCCGCGTGGTGGAGGCGTTGCTTGCGCCGGATCTGCCCGGCATTCGCTCGAACGGCTTTCTGGATGTCCGCACACGTCGGCAAGAGTGATGCTCCAGAGCCTGTTTCCGGTCATTGCAGCCGCATGGGTTTAAGCGCCTTCGCTGCGACCTTCAATATCGAGCCAGCTTTGTTTCGCGATCGCACCGTTTGGGTGGCGCAGCAGACGCTGTAAAAGAAGCCGGTTTCTGCGATGAAGATGAAGCCGGTCCTGCGCAAAACGATTGCGAAGAGAATCGCCAAGCAGATCTGCATAAGAGGACGCATATTGGTCGAATTCACGAGATCTCTCAGCGCTTGACGGCACGATCATCCTCTTTCCGTTCCATGATGCGCGTACCGTCTATATCCTGCACGACTCTATAGTGCGATTTAAGATAGGGTTCCATCATGAATCCGTCGGCAGGGTGGTACATCTCCGTGGAGAAGTAAGGCGCCGCTTCCCTATCGAAGTTTGTATCCCACAGAACGTACCGTACCTTATGCCGCTCAAGAACTCGAATCGTGTCTTGAAACTGGGATGGAGTGTTGTAGTTATAGAGCAGAAGGCTGTAGCGCGTAGGATTCGTGGTAGCAGATAGAAAGTAGTATATGGGAGAGGTTGGATACACGAATATCTCTGTCCCGGGAGACGCATGGCTATCCAGGAAAGCGATCGCCGCATTCGGCTTGTACATCGCTACAGTGCCTGCCCTCGTAGGGATACTCTTTGCCGAGAGCACAACGAACATGTTCATAGCAGCCAATCCCACCGCACCAATCGCAAGAAGCTGTAGCGCTAATTCAACAATCGCACCCTGAAAGTCGGCGAGAAAGTACACGCATAGGACGATCAACAACGGGGAGCCGGCCGCAAGATGCCCGATGTCCCGCCTGTGAAATTCGGAGAGCCAAAATGCCCAACCGCACAGCCAATACAGTAGAGTTACTGGCCTAAGGTTCTCTTTGCCGTGGGGAATGCCAAGCACGATTACCAACGCGGGAAGCGCTGCCAAAAAGAGGAACGGCAGAATCAAAACGACATCCAGCGGAAGTAGCCATCGGACGCCGTGGATTGGGAAAGCCCAATGATCCCAATAGAGAAAGATGCCTCGTGCATACGGTATGGCATTCACGGCGCCATAGTGCTGAGACGGCCAGACGAAGTTCGCGTAGATCAGATCCCACAGAGCGCCGCGGCTCCAGAAGTAGAGCAACGTAGACCCCACAACGCACAAGTAACCGCCGGCGACGAGGGATATCGAAGATGCTAACCCTGAGCGGCGACGTTGCTGGACCCAAAGCCATACCAGGAAAGCGAACAGCAGTAGCATGCCTTTCGGCTGCAAGATGCAGGTCGTCACTCCAGCCAGAGTACCGGCCGCAAACAATAGGACACTCTTACGCAGTTCCTGCCACAAGACCATGCAGACCACGGACAGCAGCCCAAAGAAATTACTGTCCACATGGTGGTTAACCATCGGCCACATCATGCTGAAATACACGCTTATTAGCAGGATGGGGGGGAGGATCTGGTATCTGGGGCACACCCTGCGTGACAGGAAATACATTGCCAGCAACGTCCCAAGGGACGTTATAAACAGCCAGGCACGGTCCGTCACCATGGTTGCGCCGAATAGCTTGAAGAGTCCCGCCAGCAAATAGAAGGGACCTGGCCCCATCACTTCAAAGAAGTCGCGGGCGAAGACTTGGCCGTGGAGAATTCTCACCGCGCCATCGACAAAGGATCCCTCATCACCGCCTATAAAAATCAATCGCATGAACGGCAGCAGATAGATGGCGGCGCAGAGAGCAAAGACTGCGTAAGGGTAGCGCGTCAGGAGCGGTGGAGATGATGTGCGGACTTGCGTGCGTGCAGGTGGAGGAGGCGCAACGGTTGCGTCGCAGTCTCCGCAAGGTATCTCCGGTGGCGCTTCCGCTTGCAATTCCACGGTTGTCCCGTCCTGATGAGGTGCAGCGAGCCCGCTAGGCGCGCACGCCGGCGAGAGGTTGATACGCGGGTGACGTAATGGGTGCGGGAACGGCGCTCTCCGTTTCCTCCACCACGACCGGGTCTAATGGTACAGCCGCATCGGCCAGGACAAGGGCGCGCGGCAGTGATTTGCCTGCCAAAGACACGTTTCGTGCGTCTGTCACCACATACAGCGGGCGCTCTTTGGCTTCTTCATAGCTTCTGGCGACGTAGTCGCCAACAGCACCGAGCGCCAGTAGGATCACCCCTGAGAAGATACATTGCAGGGCGACAACGGAGGCCCATCCTGGTATAAGCGTTGTGGTGTAGAGAGCCAGATAGGTGACGCACAGGAGATAGAGGAACCCGGCGACACTGAGCAGGCAACCAGCCGCGATGCTGATGCGCAGCGGAAACGCCGAGAAGGATGTGACACCGGTCCAGGCAAATCGGAGCATCTTCAGGAGTGGGTAGTTTGTCTGGCCGGCGGCCCGGGCTTTTCGCTCAAAGGGAAGCATCACTTCTTTCAATCCGAGCCATGCAACCATGCCGCGCATATAACGGTGTTGCTCTCGCAACGATCGGATGGCCAGAACAGCCCTGCGGCTATACAGGCGAAAATCCCCTACGTCGGGCGTCATGGGCTGTTCCGCCAGATGCGCCAGAACTCGATAGAAGATCTTCGCTGTCCAACGCTTGAATACCGTCTCCCCTTCGCGCGAGCGGCGCTGGGGAGACACGATATCGTAACCTCGTTCAAACAGATCGAGCATGCGCGGCAACAGCTCTGGAGGATCCTGAAGATCCGCGTCCATCACCACCACTGCGTCCCCGTTTGCAAAATCCAATCCGGCGGTGACTGCGGCCTGATGGCCGAAGTTCCGGCTGAACCGGATCACTTTGACCCGCTCTTCTTTCAGAGCCTCCAGCGCCAGCACACTCGGCGTTGCGTCCGTACTGCCATCGTCTACGAAGATCACTTCCCAGCTAACCTTGCGCAGAGCGTCACGGAGGCGCACCATCATCAGCGGTACAGTCTGTGCCTCGTTCAGAACTGGAATCACAATAGAAAGGAGCATCGATGCATCACCAACCTTGATTCAATTGCGGGAGAGCGCATGCCGGGTTACCTGGATTCAATCCAGCACCCCTCCTGGAGTCGCAGAGCCGACTGTAGTTGCCCTCACCTAGCCACAGAGCTATTTAGCCTTAGCCGACGGCACCGGTCAGATCTCCGCCGATGATCGTAAAGGCGGTGTCGGTAGCTGTGGCCAGAGCGGTCATCCCAGCGGTGGTAGCGAAGGCCATAAAAGGCAACCACCGACGCATACGCGATTAGATCCTAACCCTGCTCGCCGCACAACGCCTCTGAACCCCAAGGCACAGAACCGAACTGCGATGCGCCCTGAAATGCGATCGCGCGCGTCATAACCAAGCGCTAAAGAGTTTTACGCCGCGCGTGTCCGGGATCCACTGAAGAAAAGGATGAGAGAGCAGACCAGCTTCGCGCTCAAGCATCCTTTCCAACAGAGCGATAGAGTTCTTGTGGTGCGCTTACCTTGCCTCGCGCATAATTAGATGGCACTCTGCAGATCTCCGCCAATAGTTCCAAAGGCGCTGTTGATGTCGTTGGCTAACGACCTCATGCCCACGGTAGCCGCAAAGGCGATAAGCGCAACTACCAGCGCGTACTCGATCAGATCCTGGCCCTGCTCGCTCTGTAGCGCGTCCTTGAGCAGCTCCAGCTTATAAGACACCTTGTAAAATAGGTCCTTCATTTGATGTATTCCTCCATTTCTCTTGATTTATCCCAGCCGAAGCTGGCGTTGCCTTATCTATTGCAAATCAAGCGCCATTCTGGATCAATTCTTGTTTACTCTTATGATTCAATGAGTTACATGTCTTACGGCTCATCGAGATGTGCACGGTTGTATACTCGGCCGCGCGGAAAGATACTCCCGTATTCACGCCACGGGCAGAACATTTTCTCGCCACGCTGGAACATGAGATTCACTGGGAATTAGCGAGAGGTTTGCGAGAGGATTAATAGCTGAGCGGGGAGAATTCGAGCCTGTCCCCTGGTTTCGTCTGCGAGCTGAAAACTGCTCCGGCAGCCAGCTCGACGACAGAGTGCGCCGAGAGACAGGCGGAGATCCGCCACGGTGTGACGCGGCTACAGACTTTTTTGACTTGCTTCTTGCGGTCCACGTAGACAAGGTCAATGGAGAACCGCATGCCGAAGGTATGCACGGCTTGACAGGGGATAATCCACAAACCTTCTCCGGGCTCCAGGCCGTTGCGTCCCAAGAGGCCTTTGTTGCGCGTGGCGGCTCGGTTTGCCAGTTCCACGCGATCAGCGAGGATCGTCTGCCGGGTGAGGTTCACAATCTTCCAGAGAGGCTCCGGCTCACGATGGGGCGACCCTGCGAGCTTGGCGACGATACGGCGCGCGAAGTTGATCGCCCTGGCTTCGATTGCTTCACCTCAGTTGAAGATGGCACCCACGGTGTCGTTGGTGGTCAAGGTGACGGTACAACTGTTTGGCCCTGTTGCGGTAAGGGGACCCGTGTTGGTGCAGTTGGAGGACCATCCGCCGAATGCGGCTCCAGTATCTGGCGCGGTGAGGGTTACGGTGGTGCCAACGGGGTAGGTAGCGCTGCAGACGGAACCGCCCGGCGCTGCCCCGGGGCCGCAATCGATCACATTGGGCGTGCCCGTGGCAGAAGGCGCCGTTACCAGCCAATTGGTAGTATTCAAGCCCTCGTTATAGACCGTAAGAGTGGCCAGAAGCGCGGCTGCCTGAGACCCTGGATAGCAGGAACCCGGAGTGGTTGGAGGGTTCGGTAAGACGAGGGGGCAGTTGAAGGTTGCCGTGGCAGTCTGTATCGACCCATCGCTGCCCGTTGCTTCCGCGGTGATCACAGCGCTTCCGCTCCCATAGGCCGTGACAATCCCGGCTGTAGCGCCCATATTCCCAGCTGTGCTGGTGTTGATGGGAAAGACGCTGGGTGAAGCGGAGATCCAGGTGAGCATTGGAGAGTTGGTGAGATCCCTGACGGTGGGCGCGGTGGAGAACGTTCCGATGGCCAGGAATTGACCGGTATCCTGCAAATTGCCAACGGTAATCGAGCTGGGAATAATGGTGAGCGAAACCAACTGCTCTCCCGATCCGCCCCCGCCTGAACCTGTAACAACCAGGGTTGCGCTTGAGCTGGCAGTACCGTTGTATGCCTTGGCGCTGGCTGTAATGGTTGTTGTACCGGCACTGAGACCGGTTGCGAGTCCGGAAGGACTGACGGTTGCGACGGCAGGAATGCTGGAGGTCCAGGCAGCCTCGGTCACGTTCTGCGTAAAGGGATTGGTCGCATTGCCAAATGTTCCGACGGCGGTGAATTGCGCAGTCTGACCCACGGTTACGGACTGAGTTGCCGGCGTAACCTGGATGGAATCCAATTCTCTGTTGGCGCATCCCGCGAGGAACAGAACAAGGCAGGCGAGCGAAAACGCCCTAAAATAATGACGATCTATCATACGTGTCTCCCGGGGCTTTCGAATCGCGATGGGATCGCATCGTCAGCCCCTTCGTAGAGAGTTTTCAGCAGTGTTCCAAGAGTCACACACAGGTTCCACATCGATCTCGCTCTCATTGCTACGCTGCTCATTGGGGCATCGTGCCGCCGCCACCGCCTTGAGTCATTCCATCTCCAGACTGGATGACTAATGGGTGCTCGGGTTGCATGCTTTGCATCAACTGCTCAAAGGGAATGTTGGTTGGAGAGGGCGGCAGAGGTTTTGCTCCGGTCACATTCGCCCCCGGAGTCGTCATGGGCATTCTTGAGTTCGACGGCAGGAACGGCTCAGGATAATTCAACTTTGGCAAAGGGACGCCGACGGGGACGGGAGCGACGATCTCCGGGGTCACAAAGACGATCAGCTCGGTGTTGGTGGTGGTCTTTGAGATCGATTGAAAGAACTTGCCGAGTATGGGTATGTCGCCGAGGAACGGAACCTTCTCTAAATTCTGGGTCTCGCGATTGTCGAGCAGACCACCGAGCGCGAAACTCTGTCCTTGGGCCATTTCTACCTCGGTGTTCATCTTGCGGACGTCCAGGGCAGGGACGGTGAAGCCAGAGATTTGTATGCCATCCAGAAAGTCCAGCGAGCTGACCTCCGGGGCGACCTGAAGACGAATTGTATTGCGAGCGGTAATGGTTGGGATAAAGTTGAGACGCACTCCGAATTCCTGAAACTGAATGGTGACCGCGCCTACGCCCCCTCCGGTGACTCCCTGAACCACGGGGTAAGGATATTCTCCACCGGCAAGAAAGCTGGCCTGCTTGCCATCCGCGGCCAGCAGGTTCGGTTCAGAGAGAACCTGAATCACGCCGTCATTCTCCAGGGCCTGGATGGTTGCTCCCAGGCCGATGTTCTGATTGAACAGGGAGATGTTCAACGCATTGGAAATCGTGGCTACGCCGGCCCCAGCGGATGGAGTGGAGACGCCAGGCCCCTGATATTGGCCGGTGGAGATGGAGCCAATGGTATTGGCCGCTCCCACACTGAAGATGTTCACGCCAAGCTGCCTCACCTTGCTCAAGTCAACACTGGCAAAGACCACCTTCAAAAGGATCTGCGGTTTGGGAGGCGGAACATCAACATAGAGCAGATTGACGACTTTGCCCGCAGTGGAGGCGATTTGCAATGCGCGCTGGGAACTATTCAGATCCTTCACCCTGCCCCGCAGGAAGATGGTTCCACCCTCCACGCTGACTTTGAGGGGTTGTCCCGGAAGCTCCAGCCGGAGCTCCCGCCGAAGTCCCTCGATCTCATCGTCCTCTGCAAAGATATTGGGGCGCACCGTGATCCTGAAGAACTGACGGCCTCCATTCGCCTCCCAAATGATCAGACTGGTAATGCCGGCAGCCTTTCCGTTGACCATGACCTCGGTTGGACTTGTTGCAGTAGCCTCCGCGATTCCGTCGGTCCCAAGCGCGACGCGGACGATCGGCTCAGCGGTATCGACGAGGACGGACTGCCCTACAGTTACGACCAGATCATTGGCCGAGTCCTGACTGGAGACCTGGGCGGGCGGCTGGGCGGGATCTGCCTTCTCCGCAAGAAGATCCATCCCGCCATGGAACACACAAGAGGCGGTAAAGCAACACAGAATGGCGACTCCGGTCCTGGCTTTCACTGTTTATCCTCGCGGGATGCGAATTTTGCTTCGCTGCGCTTTGATCCATTGAAGACTTCGATGAGATACACATGAGGCGCAGGGCGTGGATCTTTGCGAACCCCATGTCCGGACCGCGGAGCTACCGTAGCACTGGGTTCTCCATAGAGCCGAGCCAAGCCCGTCCCTGGGGTCTCCGCAATCTTGGTGTCGAGTGGGTTCCGCAGGACGAGCTGAATCTTTGTTTGATTGCTGGCCAGGCTCAAGGCCTCTGCCTGCGGAGGCGTCACCAGCAGATTCACCACCTGGACCCGTTGCGGCTTCCCTTCCGCATCTCTCTGAATATCCGTGCCGGCAGAGAGAACCTGGATGTTCTGCAGCAAGGTACGCACTTGTGATCCTTGCGCTGTATTGGTGGTACCAGGCGGATTACCGGAGATGAGCACATCGACCCGCATACCGGGCGTAACGAAGCCGGCCACGCCGACCACGTCATCCACTTTGACAGCGCAGGCGCGCATTCCGTTGGGAATGGTTGCGGCGAGGCCGCCTCCGGCACCGGGTGCGGCTAAACGGTTATTCAAAATGGGTTCACCTAAGAACAGGTCAGAGAGTACGCCTCTGCCGATCGCATCTGAGGCTTTGAGGATGGCGCCTTCCGGAACGGCGCCTGAGATATCAATGGTCGTGAGATCGGCGGCGGCCAGAACAGTGCCGAGCTTAATGTCCCTTGCCGCGGCCACGATGCGTGTCACTTGATGATTGGGTGCGCCCAGGCGGTCCCGAACAATCCGGAACACGAGATAGCTGCACGCCATCGCAACCATAAAAGCGGTCGATAGAATAGTCATCAATCTTCGGTTCATTCGAGCACCTGCTCTAACTAGCTGTGAAGAGAATCTGGATTTCTGTTCTCATGGTGGCAATTTTTGTGCCAAAGGAAAGAAAGCGGCTGAATGGGGGGTTACGGGGCAAGCGACACGGCAAGTGTGAACGCGTGTATACCCCTTTGCCTGCCGGTGTAGCCGTGGAGACACTCCATGGCACGACATATCTCTTGTCTGCGAAGGTTACGGGCGCACCAGTTGGCCTGAGAATTGCTGCTGATCTGAGTGGGTCTTCAAGAAATCGACAGCGATGTTTAGCCACTGACGCTGGCGTGGCGGCTCGCGAGCAGGAGTCACCACCGCATTGAGATCTGCGCCGATCAACACGATCTTCACGACTCCACCACCGCCGCACACGCGACCGGGCTTCTTCATGGTCTCCATGCTGATACACGGTCTGGCGGTCATCGGAGTCTTCACGCTTCTGAATACGCCGAGAGTGGAGCCGACGCCGCCCGCAAGACGTTACACAACGCTTAGCGTCGATCTGCAACGAGATCATCCGGTCGTGCAATGGTCGCCCGAGAACGGGGCGGCAGCGCCCACCGCGCAGACGGATACGCACGCAGCCCGGGCATCGGAAAGGGTTGCGGCGGCGGCGGCTCCGGCAGTTCCACGATCGTCCGCGTACCGAACTCCAGCGCCGATCACACTGATACAGCCGGACGTACCTCCGGATATATTACTTCCGGTGAAGACGCCCCTTCCGATGATCGTGATGTGGACTCCACAGAGCACGTCCGTGGTGAAGATTGTTCCGCCTCCGCCGCAGCCACAACCAGCGGCCAATGTGCGGCCATCGCTTGCGAAGCCGAACCACGAAGTACCGGTTGTTGACGTTGAGCTTGCCTCGACCCCGGCCGCCTCTGAGACGATTCCGCTTCTAGCGGGCACAACCACGCCGATCCCGCAGCCTGGACTGGATCCATCACGGGTTCCAGAATCCTCGTCCACTTCCTCAGCGCCGCCGACGCCTAAGGCTGTTCTTTCGGTCTCTGATGTGGTCCTGTCTCAAGGAATAGCTACGCTGCCGCCTGCCAATCAAGTGGCGGCAGCAACCCGCACGGATTTTTTGGCTCCGGGACAGCCAAAGAGCGCGTCGGCTGCGGGTGTTGGAAGCATTGCGGGCAAACAGGGAGCGAGTGATTCCCGCGTGGTACCTGGCGACCATGGCAGCCAGACGCAGGCTGCGACCGGCCCTGCGGCGGAGAGCGGAACAAAGGCCAACCTAAGTTCCGGATCGAGCGCCGACTCAATTCCTGGATCTTCGCCGGGAGATGGATTATCGGTCGCTCGCATCACACGGCCAATGGACGGCCACTTCGGCGTGATCGTCGTGGGAGATTCCGTCGCCGACGAATATCCCGAAGCTGCTGATATTTGGGCTGACCGCCTTGCCTATACGGTGTATCTGCACGTGGGCGATGCCAAGAGTTGGATCCTGCAATATTGCCTGCCGCGCGCCGCTCAAGCATCAGGGAGCACTACGCGGCCAGACGCACCCTGGCCTTACCTGATGGTGACGCCTCACCTGGCCCCTGGCGACGCCGACAGCGATGCCTTGCTGGTGCATGGGTTCATCAATGCCGCGGGGCATTTTGAACATCTTGCGGTGGTCTTCCCCGAGCAGTTTGCGGAGAGCAGGTTCGTTCTTGGCGCCCTTCAGCAGTGGCAGTTCCGTCCCGCCACCCAGAATGGGCAATCGACGGCTGTGGAAGTACTGCTGATTATTCCTGAGGAAGATGACTAAAAGATTTGCAGGCTCCCGGCGGTGAAGCGAAGTTTACTGCGAAATCACCATCGAAGAGGTGCTGGTCAGACTCAGCGCAGAACGATTGACGAACGGAATAGCCAGATTGAAGCTATACTGCGCTGACACTGTCACCAGGTCGCCGGGGCCGTTGCAGCCAACCGCTACGCAGCTTCCTCCCGCAGGGTACGCGGACCAGGTGGTTGTGACGACCATATTAGACGGGTTGATTCCCGGATAACCTAGATTCTGAACGTAGGTCTGGATTTGCGCTGCAGTAACCGTGCAGGAGATCCCTGAGACGGTACACGTCGATCCGTGAACAATGGCGTAGCGGCTACCCTCCCGTGCGGCCTCAGAGACGTAATGATAGGAATAGAGCGCCAGGCAGAGTTCAAAGACGCCGATCAGGACGCTCAACAGAATGAACATGGAAAGCGCCATCTCCACGGCCGCAGAGCCAGCTTCTCCGCGCCTGTGGTCCGGTTCCGAAACGGCATTGAGGGCTTTCCCTTGCTGTAGCGGACGGATACGGGTTCGATCGGTGACGCAACGGAGCGACGTGGCGAGTTCATAGGGGAATATGGCTCCGGGTTTTGATGGCCTCGGCATCACTGTTCGACTCTCATGATGGTCTGCCCGCTCAAAGTGAAGGAATGGGGAAGACCTGGGTAGTTGAACAGAGGACCAACGTTCGCCGTGGTATTCACCGTGACGTATTCCAGGATGCGCGCCGGGCTGGCGCATGACGCAAGCGCGTTGGTGCAGACAAGAGCCCCGCCTGTGGAGCAAAAGCAGGAGGTGCTTGAAGTCGCACTGATTCCCGTAACATTTGGAGCGTCCTGGGTTGCGGCCAGCGCTATTCCCGCGGTGTCCGAGGCGGTAATGGCGGTCTGTGCGCCATAGGCTGCGCCGGCGCGCGCGGCATTGGCAACCTCAATGGCGAGATAGGCCAGGCGTCCGAACTCCGCCGCACCCACAAGCAGCAGAAAGCACAGTGGCAGCGTCAGGGCCAGCTCTACCAGCGCCTGTCCGCGATCGCCTCTGGTTGCGGCGCGAGAGGTTAACAGGAAATATCCTCGCGGTCCTCGCGGCATGCCATCCTTCTTCTGGTTCTCTATAGGGTTTCGCATAGGTTCATTCCGCCAGCGCAACCCGTGTAAGCGGCGATCCGGGGGTTGTTTGCGAATAGCTGGTAATGTTCAAGGTCGCGGTTTGGTCGTACAGGGTATTCACGATAAGGTCGGTGATAAGCTGCAGACCGCCACTCTTGTCGCCGCCACTGTCATGCAACTCCAGCTCAGCGTCTGGGGCATAAATAATGCCGTCGATCAGACCGCTGGAGCTGCCAAAATCGAACAGCATCAGGTTTGCGTTGGGCGCAGGTTCCATGATTGCAATGCCGTTGTACGCACCTGAGGTGGGCGCAACAAGATCCAGCACCGTGCCGGTCCCCTCCGTAAGCGCGCCATTGACGATATCCAGGGTTGTTCCCCCACTACCGGAGGTAACCGAACCAGTGAGACTGATGTTCCCCTCCAGAACGTAGGTTCCGGCTCCCAGCGTGGCATTGTTAATGGTCAACGTGCCTCCGGTGGGCGCCATATAACACCCAGCCGTGAGGGTGCCCGTCATGGTGCCGCCAGGGGGCGTGATACAGCCCGTTGGAGTTGGCGCGACAAGACTCCCAAGCGGGTCGCTCTGCTGCGCGATTCCCGTCACCGGCGCCGGTGTGCTGTCCCCGGTCTGGCCGCCGTCGCCTCCAACGACGCCGACGGATCCGGCAGTCAACGTCCCACCTCCTCCGGTGAATTGCAACGCTGTCGTACTGTTGGAGTTAACAATCACACCACACTTTGGCGCGGATACATCGAACGATCCCTGGAGATCCATCGCATCCGGGGCCGTGCCATTCAGTACGTAGACGCAGCCATTCGATGAACCTCCATTATAGGCAACTGCCCTGGCGGCAACCGTTTGCGAGGAGATACCGAATATCCTCATGAAGAACGTTGGTTCCTTCTGCGAAACGATGGCTTCCACGTAGGCAGGTAGACCCACGTATTCCCCTTCCGTCGGCGGGTTGTTGATGTACACCGCGCCTCCATTTGCGCCAATGACCACGCCATTCTGGGCTGCAGCCGCGTCGCCAGCCGTAGTCATATCGCCATAGTTCAGCTCAGCGGCTCCCGCAATCGCTGCCGCGTCGGCTGCTATCTGCAGATTTCGCTTAGCGTAGAAGAGAGTTCCTACATCGGCCGCGAAGCCTACAAAGCCAAGCAAAGCTGTCATAGAGAGCAGAATCATGATCGTGGCCTGACCACTCTCGTCTTTGAGTCTTCCAAGGAAGGACATGATTTCCTCCATAGCTACTATGGCGCCCGCATTAACCTGTGAACCGTTCCGCCTGTTTTCCACGGCAGGATGGCGAGGCCAACTCCGTCGGCGCCAACTCTTACAACCTTTGCCTGGACTGCAATCGATCGGTCAGAGTCGTCATCCGTCTTCCCTGTTTCCTGTATCCTCATTTGAATCACAGTACCTGGATACCAACGATCTGTGGTCACGAGATACAGTCCCGACAAACTGATGTCCCGAACACGATGCGCAATCGGCGCCCCACCATTCCAATAGTGGGCGACCAGTCCGGGAAGAACGCGACGTTCGGCGTTCCGTTTTTCCCGGCCCAGTACTCTCCGCAAAAAGAACTTCAGTGGTCTTGGGTACTCCACATTTCCTCATTTCCTTTCGTTGCCAGGACGGACGGGGCCGTCTGTGTCAAGCGTTCTTCGATCTCATCCGCGGCGCAGATCACGAGCTGATCGCCTACCTGGGTCTGCGAGGAATAGATCGTATGAGTCGGCAGCTCCAGCACGCTGGCGGCATGTAACTTGAGGGGTCCAATTTTAAATCGCGGAAAGTGCTCGGTGACGTACACCACACGATGATTCTCATCCAGATAGATCAGATCCAACGGAAACAAGACACCCCAGGTATGAACTCCGCTGGAAGGGACGACCCACAACCCTTCGTCAGAGTTCATACGCAGCTTTCCAATCAATCCTTTCAGGCGCATGAAGATGCTGTTCGCCGGGGTAACTCCCAGGCTAAGGAAGCACTCGCGCGTCTGATTGTATACGCAGTAGGTTCGCCGTTCCATGTGATCCCCAGAAGATTGGTATTGTCGAGCGGTTGTACGCTTTCTTAAGGCTTAAGGCGGGCTCCTCATGCGGCCCGAGTATCCCTGCAATTGTTCCATCGACATAACGCAAGCATCCATGCAAGGCGCTCGAATGCGAAGCAGTTGATTCGCTCCCTGCAACAGGAGGGAGATAGACGCTCCGACTTCCCTGGAGCGTGGTCTGTCTAGCTGCGTGGGCCCGGCTCTAACAACATGCCGGACCCTCCCGCATCGTACTGCAAAGGTTCTAGCGGTCTTTCGTCCGACGGCGCTGAATCAAGACAGCCGCGATGATGACACAACAAATGCCGGCCACTACTCGAATGATGGTTACGTTATCCATTTCAATCCTCCCTTCCTTCAATGGTTAAAAAACTGTTTAAACGACTCCGAAATAACGATGATGGCGGGACCAAGCGTCACCAGAAACAACGAGGGAAAGATAAAGAAGACCAGGGGGAAGACCAATTTGACGCTAGTCTTGGCCGCTTGCTCCTCAATCCTTTGGCGGCGTTGGGTCCTTAGCGTATCGGAATGGATACGCAATGTTTTGGCGGCGCTGGTCCCAAACTGTTCCGATTGGACGAGCACCGAGACGAGATTGCGGACAGCATCGACAGCAGTACGTTCCGCGAAGTGGCGCCACGCATCGGTTCGAGGGCGCCCTGCGCGTTGTTCCAAAACAACGACGTGCAATTCATCCGTGATCGCCGGATGGGCCAAACGAAGTTCCTGCGAGGTCCGGGCGGTTGCCTGGTCCAGGCTCTGGCCGGCCTCAATACAAATGACCAAAAGATCGAGCACATCGGGCAGGCTGCGGCGGATGGACGCCTGGCGAGCGGCAATTTTTCTGCTCAGCCAGAAATCCGGCGCGAGGAAGCCAGCCACCAGAGCTACGAAATATGCGACAAATGGGTTCCCGCGGGCAAAGCCAGTGACTGTGAGCAGGACACACAGGAGCGCGGGAATCAGCACCTTGGCTCCATAGTACTTCTTTATCGCAGAGTCACTGCGAAATCCCGCGCGGATGAGACGCTGCTGGGTGATCGAGACTTCCGATTGGCTCTTGGGCAGAACGCGCTCAAAGCGTTCGACGACTTCGCCGAACGCGTGGCCGGTGTACTGCATCACGCCGGACAAGTTTTCCCGCTCCTCCTTTGGGCGGATGACGGCACGCATCCGCTGCAACATGGCCTGACGGTAAAACAAGAGAAGTCCGCCAGTGAGCAAGAGGAGAAAGACCGCGACAAATGTGACAATTGCGAATGTCATACATCACCTTCAAACGTCCATGTTGACGATCTTGCGAATGATCAGAGCGCCGGTCACGGTGAGGCTGCCAGAGGCATAGAGAAGCTTGATGCCAATGGGACGCTTCCACAAAAGGCTCATGCCATCGGGATTGACAAGATATAGAGCAACTCCAAGCACGACGGGAAGAAAGGATAGAATCCAACCGGTTAAGCGCCCCTGGGCCGTGTGGACTCTGACCTGACGTCTCAGGCGGTACCGTTCGCGGATCACATAGGCGGTCTTGTCCAGCACCTCGGCAAGGTTCCCTCCGCTCTCCTTCTGAATCAGAATTGCCGTCACGACGATCCTGAGATCTTGCAGCGGAACTCTGATGAGCAGGTTGTTCATGGCGGTTCTCAACTCCAGGCCATAGTTCTGCTCGTCAAAGCAGATACGGAACTCAGCTCCAATGGGGTCGGGAGACTCCTGTGCGACCAGGCTCAAGGATGCAACCAGGCTATTGCCGGCGCGCAAGGCGCTTACCATGAGATCCAGCGCCTCCGGCAGCTCTTGTTCAAATTTGTCGAACCGCTGCCTACGCTTATAAAGTACGTACAATAAGGGCGCGCATGCCAAAAGCAGGCCCATGAGGGTTGCGAAGATCAGAGTCCCTGTGCGCAGGTAAATAAGGTAGGTTGGGAGCAGGAAGCAGGCGGCAGACATGAGGAGCAGACCACCCGCAGTCCATTTCACATTTGCCTGATACAAGAGAGTGCGCAGGCGGGGAGCAACTTCGACCGTCAGCAGCCACCGATGGAGCCAGGGGACAGAGCTCAATAGTTCGTTCTTGCGGATATCCACAATCGGATCACCCGTTCCCGACTGCTGACCAGCAAGGGCTGAGTGGATAAGAGCGAGAGTTTGTTTGGCCTGCTGCGAGGCTCCGACGGTGCTTGCCGCCAAAACCAGCGACAGCACAACGAAGACGCCAAGAAAGACCAGTATCAACAGCAATAACATGGCTCTGCTCCCAACCGCCGCTTCGGTTAGTTGACTTCCTGTGTTTGCTCAAACAGGCCCGTCGGCAGGAAGATGCCCGAAATGCGGAGCTGTTCAAGGAACTTGGGACGGATGCGGGTGGGCTGGAATGCGCCAATCACCCTGCCGTCCGGTCCAATGCCTTTCTTGTTGAAGCTGAAGATCTCATGCATACTGATGACGTTTTCCTCCATGCCCGTGATCTCAGAGATACTGGTTACCTTGCGGCTGCCGTCGCTGAGGCGGGCTACCTGGACCACGATGGCAATGGCGGAAGCTATCTGCTGCCGGACGGTTCGTTCCGGAATGTTCAAGTTACTCATTGCGACCATGGATTCAAGCCTGGACAGCGCATCGCGCGGCGTATTGGCGTGAATGGTGGCCATTGAACCCTCGTGGCCGGTGTTCATAGCCTGCAGCATGTCAAATGCCTCCTCCCCGCGCACCTCGCCAATGATGATGCGATCGGGGCGCATGCGAAGGCTGTTGATGAGCAATTGACGCTGCCGAATCGCGCCGGCTCCTTCGATGTTGGGCGGCCGCGTTTCCAGGCGAACGATGTTTTGCTGGGCGAGTTGAAGTTCGGCCGCATCTTCGATGGTGACAATGCGTTCGGTCGGCGGAACAAAATGGGAGAGAATGTTGAGAAATGTGGTCTTACCAGCTCCGGTTCCTCCGGAGATGAGGATGCTGATGCGAGCGCGCACGGCGGCGGCGAGCATCTCCATCATTTCCGGAGAGAGTGTCTTTAGTTCGACGACCTTTTGGGCGGAGGTAGGACCTGTCCCAAATCGCCGGATCGACAGAGCGGGGCCATCGAGTGCGAGCGGCGGAATGATCGCATTGACGCGGGAGCCGTCGGCCAGCCGCGCATCGACCATGGGAGAAGATTCGTCTACTCTGCGGCCCACACGCGAGACGATTCGGTCGATGATCTGTAACAGGTGGCGATCGTCACGAAACCGCGCATCCACCCGCTGGAGGACTCCGCCACGCTCAATGAACACATGGTCTTTGCCGTTGACCAGGATGTCAGAGATGCTGAGATCGCGGAGCAGCGGCTCCAGCGGGCCGAGTCCGAAGACTTCATCCAGAAGGTCAGCCTGGATTCTATCCTGCTCGCCGTGGGTCAGCGGCACTCGTTGTTCGCCGATGATCTGGTTCACCATGCCGGCCACGACTTGACGCGCCTGGGTGGTGTTGACGCGCGACAGCTTCTCAAGATCAAGCTTTGAGATCAGCACCCGGTGCGCTTCCGATTTGACCTTCTCGATATCCAGTGCTTCCACGATATGTCACCCGTCCATTGGTACAGCAGATTGGCGCAAGCTTTCATCCAAAGAGGCTGAAAGCGCTCTTCTTCTTTGGGTTCTTTGGCAAACCACACGCGGTCCGCGCCATTTGCCGGATTACCCGCGAGACAGAAGAGTCTTCCGCCGTGAGCGCGCTGGCCGTGGCCTGCGCGCGCCTGACAGCCTGATAGTCACTGGGAACCTTCCATTGCGGCTCCTGGGTGAGCGCTTTCTCTATTTCCTTCTCATCGATCCCGAGGGATCGCTGCATAAACCGGTTCAACACAATCTCCGGCTTGAGCCGTGAACTTACAAAAAATTCATTAATCAGGCGATGGGTGTTCCGGAGCTCCGTGATACCCACCTGCGTAATCAGGTAGACCATGGATGCATCTTTGAGGAGCGCCTTGCTGGCGGGGCCGAGATGCGAACCGGCATCTACGACCACATAATCAAAGGTCTGCCGCGCCACGGTGAGCAACCGCTCAACGGATTCCGGCGTAGTTTCAATCGGAACATACTGGTCTGGCGCGGCGAGGATGGAGAGCCCCGAGCTGTGCTTGCTGAGTAACTTTGAGAAGAAGGTTGAATCGAGCCGGTTGAAGTTCTCCAGGGCATTGACCACCGAAAACTCGGCGCGTATGCCGAGGCCAAGCGCAGCATCGCCGATGGGCAGGCCAAGATCGATCAACACGGCGCTCTGTTGGGACTCCTCCGCCACGGCGACAGCGAAGTTGGCGGCCAGGGTGGTGACGCCGCAGCCGCCTTTCGCTCCGATAAACAAGATGAGCCTTCCCAATGCCTTCTTGGCGGGCTGGGCTGCGGGGCGGCGAACCATGGCCCGCACCATCGCCTCTTCCATTACGCCGGGGGAGACAGGAAGGGGAAGAAATTCGCGGGCTCCTGCTCGCATGCATCGAACCAGCATGGCCGAATCCGCGAGCGCAGAGTAGACCATCACGGTGACGGAACTATCGGAACTGATCGCTTCTACCAGGTCCAGAGCGTGTTCCGCATCACTATCCAGCTCAATGATGACCACATCGTAATCCAACTCCAGCAGCAGCGGCACTTCGTCGAGGCTGGGATAGGAGGTCAACTCCCTGGTGACGCGCGCCTGCGATCCGCGCAAGGCTCCCGCGACGGCATTGCGGCGCTGTTCCTCAGGACCAATCAAGGCCACCGTCAACGTACGGACGCCGAGCGATTCGTGTTCCTCAGTTCTGGTCGCCATTAGCAATTCACTGTCCCCTTTCTCTTGCGGCATATTGGTCCATTCGAACTGAAGTTGAGTTTCACATGATGGGCCATTTTGGTACGTCCTTCCTCAGTGAGAAAAGAAGGAGATGATAGCGCCAACTGCAATCGCTGGGGCGTAGGGCATCTTGCGAGTGATTGGATTGTTGAGCGTAAGTTCGGGATGAGGTTGAAGCCCGTGTTTGGTAACTCCCATGATCAGGCTCCCCGCCCCATCGAACAGCTCACCAACAAATCCTCCGCCAATCGCCCAGCAAAGAGCCATGATCCCTCCCGCAATGCCCATCAGGACCAAGGCGACGGTCAACTGTGCGGGTCCGATCCACGCTCCGACAGCGGCGCACAGTTTCAGGTCTCCCATTCCCATACCGCCCATCCAGCAAAGCAACCCGAAAACCAAGGTTGCCAGGCCAATCCCCAGAAAGCTTTGCCCAAGTCCGTGCCAGCCATGCGTCCAGGCGGAGGTTACGATGCCGGCCGCCAGGAACGGCAGCACCAACCAGTTTGGAATGCGGCGGCTGTGCAGATCCGTCCCTGTTGCAATGGCTAAGACGATGAGGGTCGGCCACCAGGCGATCGAGTGCATATACCAACTCCTCCTCTCCTTCAATGGGTGCTGGTGAGGGTGCAATCTCTCGTCCAAATCCGCAAGAGCTTTTAAACGTCTGGATTCAATGGCTTATGACGATTGCTCTGTGATCCGGTGTGCACTGGTGTTTACAGGGGGAGACGGTAAGTGAAGTGCTGGATACACCGTACGGGCCGTAGTTGGCGATCGGCGGAAGTATCGATCGTGGCAAATACCTAGCAGCGGATCGAACGGATAGACGGCATGGTCCGGCCTGTCCTTGCGCCGCAGGGAGATGAAGAGTTTGTCGTCAATCGATCATCAGCGAGCAATGCAAATCCGGCGCGTCGGCTCCCACCTCGCCTGAGCGCGAGACTCGAACGTGCGCAGGTTCGAGGACTGGAACTCCGCGAATGACGCTCCAATTTGCTCCCTACGAGGCAGCGTGGATTGAATGCACGGCGCGTTGATGTCATCTTGTGCAGTAACTCTATCGATATTGAAAGAGGTAGCTTTGGTCTCCATCGCCGGGTTGACGCCCAGGGCCTTTCGACGGTGAGCTTACAGCGTTCGCGCCAGGCTTGGCGGTAGGGAGCGGAGTGTCGCAAAAAGATGCAGTCTACATGGGAAGTGAAGTTCCACGGGATCTGGGTGGCGAAGTACAGGCTCCAGGCGCTGCGCGAGCGTGGGCGCGGTGGACGAAGAGATCTTGCGGTGATCTGTCGAAGACCAGCAGTGGGAGGATTCGGGAGAGAACTTCAGGGTCGCCGCGTCGGCCGAGCCTTAAGCCGGCTCTCGGCCGGGCGCTTGCATGCGGCTTGAGCCGCAATCAGGCGGCTCTCAGTCGCAATACGACCTGCCGCCGGCAATTAGGAGTCGCTAAGTTTGTGTTACTAAAGATTTATAGACTTAATCCGCAGACCCTGCTAATTCTACTAACCACAATCACTCTATCCAGCAATCGGGCCGCGTCAGCTAGCGGTAGAGGAAAAACAGGCCCGCAAGATTCCTACAAACATTGCATTCGATTTGGGCTGTTTCGTTGATCATAGCAAAGTGAGCAAGGAGTTCGTCCTTATGATCCGTATAGCCGTGTTTTCTGAGGACTCGATCCTTCAGCAATTATTATCTACGGCCCTGGGTAAAGAATATCAAGTTACCCTGGAACAAAATGAAGAGGAGATCCATCGCTTGTTCTGCACACGAGCGTGCGATGTAGTGGTTCTTGATCTCGATAGCAATCAAAACTCGCTGCAGCAGCGAATTGCCTGCTGTGAGCGAATTGTCGCCGCGGACATCTCACCGGTGGTGCTGGTTGACGATGGACTTCGCTCGATCGCCCTGGACCTGGTACGCCGTGGAGCACACAGCTACTGCCGCAAGCCGCCGTCGCTGGTCGAACTGAAATCGATCCTGCGCCGCGCGTATGAGAACCGCTTGCTCAAGCTGAAATTAGAAGCGATGCAACAGCAGTTGGAAACGGTGAGCACCTGTGATCGGATGATTGGATCCAGCCCCCAGATCCGCCAAGTGTACGATCTGGTGCGCCGCGTCGCAAATCTCAACACCACGGTACTTGTGACGGGGGAGAGCGGTACCGGCAAAGAGTTAACCGCACGGGCCATCCATAACCTTGGAGATCGCTCCGCGCAACCCTTTGTGGCTGTAAGCTGCGGCGCCATTCCGGAAACCTTGGTAGAAGCGGAGTTGTTTGGGCACGAGAAGGGCGCCTATACCGGCACCATCGGCTCGCGGCAGGGCTATCTGGAACAGGCCGGCACTGGAACCCTGTTTCTGGATGAGATTGGCGAGCTTAGCTTGAACACTCAGGTAAAGCTTCTGCGCGTCTTGCAGGAGCGGGAGTTCTGCCGCCTGGGCAGCAACCGGCTGATTCCGCTGCGGGCGCGCCTGGTTTTTGCAACGCATCAGGATCTATCCGAGATGGTGGCGCTAGGAAAATTCCGGCAAGACCTTTTCTACCGCATCAATGTAATGAAGATTGACATACCGCCTCTTCAGGAACATCCGGAAGATATTCCGCTGATTGCCCAGCATTTTCTGCGGCGCTACTCCGAGATGCACGGAAAGACCGTTGAGGGGATTGATCCTGCCGCAATGGCTTTGCTACAAACGCACTCCTGGCCCGGCAACGCGCGCGAATTGGAGAATGTGATTCAGCACGCCATTATCATGGCTAGCGGCCATATCATCCGAGTGGAAGATTTACCCCACGAGATGCAGGACGAGAATGTCATCCCTATCGATCATTACTCTCCCGGCGGTTCCTTCGAGCGGCAACTTCGGGATTACAAGATAAAGCTGGTTACGGCCGCGGTGCGAGAGAACAATGGAAACAAGACTCTGGCGGCGAGCAGCTTGCAGATTTCACGTGCCTATCTGCATCGTCTTCTGCGGCTCGCCGAGCATGGTTTTATCGCCGAGCAAGTGGGCCCAGAGACGGAGACCGCTTGACCGGATCGCCTGTGACGGCCACGCATGCCAGTAGGCATCCGCCGGCGGCGGTGTTGCAAAGGGTATTTTCATTTCCAGCGATGCTGCTGTGCCTTTTGTCAGCCTTGGGCGTGCTGACCGTGCGATCTCGTTTCAACGACCCTGACATGTGGTGGCATCTGAAGATGGGCCAGATTATCTGGACCACCCACAGGATTCCGACAACGGATATCTTTTCCTTCACCACGAATCACCACGCTTCTATTCCCCAGGAATGGTTCAGTCAGGTACTGATCTACGGCTTCTATAGACTGGGTGGATACAGCGGTTTGATGCTGTGGCTGTGCCTTTTGACCACGGCCATCCTGATCGCCGGATACCTGTTGTGCTGGCTGTACTCCGGGAATGCGAAGGTGGCCTTCGTCGGGGCTATGGTGATTTGGTTCTTTGCGACAACCGGCCTTTCCATACGGCCCCAAATGATCGGCTATCTGCTACTGATCGGCGAGCTGCTGTTGATGCAGCTAGGCCGCACCCACAGTCCGCGCTGGTTTTTAGGGCTGCCCCTGCTGTTTGCCCTATGGATCAATTGTCATGGGTCTTTCTTCCTCGGAGTGGGTCTGGCAGCAACGTTTTATCTCTGCTCTTTCTTCGATTTCCGCGCCGGCTCGCTTGTGGCTCGGTCCTGGGTGCCGCATGGCCGCAATATGCTGGGATTGGCTCTGCTTCTGTCGACGGCCGCATTGTTCCTGAATCCCATTGGCATCCGACAGATCCTCTACCCGATCAATACGCTTTTGCATCAGCCGATCGGACTGAGCCAATCCGAAGAGTGGCTGCCACCGCAGATGAACGGAGGACGTGGGCTTGGTCTTCTGGTTCTCCTTGGAGGCATTCTTCTTCTGGTGATCGTGCAGCGATCCGAGCTGTTTTGGGATGAGTTGGTGGTGCTGGCGCTGGGCACCTGGCTTGGCGTCAGTCATCAGCGAATGCTCTTTGTCTTCGGCATCCTGGCGGCGCCTATTGTGTCAAGGCTTCTCGCGCACTCATGGGAGGGATACGACGCAGCACAGGACCACCCGATCCTCAACGCCGGCTTGATGGGAGCGTCTCTTCTGGTCATCCTGTGGGGATTCCCAAATCGTCAAAACCTGATCCGTCAGGTAGATCAGGGAAATCCAACCCAGGCGGTCACGTTCATTCAGACACATCATCTTGCAGGAAACATGCTGAACGATTACGTCTATGGGGGATATCTCATCTGGGCGGCGCCAGACCATCCCGTCTTCGTCGACGGCCGCTCCGACGTATTCGAATGGACCGGTGTCCTGGCAGCCTATGGGAAATGGGCATTCCTTCAAAGCGACCCCAATATGCTTCTGGATCAGTACAACATCAGTTTCTGCCTTCTGGCCCGCAACTCTCCCATGGCGCATGTGCTGCCGTTCTTGCCGAACTGGAGACCCATCTATACGGACCATCTGGCAACGATCTTTCTCCGAAGTTCAAGCCCAAGCCTTTCCCCCAATGCTAGCCTGCACGCAATGGCTACCAGCCATTCGCCACGAGCGGCTATCCGCTAGCCAACACGAGACGCGCCACGGACAACTCAGACCGACTGCCGAAAGGATGCTTCTTCTATGGTTCGCAACGTCTCGCAAGTTGTAGAATGCCACCAAGATCCTAGTCCATGGTGAATTGCGGTGAAAACGGCAGCTCGGATTCTATGTCTCTCTCTGTTGTTTGCAGCTTCCACTCCGGCAGCCCCGGCTACTCGGACGCCTGTGCAACAGCCGGCGCATAGCTCCGCGAAGTCGAGGAAGAGTTATTTGAAGCACCAGAAAAAGCAGCAGAAAAAATGGAGGAAGGCGGTAAAGCACGGGCACAATCAATCAAGAAGGCTTCACCACTCGGCCAAGTGAGGTGCAGGGCTACGTGCTGCCGGTGATTTTCTGGTGGGCTGTTTCCTGCGAGTTTGGCCGCGCCGTTGCCGCCGGCCGAGAGGCAGGCGAGATCCGCGCTGATGAGGACGGCGTGTTTGGGCTGCCAATTCCAAAGGGTGGATGCTGCCGGCAGGACGTGGACGCCGCAGCCTTGCAGCCGGTCGGCGCCGCTGGTCCGTCGGCTGCGACGATTTTGAGACCATGGACCTTGATAGTTTCAGCCCGACCCTTGTCGCGCGTGGGGCGATCCTCGGTTGGCTGGAAAGGCTCCGCCGCCCAGGGAAATCGGTGAAGGCGAACTGAGAAGCAACCTTGCAGATGATCCAGTCGGCGTTTCCAAGGCTGCGGCAAAGGCTACGGCACCGAAGACAGGAAACAGGCTCTTAGCGAACCACGCCAGCCTGGCCGACCGGCCAGTAGACAAAGGCGGCCTTCCCGTAGATCAGCGAGATGGGAACAGGTCCAAAGTCGCGGCTGTCGCTGGAGATGTTGCGATGGTCGCCCATCACCCAGCACTCTCCCTTGGGGATGGTTATAGCCGCCACGGAGCGGCCGTCTCGGAAGCGAGCGGGCACGTAGCCTTCCTTGAGCTTGCGGCCGTTCAGGTATACAGCGCCGCGGTCGATGCGGAGTTTGTCGCCGGGGAGTGCGATGACGCGCTTGATGTAGCTTTTGGTGTGGTCGGGAGGGTAGAGGAAAACCACGACATCGCCGCGCTGGATGGATTCAAAGTGATAGACGAACTTGTTGATGAAGAGGCGGTCCTGATCCTCGAGGTGGGGCAGCATGCTGGTGCCTTCCACGCGAACCGGCTGATAGAGGAAGAGGATGATGAAAAGAGAGATGGCCAGAGAGCCCAGAATATCGCGCGGCCAGGAACCGGAGCGCGAAAGTTTGCCAACCTGCGGGTTCTCCGTGTGGCTGGATCCGGCTGGGACCACGTTCGCCTGGTCAGCCGCGGGCTGCTGTGGCGTCGGCTTGGAGATCATTTCAGGCACGTTGGAGGCTCTTGGGCGAAGTGCGGGCCATTGCCGACCGTCATCCTCTTACTCTTAGATTAGACGAAAATCAGCGATCCGGGATTTACTTCAGGAAACCGTTTCCGGGAGCCGGGTTGGGGAGCAGGTTCAGGGCGCGGGTGGGCAGGGCTCCGTGGAGGAGGGGGGCAGCCCCAGGCCAGGGATCAGGTACTTTCCGTCGAGGCCGGCGGGCGACCAGTCCTGGACGATCGTCCGGGCAAGTCTTGCGATGGTGAGTTCGCCTTCATTGTCCACCGTCCAGCCATGGTCACGGTTGCCGTAGGTGAAGATGGAGAGGACCATGGGACCGGTTTTGCCCATGACGATGGCGACATCGTTGCGAACGGCGTCCAGCGAGCCGGTCTTGCTGGCGATTGCGGTTCCATTCTCGGTGGTGTCAACGGCCTCCAGATAGCGAGGAATGGTCTCACGGTAGAACTGGTTCTTGAGCATATTCAGAGCGACGGAGCAGACGGCGCGATCCGCGCCGTCCACCGGGGCAAAGCGAGCGTCGCCGGGATGAGCGGCCGTACCGATCTGGTGAAGATGACAGAGGCCGATGGTCTCCATGAGATAGGCCATCTCTTGCGGGGTGGTCTTGCCGAGGCCGAATTTGGGTTGATCGGCCGGCATGGGAGCGCTGGAGGGAACCATCACCTTTTTGTACAGATGCGTGTTGTCCAGACCCAGAGCCTGAAGACGCGCGTTGACAGGGTCGATGCCGAAGCGGTCGATGGCCAGGTTGGTGGCTGTGTTGTCACTGACGATGACCATCAGGGTGAGCACGTCTTTGAGGGTGAGGGTGACGGGGGTATCCAGAAACATGAGGATTCCAGAACCGTTGACGGCCTGGTGGGGGTGCAGGGTGATGGGCTCATCCCAGCGCGCTTTGCCCTGCCGGATCTGGACCATGGCGTGATACAGAATGCTGAGCTTGATGACCGAGGCGGTTGGGACGGGGAGGTTGGAGCCGATTCCTATCGTCTTGAGGGTGTTGAGCTGGATGGCGTAGAGAGCGACATGGCCGAGTCCAGCCTGGGCGCGCGTATCGGCCATCTGCTGGATTCTTTGTTGCAGAGAGGCAGCCGGGCCAGACGATGAAGCGGCAGGGATTTGCGCAGACTGGGCAGCGGCGCTCGGAGCCGGCGGAGACAACGCGGCGAAGAGGAGAGCAAGGCAGGCAGTGCAGCGGGAGACTGTTGTCATGTATGGTTCATCCCCTCACGAAGATCAGAAGACGTAAATCACTCTAGATCAGAAGAGTATCAGCAAAGACCATCAACGCCGGACCCGAGGGGCCGCGCCAGGGATCTTTTGAACCGCAAGCAGAGGGTAAACATCGATGGAGGAGTTGCAACCAACATAGACGCGGCAGCGCGAGGCGGCAGGCTGATTCCAGGGAGAGAGTTGCAGGCGCGATGGGAGCTTACCGCCTGAAACGCGGCGGGATAGCGCGGTTGGAGGGCGCTACAGAACGCAAAGCAGAACACACAACAGAGCGCACCGCAGAACGCAGCAAAGACCGCGAGCGGGGTTGGTGATGGGATTCCGGGGGTGTGACCAAAACTGCATATCTGAAGATGATGCGCTACACTAAAGATGGAGATTCTATGGCTACGATGACCATGCCTTCATCCCCGAACGGCCAGACAGTGGCCGAACCGGGGAGTGATCTCGATAACCTTTCCACAGAGCGGCAGAATGAGGCGTCGGAAGGGCTGGATACAAAATCCGCAATCGAAATTGCCAGAATTATTAATCACGAAGACGGGAGAGTTGCGGCGGCGGTAAAGCGGGCGCTTCCTGAGATTGCCGCGGTGATCGATACAGTAGCGCGCTCCCTGCGAGATGGCGGACGCTTGATCTATGTGGGCGCAGGCTCCAGTGGAAGGATCTGCGCGCTGGATGCCTCTGAGTGCCCGCCGACCTTTTCCACGGCTCCACAGCAGGTGCAATACCTGATGGCGGGGGGACCAAAGGCGCTGGCCAGCGCCTCTGATGTGAATGAAGACCAGCCGGAGCTGGGGCAGCGCGACATTGCACGCCGGCGGCCCACACGCAAGGACGTTGTGATCGGGGTTTCGGCCTCCGGACGCACCCCTTACGTGGTAGGGGCAACAGAGTATGCCCGGACCTGCGGAGCCAAGACAGTCGCGGTGACCTGCAATCCCAACTCGAATCTCTCTAGAGTGGCCGATATCTCAATCTGCGCGGAGGTAGGGCCGGAGGTCCTCTCCGGCTCCACGCGCATGAAGGCTTCCACCGCGCAGAAGATGATTCTGAACATGATTACAACCGGCGCGATGACGCGGCTGGGGTATGTGTACGACAACCTGATGGTGAACGTCCACATGAAGAACGCCAAGCTGGTGGAGCGCGGCATCCGGGTGCTGATGAAGGTGTGTGGGATCGACCGCGAGACCGCGATTCGAACCATCAAGGCGGCGGGAAAGTCCATTCCGATCGCGGTGGTGATGTTGAAGGCCAACGTGGATAAGATGGATGCCGTGCGGCGTCTGCAGAAGTCGGATGGGAACGTCCGCCTGGCCATTGAGGATTCGCGGCTGGAACTGTGATGAAGCGGTTGCGTTAGGCCCTGAAGACTGCCCTGGGTTGGGGATTTGCCTGCCTTGAGGGATTGAGATCGATGCGTCGATTCTCGCGATAACCAAGCTGGATTCCTCTTGCGTCCGGTGGATGACCTGGCTGTGAGATGCCGGGAGGGCCGTCCCCTGCGGATAAGGCCACACTGCGCCTGCGGGGAGACAGGCGGCAGGAGGGCTACTCCGCTGGGAGCGCCAAGGCGGGAGGCTGTGTGGCTCGCCGCGGGCAATTTCCTGATGCGCGGCGCGGCTTGGCGGGAAGCCCTGCATCTACACTGGAACGATGGACAAGTTTGTGATTCGCGGGGGCAACCCGCTGCTAGGCGCGATCAAGATCTCCGGGGCAAAGAACTCCGCGTTGCCCTGCATGGCGGCAGCGATTCTGACTGAAGATGAGGTGATTCTGGAGAACATCCCGCAGGTGCGGGACATTGAGACCGAACGTAAGCTGTTGGAATCCATGGGCGCGGAAGTCGAGTTGGGATACGGCCGGGCGCAGCATCGGACCTCGATCCGCTGCGCGGTGCTGAGCGATCCGGTAGCGAAGTATGAGATTGTGAAGACCATGCGCGCCAGTTCGCTGGTGCTGGGACCGCTGATTGCGCGCGCCGGGATGGCGCGGGTCGCGATGCCGGGAGGCTGCGCCATCGGCGGACGGCCGATCGATCTGCACATCAAGGGCCTGGAGGCGATGGGCGCCACCATTGTGCAGGAGCACGGGTATCTGGAGGCGCGGGCAAGCCGATTGAAGGGCGCCCACATCGTCTTTGACAAGATAACGGTGACGGGCACGGAAGACCTGGTGATGGCCGCGGCGCTGGCCGACGGGGAGTCGCTGTTTGAGAACTGCGCGCGCGAGCCGGAGGTGACAGACCTGGCCGCTCTGCTGAATGCCATGGGGGCCAAGATCGATGGCGCGGGGACAGCGACGATCCGAGTGAAAGGCGTAGCGCGATTGCACGGCGCACGCCACAGGATCAACCCAGACCGCATTGAGGCTGGAACCTATGTGATTGCCGGAGCCATTACCGGCGGAGATCTGAATGTGGATGGCTGCAACCCCCAGCACCTGGGAGCGCTGCTTGGAAAGCTGCAGCAGTGCGGCGTGAAGCTGGAGATAGGCAAGGAGAATGTACGCGTCCACTCTGGCGGCGCCCTGCTGGCCAGCGACATCACGACCGAGGAGTATCCGGGGTTCCCGACCGACATGCAGGCACAGTTCATGGCCCTGATGACGCAGGCCAGTGGGACCTCCGTGGTGACGGAGAACATCTTTGAGAACCGGTTTATGCATGTTGGCGAGTTGAACCGGATGGGCGCGAACATTACGGTGCAGGGCCGGACGGCGACGGTGCGCGGAGGTACAAAGCTACAGTCGGCCGCGGTGATGTGCTCAGACCTGCGCGCCTCCGCAGCTTTAGTGCTGGCTGCGCTGGTGGCCGATGGAGAGAGCATCCTGGACCGGGTGTACCACATCGATCGCGGATATGAGCGTCTGGAAGAGAAGCTGCGCGGAGCAGGAGCGCAGATTCGGCGCATGGGCGAGGTGTTTGCAAGACGATAAGGGCGCACGGACGAGATGCAAGAGGAGCGCTGCGCCGGGGCCGATCGATCTTGCCGGTCCGAGTGCGGCTGCCGGCTGTATCGGCCAGGATGCGACCGCCTATAATCGAAGGGATGCGGTCTGTGCCGAAAGCCTTCGCCCTACTCCTCCCTGCTGTTTTGGCGATCGCCGTGTGCAGCCGCGCCGTTGTGGCGCAGACGACCGGCCAGCCCCTGGAGGCTCCCGGGGGACGGGTGGTGCTGGTGCTTCCCTTCGACAACCACTCTGGAGACGCCTCCGTGAACTGGATTGGCGACTCTTTGCCGGATACGCTGAACAAACGGCTGAACTCGGCAGGGTTCCTGACGATCTCTCATGATGACCGCGTGTTTGCCTACGAGCATCTTGGACTGCCGGCGGATTTTCGGCCCACGCGCGCGACAACCATTCGCATTGCGCAGCAGTTGGATGCGAACTATGTGATTCTGGGCAGCTACGATGTGCAGCCAGACGCAGGAGGCACAGCCGTGGCAGGCGGTGAGAAGAACCCCGCCAACAGCCGCATCTCGATCGAAGCCAGGGTGCTGTCCATCGATCAATTGCGACTCTCGCAGCCCTTGGAGGCGTCCGCTGCGTTGATGAGCCTTTTTGTGGTGGAGAACGAGATTGCGTGGAAGGTTGCGAGGAGTCTGGATCCGCAGTTTTCGGTCTCCGAGCAGACCTTTTTGGCGGCTCCCGGCGCGGTGCCGCTGCCGGCGTTTGAAGACTACATCCGTGGGATCAACGCCTCAACGGACGGGGAGAAGCTGAAGCGCCTTGAGGATGCGGTTGCCCTCCAGCCCAACTACGCAGCAGCCCTGCTGGAGCTAGGCAAAGAGCAGTATGCGCAGCGCGATTTTGACGCCGCGGCGGCCACGCTGGCCAAAGTGCCGGAGAGCAAACGGATTGCGCTGGAGGCCAACTTCTATCTGGGATTGGCGGAGTTCAACTCTGCAAACTATGCCAAGGCACAGACCGCTTTTGGCTTTGTGGCTAGCCGGCTGCCCCTGCCGGAGGTGGTGAACAACGAGGCCGTGGCGATGAGCCGGCAGGGCAAAGACGGCGTGGCACTGTTCCAGAAGGCTGCTGCCCTGAACCCCTCTGACGAGAACTACCACTACAACATGGCTATCGGCCTGTTCCGGCGCGGAGACACCGCAGACGCAGAGAGCCAGGTGCAGGACGCACTGCGGCTGAAGCCGGGCGACCAGGAGGCCCAGGAACTGGCAACGGAGTTGAAGACGGTGGCGCCAGGAACGCGGCTGACCGAGGATATGGGAGGCCCGGCAGCGAAGCCTGGCAAGGAAGCAGGAGAGCAGGCCGTGGCGAGTTCCGGTCAGGGGTCTGGCCAACAGTCCGATCAGGCGCCAGGGTGGATCGATAGCGGGTTCAGTCCGCTGGAGAGGATTGAGAGAGACTACTCCGAGACCAGCTTCCGGCAGGCGGAGTTCCAGTTGGACCAGATGCGCGCCATGCGAATGGCACTGCTGCCCGCCGATAAGCAGGCCGTGGAGTACACCCGGATCGGGCGCCAATATCTCTCCGAGGGGCTGCTGCCGGAGGCGGAGAAGCAGTTCCAGAGCGCACTGGCGGCCAACCCAAACTCCGCCGACGCCCATGCAGGGATGGCGCAGTTGCAGGAGGCCGCGGGGGATAAAGCCAAGGCCCGCGATGAGGCGCGGACCTCGCTGATTTTGAAGCCGAATTCGACAGCGCTTCTGGTGCTGGCGCGGCTGGATATGGCAGAGAAACAGTTCGCTGCCTGCGCCGCAGATATTGCCCAGGCGCTGCAATTGGATCCCAACGATTCCCAGGCGATCGCCCTGAGGATGGTACTGCAGCAACAAGGACAAACGGTTCCATCGGCGCAGCAGTAAGCGTCCGCGGAGGCATACGATGACCTATCTCTGGGTTGATGCGATGCAGCATGTGTCTGGCGACGCGGCTCTGGTGCTGGTGACCCTGGGAGTGGTGCTGATCTATGTGGAGTTGAACCGGCCGGGATGGATTGTGAGCGGCTCCGCAGGATTGCTGTGTGTTTTGCTGGGCGTGGCGGCTCTGGCCAGATGGGAGTTGAATCCTGCGGCGGTGGGTTTGGTGGCGATTGCGATCGCGTTGCTACTGCTGGACCTGGCGCGGCGGCTGCAGGTGACCGTATCGTTGGCTGCTACGCTAGCCCTGGTGCTGGGTTTTGCCCACCTGGTGCTTGCTCCAGCCGCGGGCCGGATCCATACCGCAACCGCCGTGGGATGCGGCTTGACGCTGGGCGCTGGAACCTCGATTCTTACGCGAATCGCGCGCCGCGCCCGAACCAACAAGGGTTTAGACTAAAGCAGAGCGCCATCTGGCGCCCGGAGCCATCACGACTTGATTCGTAAAGCGTTTCCACTTCTTGCTATTCTTCTGTTTGCCAGCGTCGCCAAGGGTGCATCCGCACAGACGACCCCTCCACCCACTCCATTGGAGCGACAGCTCGACAAGCTGGACCTTTCGGTCCAGGGCGCGGGCATCTTCACCCACACCGTGAGTGGAACCATCATCTCAGGACTCTCCGCCCCGAACCAGGGTGAGAACATGACAGAGATTGCTTCCAGCACCCTAGGCGCTCTGGTGACCGTTCGCTTCCCTGCCAAGCCCTACTTTGGACTGGAGTTCAACTACAGTTACTCGCGATTCACCGAGAACTTCGAAGGGCCCGCGGTCACAAGCTTCCTGCCGGTTGGAACCACCGACTACCCAGTACAGGCCGATGTGAGCGAGTACACCCTTGGCTATCTGGTGGAGATTCCGTACACCATCGACGGATTGCAACCCATTTTTTCCGCGGGACTTGGAACAACAGCCTTTAAACCCACGCCGCTGGGTGGCGAGGAAGAGCAAGAGAAGGCGCGCATGACCTACTACTACTCGGCCGGGGTGCAGAAGAGCCTGAGTCCTCACTTCGGCCTGCGCTTGGGATTTCGGCAGTTGTTTTATCTGGCTCCGGATTTTGGCCAAAATTACCTGGTGATGCTCCAGCATACAACCACCTACGAGCCAACCGCCGGCTTCTATATTCGCTACTAGATCTGAACTAGAAGAGATGCACCGGCGGCGAAACGCTCTGTGAGGCGGCCTTGCTGTGGAGCGCAGAGGACAAAACAGGCGCGCGATGGGGTGCAACGGTTCCGGTTCTGCTATAACGACCTCTGGAATGATTCCCAACGGGACGGGAGCCTGACGCAATGACCCGAATGCACGATCAAGACGATGAGGACCTGCGGCGGACGGAGCGGGAACTGACGCTGAGTACCGGAACGCTGCTGGGAATCTTTCTGGCATTGGTGCTGCTGTGTGGAGCATTTTTCGGATTTGGCTACAGAATGGGTAGCCACGGCAGCAAGGCGGGGCTGGAGGCTAGCACCTCAAGCGATGAAGACGCACAGCCGGCGACGGATATGTTCAACAGCTTCAAGCCGGCGGCGGGTTCGCCGGCAGCGGCGAGCGATACGGGAACAACTGCGGGCCCTGGAGTGGGCGCAGCAGCCAGCGAGACGTCGGCGCCAACGCAGCCTAACCTGGGCGCCGAAGAGGCAGTTCCAGCCAAGAACAGCAATTCGACCCCGGCTCCGCCGGGAGGCGGAGGCCCTGCGGCCGCACCAGCTTCCGGAGCGTCCGCGGCCACGGGCCAATACGTGGTGCAGGTAGCCGCCGTCTCTCACCAGGAAGATGCTGAGCTGCTGGTGAGCGCTCTGCGCGCCAAGGGGTATCCGGTAAGCGCGCATACGGAGGCACAGGATAAGTTTTTCCATATCCAGGTGGGCCCCTTCAGCAGCCTCCAGGACGCGAATGCAGCCAAACAGAGGCTGCTGGCCGATGGGTACCAGCCGATCATCAAGTAAATGATCTCGGAACAGCTCGCTCACTCCTGGGTGAGCGCGGACTGCATCTCCAGTCTGACGGTCTCCATCATTTCTTCGCGAGAGCTGAAGTTCTGAGGACGGACTGGCGGCAGGAAGCGCACCGTGGCCACGCCAGGATGGACCTGCATGCTTCCTTTGCACATCATGGCAGCCGTGCCCTGGATGATGGTGGGAACCACCGGAGCGTTGCTATCAGCGGCCAGAAAGAAGGCTCCTTTTTTGAAGGGGAGGAGATTGCCGTCCGGCGAACGGGTTCCCTCAGGAAAGATGAAGATGTGATTGCCACTGCGCAGCGCTTCGCCGGCAAGAGCTACGCTCCGTTCCGCCTCCAGGCGCGAGTGGCCGCGCGACACCGGAATGTACTTGCCCAGGCGCATGGCCGTGCCGATGAGCGGGATCTTCATCAAAGACTTCTTGAGGAAGACGCTGCACATGCCGGGAATGGCGGGCAGAAGGATGGGCGGATCAAGGTTCGAGACGTGATTGCTGAGGAAGATGCAGGACTCCCCTGGCGGAATGTTTTCCACTCCCAGGATGCGAACCCGAATGCCAGCCGCACGGATGCCGACGCGCATGGTGAACATGGCCCAGCGATACATGGTGCGGATGTTGCCGCGCAGAAGCGAGATGGGGATGCCAACGATAGCGGACGGCACACCGAAGAGGGCAAAGACGAAGGCCATGCGTAGCGCGGAGAACATGTCGATGGAAGGTACCGAGTGTGCCGAAAGGGTTTAAGACAGCGACTGCCAGGAAGGTTGGAGGTTGCGGGGTTCTGCCGCAACCGCGGAACGGCTGAGCCCCAGGCTAGCCGAGCAGGCTGTTGGCGAGCTTGACGTAAAGGTCCACGCTGCCCAGCAGCTCCGACTTCCGGATGTACTCGTCAGGAGTGTGGGCCACCAGGATGCTGCCCGGGCCGAGCAGGAAGGGCTCTCCCCAGGCGGTGAGCGAGGGAATGTCTGTGGTGAACTTAGCAACCATGGTTTCAAAGCCGGGGATGGCGCGCATCTGCAAGTAGGGTAGCTTGAGGGTGAAGCGTACCTGACAGCGGCCGGCGGCGGCGCGGAGTACTGCCTGCTCGATCTCTTCTGGAGGACCGACCAGGCGAATGAGGATCTGAGCTTCAGCGCTGTCTGGAATGACGTTGGGAGCGACCCCGCCGCGAAGGACGCCGATGTTGAGGGTGCAGTCTCCGATGCCTTCAACGACCGGCAGATGGAGGCTCTTGATATCGTGAAGCACGGCCAGCAGCTTGTCGATGGCCGAGTCGCCCAGTTCCGGATAGGCTGAGTGCGCCATTTTGCCGTGCGCCTGGAGTTCAACGCGCAGGCAGCCCTTGGAGGCCACGGCAAGACGGTTCTCGGTGGGCTCTCCGTTGATGAGGAAGCGAGAGCCCTTGGGCGTCTGATTGGCAACCAACGCACCGGCTGAGTCACGCTCCTCGCCGACGACGTAGAGCAGAGCGATCCGCTTGCCGACAGCGATGAGCCTTTCCGCGGCGGCAATCTGCGCGGCGATGATGCCTTTGGCGTCGCAGGCGCCGCGGCCGTAGAGGCGCTCCGCGTCCTCCCGGCAGGGGCCAAGAAAGGGTGGGACGGTGTCCATGTGGGAAGAGAAGACCAGATCCGGCGTGACGCCCGGAGGTGAGGCGTAGACGTTGAAGCGCGGACCCGAGCCAGCCTGGGGATTCATTGCCGGGTCGGGCTGAGGAACGTCCTGGCGCTCCACCGCATAGCCCTGCCGCGCCAGGTAACTGGACAGAAACTCGCCAACGCCGGCCTCGTGATAGGTGGTGGAGTCAATATCGACCAGTTGCCTGGTGAGCTGTATGGGGTCCATGGGCATGAGCCAAGGATAACCGAAGGGGACGCGACCAGAGGGGACACAACCAGACCTTCCGCCGTGGAGAAGAAGACCTACACTGAATAGGTGAGCGATTCCAACCCGTTTCGATCCCACATCAAGAGTGTGGATTCCCTGTACGGACCAGCCGGACGGCTGGAAGCCATACTGAATACCGGCGGCGCGGACGCGCCGTTCACGGCGCTGGTGGCCCATCCTCACCCGCCGAGCGGAGGCACCATGCATCACAAGGTGGTGTATCACGTGGCGAAGGCGTTTTCCAGCTTTGGGCTGCCGGTGTTGCGCTTCAACTTTCGCGGTACAGGACTGAGCCAGGGGCGGCACGACAACGGGTTTGGCGAGGTGGATGACGTACGCTCCGCCGTGGACTGGTTGAGTGCGAGCTTTGAACGGCCGGTACTGTTTGCCGGCTTCTCTTTTGGCGCCAACGTTGGCCTGCGCGCCTGCTGCGGGGATAAGCGGGTGCATGGGCTGATTGCGCTGGGTCTACCGTTGGTACAGCCGCAGAGCGACGTTTCGCCAGCCATGCAGACACAGGATGGGGTTGCCCGCAAGGAGGCGCCGACGGATGGGCGCGCCAGAGGGCCTAGTAGTTTTGGAGTTGGGAGCAGGACGCCCAGAAGAGAGTACAGCTATCGATTTCTGCCTGCCTGCGGCACGGTTCCCAAGCTGTTTGTGAGCGGGGATCAGGATGCGTTCTGCCCACAGGGAGTGCTTGAGTCCGCGCTGGTGCACGCTGCGGAGCCAAAAAAGATTGTGTGGGTTGCGGGCGCTGACCACTTCTTCGCCGACCTGCGCGCTGGAAGGCCGTCTCAATCGCCGGAGTCGAAGCTGGGCGTGATGGCGGAGGCTGTTCGAGCCTGGCTGGCTGAGACATTTTTGCTGTAGCGGACGGAGAGGCGAGCGTCTACCTTCTCCAGCCAGGAGTCGATGTACCCGGCCACCTGGCCGGGAACCTCTTCCGCGGGGCGATGGCCGACTCCGCGCAGCGCTACAAACTGCGCGTGTGCAAGGTGCGCGCAGAGCCTGGGCGCCGAATGGATCGGCACGGCCCGATCGCACTCACCCCATAGGATGAGGGCGGGGGTCTGCAGAGAACGGCGTAGCAGCCGGCGCAGGCCGGACATGTCCTTGTCCCAGGTGCGAAGCAGACGCAAGAGATGCAGGATGGTGCCGGGGGTTCGCAGGTTGTTGCGGTAGGGACGAAGACGCTCCGGGGTATCCTCGCTGTGCGGGCCGGCCATGCGCCGCAAGCCGATCATTTGCAGCCACTCCGGAAGCCAGGGCATCAGGTAGGCGAAGAGTTCGCCCGGCTTGGAGAGATAGAAACGGATCACCGGATCGCTCTGACCGTAATAGGGGTGGGCAGGCGAGAGCAGCACCAGGGAGCTTAATGCATGGGGGCGACTGGCTGCCAGGGTAAGCGCAACCGCTCCGCCATGGGAGTGGCCCAGAACGATGGGCCGGTGAAGGTTGAGCCCGGAAAGCACACCTGCAACGCACTTTGCCGTTGCAGGCAAACGAGGGTCGATCCGCTGGCTACGCTCCGACTGGCCTGCGCCGGGAAGGTCAAGGGCCACGATGTGCAGATCGGGACGCAGATGCTCGACCAGAGGGACAAACGTCTCCGCACAGCCCATAAGGCCGTGGAGAAGGACGAGCGAGGGCTGATCCTTGGCTGCCCTACCCCGTTCGAGGTAGGAGAGGTGCAGGCCCTCCACGCGAATCTGGCGTCGTTCCATCATCGTTTCCCATGCAAGCAGCAGATTGCGCCACAAAAGTTAGCGTAAGGCCATTTGAAATCAAACTATTACAATAAGGTCGCCAAGGCCGGACCGGCTGCAATTCGCATTGGGCCAAAGACATGGCCTGGCAAAACCAGAGGCGCTGCATCCTGTGCTTGCAGCACCAATTGTTAAGAATACGTGACCATGGACAGCGCGGGTGCGATCGAACGGTCGAATTAACATTCCGCAGGAGAGGACGAAGCGAGCCATTTCGGCGAGGATGCTGTTTGGAGGTCCAAGCCGAGTCCAATCAATTGATCCAAAAGCGTGTCAGTGGGCTGGGTGGTGTCTTGTGAGGAGGAACGCGGCTGGCAATGACCCGTGAGGCCAGCTTGGATTGTCTGCGCCGGAGCATAGGTGGGTGCTCTGATCCGGGGCTGGTGGGAATCCTTGCGGGAGAGGCCGGTGAAGAAAGAATCAGGGTGGAGGTTCCTGGCGATCCGGAAGTTCATCCGTCCAAATCTATAGTTGAGACGGAACACGGCTATTCTGAAATGCGTATATACCTATGATTAAGTGCATACAAACGCCTTGAAGTTGGCCGACTTCCTTGATTCTTTTCGGAAATGCGGGGTTTTACAAGACCGCTAGCTTTGGCTGATGGCTTGCATGAGTACAAGTTAACTTTTGAAAGATGGTACCTTCCGCGTGAAAAGCGGCGCTCAAACCCGGCTCCTGGCGATTGTGCTGGCGATTTTTACTCTCGCGGCCCTGGGATTGGCAATTGCGAACGTGGAGCAGGAGAGCAGCTATACTCCCGCGACCGACGGCGCGCACTGGATTGAGGCTGCGGGAGGACTGCGCGCGTATCTGGCGCCGCCGGATTCGGCGGCCTACAGGGCGGGGGTGCGGACGGGAGACATTCTCACCGCCGTAAACGATGTGCCCACGCCGACGCTTTCGATCTTGAGCCGCCAGATCTACGTCAACGGGGTCTGGTCGAAGGTAAAGTACACGTTGTTGCGCAGCGCCAGCGATCGCGCAAAGCCGGTTGAGCTACAGGTCTGGGTGTATCTGGAGCCGTTAGACAGGACCAACTTTCAGGTAGAACGGCTGCTGGCCCTGGTCTATCTGGCGATCGGGCTCTTTGTTCTCTTCCGGCGCTGGACCGCGCCCAAGTCAACCCATTTCTATGTCTTCTGCCTGGTCTCTTTCATTCTGTATGCCTTCCGATACACAGGCGTGCTGGACGGGTTGGACATCACGATTCTGACCGGAAGCATTATTGCGTCTGAGATGCAACCGGCGCTGTTTCTGCACTTCGCTGTCAGCTTTACGGAAGAGTCGTCGCGGCGCCGAAACAGGCTTTTGTATCCGTTGCTCTATGTACCGGGACTGGTTCTTGGGGTACTGCACTACCTGTCGTACACCTATTGGGAGTCAACCGGACAACTGCAGTTGCGGTTGAACAAATTCAACTACATCTATCTGGCTGGGTTCTACCTTCTTGCCGGAGTGGTCTTCGGGGTGCGCTACCGGAAGGAAGAGCAACCGCTGCAGCGCCAGCAACTCAAGTGGCTATCGCGCGGAACGGCGCTGACCGTGGTGCCCTTTACGGCGCTGTACGTGATTCCCTACCTGTTCGACGATTATGTGCCGAGCGCTTTGACGCGAGTGGCGCTGCTCTCGCTGATTCTGCTGCCGCTGACCTTCAGTTGGGCGATTGTGCGCTACCGGCTGATGGATGTGGATCTGATCTTCAAGCGCGGCGCCTCCTACACCCTGGCTACCGCGGCTCTGGTGGGCATTTATTTCGGCGTGATTGCGCTTAGCGCGGAGTTTGTGCATCAGCGCTTTGAGCATCTGGGCGAAGTGGGACTGATCGCCGCGGTCATCGTGACCGGACTGGTATTCGATCCGCTGAAACGGGTGATCCAGGGGCAACTCGATCGAGTCTTCGACCAGAAGAGCATCGACTATCGAGAGACGCTGGTGGAGTTTGGAACCGAACTGAATGCGCAGACGGACCTGAGCGCACTGATGAACTCGATAGTCCAGCGCCTGCCGGAGACTTTGCTGGTAACCCGCGTGGCGGTATTTCTGGCCAAGGAGGAGATGGATGGGAAAGGCCGTACGTTTAGCCTGGCGGCCTCCCATGGGCTCTCTGCGCAGGCGCTGGTGAACGCAAACTCGCTTGCACTCGGCTTTCTGGACTTTGACCGGCGCGATAGCAGCAGCCATCTGTTCTTTGAGACGCCCAACGCGATGCTGCGGCTGCCGGATGCAGAGCGCCAGACGGCGGCTGCACTGGATCTGAACTACTACGTTCCCTGCCGGGCTGCAAGGCATGAGGGCGCGGGGCACAGCACGATTGCGGTCCTGGGTCTGGGAAGGACGGGATCCGGCGATTTTCTCTCCAGTGAAGATATGGAGTTGCTGGAATCGCTGGCGGGATACATCGGCATCGCCATTCAGAATGCGCTGCTCTATCAGCGGCTGGAGCAGAAGATCCAGGACTTTGAGCGGCTGCGCGACTTCAATGAGAATATCGTGGAGTCGATCAATATCGGCGTCTTCGCCGTGGATCTGGACGACCGCATTGAGAGCTGGAACGCCCGGATGGAGATGATGTACGCGACAGCGAGGAGCGAGGCTCTGCGCCGGCCTCTGCACCAGGTGTTCCCTGCCGAGTTTCTGCAGGAGTTCGACCGGTTGCGGGGAGAACAGGGGGTGAGCACGCTGTACAAATTTCGATTGCCCACGCCCTCCGGCGAGGCAAGGATTGCCAACATTACGATTGCGCCGCTGCTGAATCGCGACTTTCAGGCTGTGGGGAGAATCGTGATTGTGGACGACATCACTGACCGCATCAATATGGAGACGCAACTGACGCAGACCGAGAAGCTTTCTTCGATCGGCCTGCTGGCTGCCGGCGTTGCCCATGAGGTGAATACCCCGCTGGCAGTGATCTCCAGCTATGCGCAGATGCTGGGCAAGCAGTTGCGCTCCGATGAGGCCACCCATGCGCGGCTGCAGCCGGTGCTGGAAAAGATTACCCAGCAGACGTTCCGCGCCTCAGAGATTGTGAATGGATTATTGAACTTCTCACGCATGGGCAGTGTGGACTTTGGTCGTGTGGATATCAACTTGATGGTGCGCGATACGATGCTGCTGCTGGAACACCAGATGCGTTCCGGAGGAGTTGCGGTCGCGATCGACCTGGACGAAGACCTGCCCTTGGTTTCCGGCAACCGCGGGAAACTGCAGCAAGTGTTGGTGAATCTGGTGTTGAACGCCAAGGATGCGCTGCTGGAAAAGGGTAGTGGCAGCGTGCGCATCCTTACCACCAGGACCGCAAAGGGAGTGGAGTTGCGCGTGGAGGACGACGGGGTGGGTATGTCGCCTGAGATTCTGCGCAAGATCTATGACCCATTCTTCACTACCAAGAGCAATCCGAAAGAGGGACAACGGAAGGGGACCGGGCTCGGATTGGCGGTTACCTATGGGATCATCCAGGAGCACGCCGGCGCCATTGAGGTGAGCAGCACCCCTGGCGAAGGCACGGTCTTCCGGCTCGAACTGCCCGCGGCGGACGCGGCGGGGGCAAGAACCCAAGCCAGAACCTACGCAGAGCGCCAAGCGGGAGATTCCGCCGATGACCCCTTCGGGAGCCAGCCGGCAACAGGAGAAGGAACGGTAGTCCATGTCTAGAGCAGTCCTGAGCCATCGGGAAGCAACATCAAGCCAGCAGGAACCAGCCATGCGTGATCTTTCAACCGCCGTAAGCGAACATCCGGAAGCCTCCCTCAGCGATCAAGCTGAAAGACCGGCCTTTGCCGTTCCTGCCACGGGACAGAGGATCCTCATTGTGGACGACGAGGCGGGGATTCGGGACTCCCTTGAGACCCTGCTGACGCTGGAGGGATTCCGCGTGGATCTTGCTGCGGATGGCGCTGCCGGGCTGGAACAGTTGTCGCATAACGTGTATGACCTGATGCTTCTGGACCTTGCATTGCCCGGAGAGAGCGGCATTGATTTGCTGCCGCAGATTCACGCGCGGGTGCCGGAGTTGCCGGTGATCATGATTACCGCATACGGGACGGTGGGGAACGTAGTGGACGCGATCCGGGCCGGCGCTTCCAATTTCGTCCAGAAGCCCTGGGACAATGAAAAGCTGTTGGCGGACATTCGGGTCGCGATCGGCAAGAATCGCGCCGAGCAGGAGGTGGTCTACCTCAAGCGCACGCTCAAGCAGAGGGTCTCCTTTGAAAACATCGTGGGCAAGAGCGAGTTGATGCTGCGGTTGTTCGATCTTGTAGCGCAGGTGGCTCCCAGCCGCTCCACGGTGTTGATTCAGGGAGAAAGCGGCACGGGGAAAGAGTTAATCGCCAAGGCGATCCACGCCCACTCCCCGCGGCGCGACAAGCCCTTTATTCCGGTGAACACGGGAGCCGTGCCGTCGGACCTGTTGGAGTCTACGTTGTTTGGCCATGAGCGTGGAGCTTTTACTTCAGCGGTGGCAGCCAAGAAGGGACTCTTCGAGGTGGCCGACGGAGGGACGCTGTTTCTGGATGAGATTGGCACGATGCGCATAGACATGCAGGCCAAGATTCTTCGTGTTTTGCAGGATCGCCGCTTTATGCATGTGGGCGGCACGAAGGAGATTCAGGTGGACATCCGTATTCTTGCCGCGACGAACGTCAATCTGGAGCAGGCGGTAAAGGAGGGCCGCTTCCGCGAAGATCTCTTCTACCGGTTGAACGTGATCTCGCTGGAGTTGCCTCCCCTGCGCAGCCGCAAGGAGGATATTCCCCTGCTGGCCAACCACTACTTGAAGTTTTACGCCGAGGAGAATGGCTTTACGCCACCCGTGCTGGCGCCGGAGTCGCTGCGGCTCATGATGGACTACGACTGGCCAGGAAATGTGCGCGAGCTGGAGAACTCCATGGAACGGGGCGTGGTGCTGGCCAACGGCCCCATGCTGACGCCAGACCTGCTGCCGTCTCAATTGCGCGGCAACACCTTCTCCACCGCGCTTCTGGAGCAAAAGCCGGACGCATCGCTCTTCGATGTGATGGAAGACATCGAACGGCGCATCATCTCCGATCGGCTGGAGCGTTGCAACTGGAACCAGACCGAGGCGTCTGAGTACTTCAGAATTCCTCTTTCCACGCTGAACCAGAAGATCAAGCGGCTCGACATCACGCTGAAGAAGCGCAGCAAAGAGTAACGTCTCGAGTTCTGCTGGAAGATCACGATCGTTGCAACGCCAGAGCAGTGAACCTGCACAATTCCCGCTCGAGTCTCCGTTGATCTTCCGCTCGGTATGGCGCTGCATGGCTCAACCACGTTCCATGCGGATGGACTGCTACGCCAGCAGGTGTTTCAACAGCGCCATGCGGATGTACAGGCTGTTCTTGGCCTGCTTGAAGTAGGCTGCCCGCACGTTCGCGTCTACCTCCGGGGAGATCTCATTCACCCGCGGCAAGGGGTGCATGATGATCGCCTCGGGCTTCAACCGGTTGGCCATCTCGGCATCGATCACATAGACGTCCTTCACCGCCTCATACTCCAGCTTAGAGACGAACCGCTCGCTCTGGACCCGCGTGATATAGGCCACGTCCGCCTGCTCGATCACGCCATCCAACCTCTCCACTTCCTGGAAGGCAACTCCCTTTTCCGCCAGGAAATCCCGATACAGAGGCGGAAGACGCAACTGCGCCGGCGAGATCAGATCGATAGTGACGCCAGGATAGAGGCAGAGCAGCGGCAGCAGGGAGTGGATGGTTCTTCCATTCAGCAAATCGCCCACTAAAGCCACGCGCAAACCGCTCAGGCGTCCCAGCTCCTGCTTGATGGTATACATGTCCGCCAGGGCCTGGGTGGGATGCTCGCCTACCCCGTCGCCTGCGTTGATGATGGGCACCGGGGAGATTCTGGCCGCAGCCTCCGCTGTTCCCGGCTCATAGTGCCGGATCACGATCGCATCGGCATACCCGCTGACGATGCGCACGGTATCACTGATGGTCTCGCCTTTGGTGGCCGAGGAGTTGGCCTTGGCGTTCTCTGAGGTGAGCACGCCACCCCCCAGCTTCTGCATCGCTGACTCAAAGGAGAATCGGGTGCGCGTACTCGGCTCAAAGAAGAGCGTGGCAAGAATTCGACCGCGCAGAGGATCGGTCAAGGCACGAAAGACATCGTCGCGCTCCATCTGATGCGCCAGGTCGAACAACCACAGCAAGAATCCAGGATCCTTGAACTGCCTGGAGCTGATCACGTGCTTGAGCTTTTCCATGGAAGGACTCTCCCTCAATCTGCTGGGTAAACCTTGCCTTGCAAGACGGTATAGGTGACGCGGCCGGGCAACGTATAACCCTCAAACGGGCTCCAGCCGCATTTGGTCTTCATCGCCGCGCGCTGCACCACAAAGGGCGCATCTGGATTGAGGATGGTGAGCGAACCGACGTACCCGGGCGCAATCACACCGTATCCTTTCCCCATGCTGAAGGGCAGAAACTCGTTCACGAAACGGCCTGGATTCCATGCACAGACCCTGGCGATCTGCGCTGCCGAGAAACCATGCTCGGCCATCAACCAGGTAGCAAAGGCCCCATAGGTGTCCAGATGCGGAACCCCGCTCACCCCTCGCAGCTTCTCTTCCACGGTATGCGGAGCATGGTCCGTGGCCACATAATCCACCAGTCCCTCGCGTAGCGCCTCAATCAGCGCCAGCCGGTCCTCCGGCCCGCGCAGTGGAGGATTCATCTGCAACCACAGCCGGTTCTCATCCGTCAGCATCGAATCGTCAAAGAAGAGATGATGCGGTGTCGCCTCCGCAGTCACCTTCACCCCACGCGCTCTGGCCGCGGCGATCTTCTGCAGCCCACCCTTCGTGGAGTAGTGGCATAGCTTGCCCATCAAATCGTACTTTTCGATAAGGTACAGGGCAAACTCTGTCGCTGTAATCTCTGCCCGCGCCGGGCGCCGCTGCTCGTGGGTCGGCTCCCCGCGGCTCTCCTGCAAGATCTCCGGATCTTCGCAATGGAAGCTTACATTGCGGCCACGGTATCGGGAGATGACCTCTTCGAGCTGTTGCTGCGAGGAGAAGAACAGGTCTCCCACCGATGGCCCCATGAACGCCTTGTAGGGCACATGCCGCTTCAGCGGGTGGGTGTCCGGGCCGATCCCCGCATAGAGCGTCACATATACCGCCGAGCCGGCCGTAAGCTTTCGCTTCTCCGCATAGCGCTCCTCATCCACCGGCGCTATGGGATTGTTCGGCATATCCGCCACATGGGTCACGCCCCCATGAATCGACGCCGCTGAGGTGGTGGCGAAATCCTCCTTGTACACCTGCGACTGGCTGGCGTCTTCACGGGCGTGAATGTGTATATCGCCGAAGCCCGGAAAGATGATCTGCCCGCTCAGATCCAGATCGCTCTTCCCCGCCGGCCGTCCCACACGCTCGATTAATCCTGTCTTCTCATCAATCTCGATGGCAGCCTCGAACTCCCCGTCGTGGTTGGCCACTCTACCCTCAAGACGCAGCATGAGTCCCTCCCTGCTTCGCTTGGCTCACGGCCTCTCGCGCAGCGTTGATCTCATCCCGAAGGCTGCTCGCGGCCATATCCGGCTGAGCGGCGAACAGGATCCCTCGCGAACTGTTGATCAGCAGCCCGGCCGGCTTCGGGCGTAAGGCCGACGCAGAGTCGTCGGCTGGCGCAGCATCAAGGGCTCGCCCGGCCAATCCCACGCCGCGCAAGCCCGCAGCCACCACGGCCGCCACGTCCCCGCCCTGGGCTCCCACGCCCGGCACAAGGAAGGGGATCTCCGGCGCAATCTCACGAATCCTCCGCATCTCCTCCGGGTAGGTAGCCCCCACCACCAGCATGCAGTTGCTCGCGAAGTTCCATTCCGCAGCGACCTGCCGGGCGACCGTCTCCCACAGCGGCGCTCCATTGCAGTTGAGATCCTGCAACTCACCGGCTCCGGGGTTCGAGGTCCGGCAGAGCACGATGCTGACTTTATCCTCCCGCTCCAGAAACGGAAGCAGCGCCTCTCTGCCCAGGTACGGGTGAAGGGTGACGGCGTCAAAACCCATGGCATCGAAGATGGAAGCCGCATAGCCGCGATTGGTGTTGCCAATATCGCCGCGCTTGGCATCGCAGATAGTAAAGATGTCTGGATGTTCCTGGCGTAGATACTCCATGGTCAGGTGGAGTTCGCGGAGGCCCTCCACTCCACGCGCCTCAAAGAATGCCATGTTCGGTTTATAGGCAGCAGCGTAGGGGTGAGTCTGCTCAATGATCCAGCGATTGAAGGCGAAGAAGGGATGGGGCTGGCTGCGAAACCGGGATGGTATACGCTCCAACTCCGGATCGAGCCCCACGCAGAGTAGGGAGTTCACCGCGTGTGCTCGCTGCTCGAACTTTTCCATCGCCCGCTTCATTGGCCCAATGCGATCCCCTGCCGTCTTGCCCATGAACGCGGTTCGCGCAGCCAGTCGCGCACAATCGCAGCATCCGCCTCCGTAATCACTCCCTGCTCCACTGCACACTCCAGAACCACTGGGAAGGTTGTCGTTGTATGCAACCGCACGTCACCCTGGGCAAATACCTCCAGCGCCTCGGGAAGATCGTAGCTGATGATCGCCAGACAATCCTTCACCGTCGCGCCTTCAGCGCGCAGCGCCTCAATAGCCGCCATGCTGCTGCCTCCGGTGGTGACAAGGTCTTCTACGAGAAGCACGCGTCGGCCGGTGACGTCGCCACCCTCCACACGCCGTTTGGTTCCGTGTTCCTTGGGCTCCTTGCGAATAAAGACGGAGGGCTTGCGCATGGCGAATCCCAGCGCCGCGCTATGTGGGATTCCCGCAGCCTCCACGCCTCCGACAACATCCACCGGGATCTCCTGTTCGGCGATGAGCGCCTGAAAGCCGGCGATCACCTTGGCCCACTGCTCCGGCCAGAATGGAAACCGCCGATTATCGCAGTACACCGGCGACTGAATGCCAGACTTGAAGGTGATCGGCGCCGTGGGGCGAAATCCCACGCCCTGAATGGCTAACAGCGCGTCGGCTATCTCGCGGCTGCGGCGTTCATAGCTCATGCGCATGCTCCTTGATCTGCTGTGCAAGCCTGGGATTCCACATGGCCGCCGTTGCGGACATCACCACGTCGGCTCCGGCCCGCCGGTACTCATCGAAGGCTTCCGGAGTTCCTGCCCCGCCCACGCCAAGAATCGCAAACTTCATTCCCAACTCTGCGCGCAGCCGGGCCAACGTGGAGGCCATCTCCAAGCCTGCCCACTTCACCGCGCTCCCGCAGACTCCGCTGCGCAGCCGCCCCTCCCCGGGGAGCGCCTGCCGGCCGGAAGCATCGCGCACCTCAGCGGCGATGGTGTTGATCGAGGCGATGCCGTCGACAGCGCCGCCGACCTCATTGAGAAACTCCCGCAACTTGGCATGGTTCTGGTAGTAGGCCAGCTTGATGACCAACGGCAGGCTGCCAATCTCCTCCTTGATCGCCTCCACCACCTGCCGCGATCGCGCGATATCGAAGCAGAGCAGATGGGCGGTACCCTCGTTCGGGCAGCTCAGGTTCACCTCAATCACCTTGACGCCAGTCTCCTTCACCAGCCGCGCGCCCAGACGGAAGTCCTGAAGGTATGCGGCGGAGTTACCGTTCTCCGGCAGCGTAGCCTGGAAGCTGCCAACCACCACCTGGCCGGGGCGCGCGTAGGCGGCAGCCTCTGCCATATCCGGCTGCCAGAAGTCCGGGTCGAAGGAGGGCACGCCGAAGGAGTTCGTAATCGAAAGCGGTTCGCTGTAATCGGTGCCGGCAACCAGCGTCTGCCCGGGCTTCAGATCTCCCGTCACCCTTACCCCCAGTACGTTCGGCCACGGATGGCAGGCCTGCCGCCGCGTTCGCACTGTCTTGTACACCGGAATATCGAACCCCATATCCAGCGCCGCCTTCACAAACTTGCCGTTGATCAGCGGCCCGGCGGGGATACCGAAGGGTGCAAACACGGGTTGGCCCAGGAACTGGCGCCGGGGTGGAGTAGCCGGAAAAGAAGGGGAGGTGTTGGCGAAGAGGCCAAAGGGGCCGTGCTCGAAGTTGTCCAGATAAGACTTTGCCGGGTCGTAAAACGGCTCAGAATGCATGCACCAGACCGCCTATAACCCTAAGTATAGACGAGTGGAGCCGGGCATGCTGTGTTCTCAAAACACCCCTTGGGAGCCGTCCGCCATCCCATCTCCCCACTTGCCATCTCACCCGCCTTGGCCCGCATCCGCGTCCCATCCAACTTCGACTGCTCTCAACCTTCGCCCCCCCGAAAACTGCCGCTGCGGCCTTCTGCCACTGCTTCTTCCAGCCCTCGCTCTTCCAGCCCTCGCTCCGGTCGCGGTCAATCCAACCGCTGCGTCACATTGGCCGGCGTGTCGTCCCCCCTTCCGTGCGGCCGCAGACAACTTAGCCCCCAAAATCCTCCTGTACGCTTCTTCGTCACCTCTGGATATTGCTTTCCTCATTTCCTGTTATCCTGGCATCCGCCATACCACCATCGTTTCGGCTCATCCTGCTGTCTGAACCTCCAAAACCGACTCTTCTCCGCCCCACGCTGCACCTGCACGCATGGATCCCAACTTCTGGAAGCGCTGTAGATGTACACGCTTTCAGACTACGGGTATCATGGAATGCGGAGAGAACGCCGTTGCCCGCTGACAACTTTTGCAAGACAAACGCCTCGGAGGCGCCGCGGCGTAGCGGCGTGGAATGCGTTGCGCCAGCACGCGTAAACCTGCTTGGGGAACACACCGATTACAGCGGAGGCCTGGTGCTGCCCATGGCGATTCCCTTCTTTACCCATGCAACCATCCGGCAGCGGGACGATGGACTTTACAGCTTTGATAGTGAACTGTTCCCGGAAACCCTGTCGGTGGACCGCGCCGATCGCTCGGCTGCGCGCGGGGAGTGGAGCGATTACCCGGTTGGGGTGCTTCGCGAACTGCAGAGTCTGGGCAAGGAGCCGCCGCCGTTTGATCTGCACCTGAGCGGGAACGTCCCGCTGTCCGCGGGCCTGAGTTCGTCAGCGTCCGTCGAGGTAGCCAGCGCTATGGCGATGCTGGCGATTGCACGAGAGGCTTTGACCATTGAGGATCTCGCCGTGCTGTGCCGACGCGCGGAGAACGACTACGTCGGCTCCCCCTGCGGCATTATGGACCAGTTCGTCATTGTCGCCGCCCGGGCAGGACACGCGCTGCTTCTGGACACCCGTACGCTGGCTTATGAAGATCTACCCATGAAGAAGGGCGGTCTGGGAGAGACCCAGATTGTGATCTGCAACTCCATGGTCAAGCACTCTGTAGCTACCGGCGAGTATGGAATACGCAGACGTGAGTCCGAGCAGGGCCAGGCGGTTCTGGTGAACCGCTTTGGCATTCGCGACCTGGGCGACGCCACGCTGGAACAACTGGAGGCTGTCCGCCCCCAGATCTCCGCTGCCGCCTTCCGCCGCTGCCGTCACATCATCACAGAGAACGCGCGGGTACGCGCAGCCAAAGACGCCATGAATGCCGGTGATCCCGTAGCCTTCGGCAAGCTGATGCTGGGCAGCCATATCAGCCAGCGTGATGACTTCCAATGCAGTTGCGATGAAACCGACTTTTTAGTGGAGACGGCTACCGCCCTCCCCGGCTGTTTTGGTGCACGCTTAACCGGTGGAGGGTTCGGCGGCTGCACGGTAAATCTGGTTCGGCGTGGGGATGCCGAGGCGTTCCGCAGCGCGCTGAAGGCTGCCTACCAGCAAAAGTTCCACAGAACCGCGGAGACCTACCTCTGCGAGGCAGCCGATGGAGCCTGGCGATGCAATGCGGAGATGCTGGGCGCAGTGGCCGGTAGCCCAGCCGCCCCGGCAGGAGCGCAATGAACCAGATCTTTTTGCAGTCGCCCCATCGCCGTTGGAATCCGCTGAAGCGGGAGTGGGTGCTGGTGTCACCGCACCGCACGGCCCGGCCCTGGCAGGGCCAGACCGAAGACCCCGCACAGACCAACTCGCCAACCTACGATCCCACCTGCTATCTGTGCCCGGGCAACACCCGCGCCGGTGGCCACCGGACGCCCGAGTACACCAGCGTGTACGTGTTTGAAAACGACTTTGCAGCGCTCAAAACAGACTCGCCCGAGGCTGCCTTTGACTTGAACCACAGTGGCCTGCTCCGCGCCCAGACGGAGTACGGCATCTGCCGCGTGCTGTGCTTTGATCCCCGCCACGACCTTACTCTGGCCACCATGGAGATCCCCGCCATCCGCCGCGTGGTGGAGATGTGGGCAGACCAGGCAAAGGAACTTAGTGCGGACCCTCGCATCCAGTACGTACAGATCTTCGAGAACCGCGGAGCCATGATGGGCTCCAGCAATCCACACCCCCACGGCCAGATTTGGGCCACCGAACATATTCCCAACGACCCGGCGCTGGAGCTCTCTGCGCAGCTTGCCTATCTCCAGGACCATCAAGAGCAACTGCTCTCTGCCTATCTGGCGATGGAGGTTGCCGAGGGCGAGCGAGTGGTCGCTCAAAATGAGACCTGGGCGGCGCTGGTTCCCTTCTGGGCCACCTGGCCCTTTGAGTTGCTGCTCCTGCCGCGGCAACAGGCTGCCCGCGTCGAAGATCTTACCCCGGCGCAGCGCGATGGGCTGGCAGAGATCCTCCAGCGGGTCACCCGCGGTTACAACCAGGTCTTCAATACCCCCTTCCCTTACTCCATGGGACTGCATCCTGCGCCGGCCGATGGAGAACCGCATCCGGAGTGGCTGCTGCACCTGCACTTCTATCCTCCGCTGCTGCGCTCGGCCACGGTGCGAAAGTTCATGGTGGGCTTTGAGCTGCTCGGGTCGCCGCAGCGCGACATTACCCCGGAGTCTGCCGCAGAGCGCATTCGCGAAGCCATTGCGGCCTCAGCTTCCGGCGCAACATCACCTCCGTGACCCCATTCCTGTGCAACAAGGAGATGCAATGAACGTTCTGGTGACTGGCGGAGCCGGTTATGTCGGCGGAGCCGTAGCAACAACCCTGCTTGAGGCGGGCCACAGCGTAACCGTTCTTGACAATCTTTGCCACAGCAAACGCTCCCAGGTTCCGCCCGGCATCCAATTTATCCAGGCGGACGTCGCCGACCGGCCTCGTGTCGAGGGTCTTCTTCGCGAACTCCAACCGGACGGCGTGCTGCACTTTGCCGGGCTGATTGAGGCGGGCGAGTCGATGCAGAAGCCGGAGATC
>DAHXNO010000103.1 GCA_027365345.1 Granulicella sp.
GCGATTCCGCCGCGGAGTGCGGCAGCTTACCGAGCGGAACCTGAGCTACGACCTGCTGATCTATGAGAATCAGCTCCGGGAGGCGATTCGGTTTGTGGATGCGCATCCGCGGCAGAGATTTGTGCTGGACCATGCGGCCAAGCCGAAGATTGCAGCCGGTGAGCTTGAACCATGGAGGACCAATCTGCGGGAGCTGGCGAAGAGGGAGAACGTGACCTGCAAGGTCTCTGGGATGGTGACAGAGGCCGATTGGAGGCACTGGACGGCGGAGGGTCTGCGGCCATATCTGGACGTGTGCGTGGAGGCCTTTGGGACGGGACGCTTGATGGCGGGCTCGGACTGGCCGGTGTGTCTGGTGGCTGCGAGCTACTCGCGGTGGTGGGAGGTTTTGCAGGAGTACTTCGCTGGATTTGGTGCGGAAGAGATTGAAGGAGTGTTTGGCGGCAAGGCGAGCGAGGTGTATGCGCTGCTATGAATCAGATTTGGTTCCGTTATCCACTGATTTCATGAAATCCACATGGAAAAGCCTTGATCGATGCCGGGCCGCGACGGATACTCGCCCTAGGGCATGCCATATCGAGTGGCAGCGATTGACGCCAAGTCCGTGAGATGAGCGCCGTGAGCCAATACTGTCGTAAAGATGTCCTGCGTATTCTCAGAGTGCCCGCCCGCAAGCTTGCCTCCTGGGAGAGGGCGGGGTTAATTGCTTCCACGGAAAACTACTCCTTTGATGAGCTGGTGCAGTTACGGAAGCTGCGCGACCTGGCGGCAACGCGGATCTCGGTGCGCAGCATACGGCAGTCTGTGGATGCGATGCAGAGAGTTTCAGGGATGCGGAATCCGCTGCTGGAGTCTGTCGCCGTGCTGCAGGGTTCGCGGGTAGCGTTCCGGCAATGGGGCGCTCTGGTGGACCCCATGACGCGCCAGATGGCCTTTGATTTTGAGCTAGCCCAGCGCAGCGGCCTGGCCGTGGTGCAAAGGACGAATGCGGAGCCGGGCGCATCCAGCCCGGACCTGCAGGAGATGTTTTTACGCGCTGTCCGCCTGGAGGAGATTCCGGGCCGGATGGAAGAGGCGAAGAACATCTACGAGACGATTCTGGAGGTTCAGCCGGAGCATGCGGCCTCCGCAATCAATCTTGGGACCATCCTTTATAACGAGCGCGAGTTTGCCGCGGCGGAGCGGCGCTACCGCCAGGCGGTGCAGGCGGATCCGGAGTATGCGCTGGCGCACTTCGATCTGGGCAATGTACTGGATGAGCAGCAGCGCATGGATGAGGCGATTGAGGCCTATCAGCGGGCGCTGGAGCTGGTTCCTCAGTATGCGGACGCGCACTACAATCTGGCGCTGGCCTATGAGCGAATCCTGGAGCCGCGCAAGGCGCTGAAGCACTGGATGGCGTACTGCAGGCTGGACCCGACCGGGCCGTGGGCCAGCCATGCCCGCGGCCAGGTGCGGAAGATCCTGGGCGAGGAGCGTCTCTCGATTGTGGCTCGCCACGGACGCACAATGCGTATCGCCGGCTAGAGAGCGGCGCTGATGTCCGCCGCGCGGGGCGGAGACCATGCTGGCTCTGGCAAGGCTGGGGCATCGAGGTTAGCCATCGCGCGCTGTGCTGGTCTCCGAGGGAGGTGCCGAGCGTGAGAGATGGGTAACGCGTGGGTTGGCACCCACGGCGACGGTCGAAATCCGAAGTCGTCGGTGGGCGAAAGTCGGCATGTCATTTTTGAAGAGGTCCGAATGCCCATCTCGGAGCCCGTTAGGGTTTTAGTCCATCAAGCGAATGAGGACGCCGAACGTGAGAGCGAATGAGGACGCCGAACGTGAGAGCTATTTGCCCAATCGCTTGGTCTGGCTCGCTCTGGAGGCCGTGGTGAACGCCGCCTTCTCCCCCGCGTCGCCGCCAGGCTACACCGCCGCTGAGATCGCTCGGTTCTCTCGCCTAGCCAGCCTCGGAATTTTGGTGGAACAGCGTTATACCGGTTTCGGCGGCGGCCCAGGCACTGCGGGAGCGGATCGTCACTATTTCGTGGCCGAATTGGGAAAGGATCTTCTTCGGTTCATTTCGGCCGGCGACAGTGCCGTAACCGCCTAAGGCCGGCGACACGGCTTATATTCTGGCGCCGCCGCGGTTGAGTTTCCACCGCCGCAAACACGCTACGCAAAAGTGGCGCTTTTGAGCCATGTACCTAGTCGCCAGCCGTCGGCCCGTCTCCTCCGGCTCGTGAACCGCGCCTTGGCCCGACGGCAAGCGCGCGGGCTGGAACGAGGGGTCTCACGCTTGCCCGCACGGTTCCTCGTCTGTTTCCCGCCCCGACCGCAATTTAGGTTTCGAGATGGCTCGGCGAACGCCTTGCGCCGTGCGCTCCACCCGGGTTTATCGACCGGTCTAGAATGAGTCAGACGTACCATGCGCCCTCGCTTGAAGGTTGGCCCCGAGCTCAGTGGAGATCTGCTCCGAGATGTCATTCCCCTCTCGGCCATTTGCTGCGAGGTTCCATTTTTGCGGCCTAATGTCCCCGATCTCCGACGGGATGGCTTGCCGAGGGCCAGGACCGTTTTAATGGGCGCAAATGCAACGCTTTGAAGGAGACCCGCACGATGCCTGAGCCGACCACCTTTCGCCCCTTTGTTCCAGCCAGTGAAGACAGAAAGGAGTTGTCGCTGCGGGCGTTGCTGCTCGGCTCCATCTTTGGCGTTATCTTTGGCGCGGTCACCGTATATGTGGGCCTGCGTGCCGGCCTCACCGTAGCCGCGAGCATCCCCATCGCCGTGTTGTCGATCTCCATCCTCAGAGCCTTTGGCCGGGCGTCGATTCTGGAGAACAACATTGTGCAGACGACGGGCAACGCAGGCCAGTCGATCGCCTCCGGCGTCATCTTTACTCTTCCGGCGCTCATCTTCCTGGGGTTTGATCTGGAGAGCTCGCGGATCTTTGCGCTGGCCCTCTTCGGCGGCTGGCTGGGTGTGCTGTTCATGATTCCGCTGCGCAGGGAGTTGATCGTCGAGGAGCACGGCGTGCTCACCTATCCGGAGGGAACGGCCTGCGCGGACGTCTTGCAGGCCGGCGAACGAGGCGGATCCTTTGCCAGCCGGGTCTTCCTGGGGCTGGGTCTGGGAGGGCTCTATACGCTCTTCCAGAATGAGAGCCTGCTCCGGCTGTTTCCAGCCACGCCGAACTGGTCGCCAGACTTTGATCCGCACGGGGCGCAGATCCTGAAGGGCGCGGCGATTCGCGCCGATGTGACCCCGGAGTATCTCGGCGTGGGCTACATCATTGGAGCGCGGGTGGCTGCGGTGATGCTGGCCGGGGGCGTGTTTAGCTGGCTGGTGCTGATGCCCGCAATCATGTTCTTTGGCAAACACCTGGCCGCGCCGTTGTACCCAGGGGTGGTCCCCATTGCACAGATGAGCCCCGGTGACCTTTGGGCTACCTATGTGCGGCCCATGGGCGCGGGAGCAGTAGCCGCCAGCGGCCTGATTACCCTGCTGCGAACCATGCCCACGATCGTGAAAGCGCTTCGCTCCGGCTTTGCAAAGATGGGGTCTGCCCAGGGTGCGCAGAGGAGAGACGGGAGCCGTCCACTGCGCACCGAAGACGACCTGTCCATGACCGTAGTGGTGGGCGGAAGCCTGGTGCTGGTGCTGCTGATGTTCTTGTTTCTGGAGTTCAAGCCGATTCCGGGAGCGGAGGTCGGTTGGCTGGCGAACCTTTCGGCCGCTCTGCTGGTGGTTGTATTTGGATTTCTGTTTGTCACCGTCTCCTCCCGGATTGTGGGCATTATGGGTTCAAGCGCGAACCCGGTGAGCGGGATGACGATTGCAACGCTGATGGCCGTATCGGCGATCTTCCTGGTGAAGGGATGGACCGCGCCAGCCTTTGGCGCCCTGGCGATCACCATTGGTGGAGCGGTGTGCATTGCCTCATCCAACGCCGGAGACACCAGCCAGGATCTGAAGACAGGGTTTCTGATTGGGGCTACGCCGTGGAAGCAGCAGGTGGCGGTGATGGTGGGGGTGATTGTGTCGGTGTTCTCGATTGGGATGACGCTGAACGCCATGAATCGAGGGCTGGAGAGCTTCAAGGAACTACCGACAGGGATGGCGATCTCGATTGATTCGCTTCCCGAGGGGGTGTCAAACCAGGGGTACTTCAAGCGCAGCCGGGTGATGGTACAGATGCCGCCGCAGGCGGGAGGATCGACGGGAACGCGGGAGGAGTTGAGCGACGCGAATCGCTATCTTGTGTTGAATGCGATTGGGTCCTCCACGCTGGAGGATGGAAAGTACCTCTACGATCCGGCGGCGGGAAAGATTGAGGTGCAGTGGATTCAGGGGATTGGCAGCGAGAAGGCGGCGGCTCCGCAGGGCCGGCTGATGGCCACCGTGATCAATGGAATCCTGAGCCGGCGGTTGCCGTGGAGCCTGGTATTGCTGGGCGTGGCTCTGGTGATCGGCATAGAGTTGCTCGGGGTGCGCTCGCTTACCTTTGCCGTGGGAGCCTATCTCTCCATTGGAACCACGCTGGCGATCTTCTGCGGCGGCGTGGTGCGATGGATGGTGGATAGGGCTGCGGCAAAGAGCGGTGAAGCGTCCGCCTCCCAGGAGCAGAGTGAGATCTCTTCCGGCAGTCTCTTCGCTTCTGGATTGATTGCCGCGGGCGGGATTATGGGTCTGCTGGGAGTTTGCCTGAACCTGTATGAGGCGGCTACGGGCAAGATGGTCCCGCAGTTTTCCGCCGGCAATCCGTTGTACAAAGACTGGGTGAGTGTGATCAGCTTCGCCGCACTGGCGTTCAGTTTGTATTATTTTGCCAGAAGGCCTCTGGAATCAGAGAAGATAGTAGAAGAGGTTGAGAGAGAGGAACCATAAAGAGATGAAGCGATGGATTGGGATACTGACGGGTGCACTGATGATGGTGCTGGCGCTGGCTCCGCCCAAGGCGCGTGCCGATGAGGCGTCCAAGGAGGCCAAGGTGAAGGAGCTGTTTGCGGTGATGCGCATGGACCGCAATCTGGACGACATGATGCAGGCCATGCGGCAGCATATTCAGATGACGGCGCAAAATGGCGAAGGGAATCAACCGATGACGCCGGCGAAGAAGGCGATCGAGCAGAAGTTTATTAACAACGCTCAGCAGGTGATGAACCAGTCGTTTGGGTGGGCGCAGCTTGAGCCTGCGTACGTCAGGCTGTATATGAATACATACACGGAGTCACAACTGGACGGAATGCTCGCGTTTTACAAGTCGCCGGCGGGACAGGCGATGCTGAATCATGCGTCGCAGGTGCGAGACGGAGTGATGCAGATTGTGCATAGCCGCATGAGTACGTTTGCGTCCAGTATGCAGACGCTACAGCAGCAGTACACGCAACAGATGGCGCATTGATCGCCGGGTAGGGTTCAGGAAGCAAGGTGCAAGAGAGCGGCGGCCAACAGGGCCGCCGCTCTTGTTGGGTGAGGGTTGTGGGCGGCGTGAGGCCGGCCTGGGGTGACGCGGGCGTCGCAGCGGGCAAGGTGGATTTGCGGGGGCGGCTCGACAGGTTCAGCGCGAAGAGGATGCGTCTGGAGATCCTGCAGCTTCCGCAGTCCCCCCCCGGGGCTCCGGAAGCTGCTAAAGCTCTTCAATCTGCTAAAGTTCCAGGATGATGGGCATGATGAGGGGGCGGCGGTTGGCGTTTTTTTGCAGAAAGCGCTTGAGGTCTCCGCGGATCTTGTCTTTCATGACGCCGTAGTCGCGGCGCTCCTCTTCGCTGGAGAGTTCCAGGCTGCGCGCGACAACGTCTCGGGCGTTCCGCAGGAGTTCGGGATCGTCGGCGGCAAAGCCGCGCGTGGTGATCTCCGGCGCGCCTTCCACCTGCCCGGTGCGCTTATTGATGGCGATGATAGGGAGGAAGACGCCGTCCTCTCCCAGATGCTTGCGGTCGCGGATGACGGTGTCCTCGACCACGTCGGCGGTGGAGTTGTTATCTATGCAGACGCGGCCGGTGGTGATCTTGCCGGTCTTTTGCGCATGCTGGCCGTCCAGGCTGAGGATGTCGCCATCTTCCAGCAGGATCACCTTCTCCGGGATGCCGGTCTGAGCGGCGAGTTCGGCGTGGCGCTTGAGGTGCCTGTAGTCTCCGTGGATGGGGACGAAGAAGCGGGGGCGCACGAGGTTGATCATCAGCCGTAGCTCCTCCTGGGAGCCGTGGCCGGAGACGTGGATGAGGCCGTTGGAGCCGTCGTCGTAGATGACGCGAGCATCGCGGCGCTCCAGGTGGTCGATGACGCGGTAGATGCCCTTTTCGTTGCCGGGGATGATGCGGGAGCTGAGCAGAACCGTGTCGCCCGGCTCGATCTTGGCAAAGCGGTGGTTATCGACAGCCGCCCGCGAAAGCGCGCTCATGGGCTCACCCTGGGTGCCGGAGATGAGCACGCACAGCTTGTTGGCGGGGGTGTCTTTGATCTGGTTGGCAGGGATGATCAGTCCGGCCGGAGGATCGATGTAGCCGAGATCCTGAGCGATCTCGGTGGAGTTGTCAATGGAGCGGCCGATCAGTGCGATCTTGCGTCCGTGCTTGTGCGCCAGATCCATGGCGATGCGGATGCGATGGATGGAGGAGGAAAAGCAGGAGAAGAAGATCCGCTTTTTGGCCGCTCCGAAGATGTCATCCAGACGCGGAATCACGGCTTTTTCGCCGGGCGTGAAGCCGCTGCGATCGACGTTGGTGGAGTCTTGCAGGAGGCAGAGAACGTTCTGCTTGCCGAGGTCCGCGAAGGCTTGAAGATCGAAGGGATGGCCGTCCGGGGAGGAGAGATCGATTTTGAAGTCGCCGGTGTGAAGGACGATGCCGACCGGGGTATGGATGGCAAGGGAGACGCAATCGACCAGGGAGTGGGTGACGCGGATGGGCAGGATGCTGAAGACGCCGAGGTTGAAGCGCCGTCCGGGAAGAATCTCGGTGAGCTCGGCGTCGTCCAGCAGACGGTGCTCTTCCAGTTTGTCTTCCACGTAGGCCAGGGTGAATTCCGTGCCGTAGACGGGAACGTTCAGCTCCGAGAGGATCCAGGGCAGGCCGCCGATGTGGTCTTCATGCCCGTGGGTCAGAACGATGCCCCGGACCTTACTGCGGTTCTCGACGAGGTAGCTGATGTCAGGGACGACGATGTCTACCCCCAGCAGCTCCTCTTCAGGGAACATCAGACCGGCATCGATGACCAGGATGTCGTCGCCGAATTGGAGAGCAAGGCAGTTCATGCCGAACTCGCCGAGGCCGCCGAGCGGGACTATTTGCAGTTTGTCATTCACCATGGACCTTCAGTTTAGCGCACTGCGCTGGAAGGGGATGAGACGAAGCGAAGGAGCGGGGAGGGAAGGATGCTCTGCGAGGGCGGGCCGACGGGTGGGCGGTTTGGATTGCTAGAGGGATCGCAGGGCGCGCGCCGGGAGGGTGAAGAGAGCGGCGATCAGCGCGAAGACGCCGCCCACAACCACGCCGATGAGCCGGAAGGGAAGAAGCAAAAGCCATACGATGGGATAAAGAATCAGCGCCAGCAGAGCAGCCGGCCAGCAGAGAACCAGCAAGATGAGGAAGAGGAAGAGCTTCATGACGTTGGCCGCCTTTTTCCACTGAGATGTACGCAGTATAGGGCAGAGTTGTTCCCGGTCTTCGATGGGATGGGTGAGATGGCGGAGAGAGCGCTGCTTCAGCCGTTCGTGTGACGGCGTCATGTGGACGCTCGCCTACACGGGGACACGTTCCTGCGGAGGAGGTGGGTGCGAGCTCGCTGCGGGAGACCTGTCTTTGGGAATGCTGCTCTAATATCAGCTATCAGCCTGGGGTCGTCAGACGTTGCTGAGGATCTGCCCGGAAGACAAGAGCAGGGAAGGTCCCCGGGGAGGAGACCGTCCTTTCCGGGGGCGTGCAGAATCGGGTGAGGGAGCGGGAGGTAAGAGAATGGCGGGACGGCGTGGGGCGGCGCGATCTCCACTGGATGAGGCTGGGTTGATGGAGTATGCGCTGCGCTCGCTGAGCTCCAAGATGAGGAGCGAGCGGGATCTGCGGCGGAAGATGATGGAGCGCGCCGAAACCGGAGAGGCAGGCGTGGCTGCCGTAGATGCCATTCTGCAGAAGCTGAAGGATCTGCGCTACCTGAGCGACGAGCGGTTTGCAGCCGATTACACCAGGCTACGCAAGGAGAATGAGAGATTTGGGCGGCGGAGGGTGGCCCAGGGCTTGATGCAGCAGGGAGTTCCGCAGGAGCTGGCCAGCACGGCGCTGGAGGCGGCTTACGCCGAGGTGGATGAGGTAGCGCTGGCAAAAGAGTATGTTGCGCGGAAGCGGATGAAGAAGCCGGAGGACGAGAAGGCGACGGCGCGCGCCGTCCGGCGGCTGCTGGGAGCAGGGTTTTCCTCGCAGGCCGTGTGGAAGGTGCTGCGCCAGTGGGGAGCCGAGGTGCAGGAGGTCGATGTGGATGAGCGACATGACGGAGAGAGTGAAGAAGGAGCGTAGAGCCCCCAGGCAAGCGCCTGTAGCTTCAGATCACGGCACCCAGGTCCAGCCCTCGATCCTATGCAGCGGATCCATGGGTTGGGGCAGGTGGGGAAACGCGTGGCTCCGTTCGGCCATCACCAGGGTGCTGACCAGAGCGTCAAAGGCATCCTCGCTGGCCAAAGCTGCGCGGAGGACGCTCCGCGAAAGGCCGGCGTAGATGGCGCTGGAGTTGCGCCGCGCACGCAGATACTCTGCCCGCGCGTGAGGGTTGGATTTGCGTACCGCGCCGGTGTTCAGGCGGGTGTACATCTCCACGACCAAGGGACGAGGGTGAGAGCCTGCGAGCGCCGGGCGGTCAAAGGGCCATATCCGGAAGCCAGCCTTGCGCAGATGGAGCAGCACCGGAAACCCGCGCAGGGAAGCCGTACCCACGCTCCCCGCGCCGCCTACCTGAAAGACGCTCTTGGGAGTGATTCCCCGAACCCTGGCCTGCCGTTCGGCCTCGGGAATCTTCGCGGCAAGCTTGCAGTCGATATCCGTGGCTCGCAGCATGCGATAGAGGTTTTCTCCAGAGAACTCCTGCGGCCGCTTGGCTCCGCCCGTAGCGGTTGCTCTTCCCCAGAAACGGGGGTCAGAGGCGTCAGGGGCCAGCCAACGCTCCACCCAACCCTGATCGACGACGCGACGCCAGAAGTCAGGAGCGTTCGCGGCTCCGTGCTCATCGCGCACGAACCAGGCGGGAAAGCTGAAGCAGAAGTCGAAGCCTACCACCATCCTCGGGGTTTGCCGGGCCAGCTCCACGAGCCATTCTGCGACCTCAGATCGCGTTCTCCCGGCCTGCAGAAGAACCTTTGCTCGGTTGCCGGCATCCGCGGTCCAGACTCCCGCCCAGATGTGGCGGCGCTGACCGGCTGCATCTGCCCTTCCGGACCAGTCGATGCCGACGACACGCTGTACGGGATTTGGATTTGGATTTGGATTCGGATTTTTTGTCGCCACGTCAGGCTCCGGGTGGTCCGCGCGCTCCGGCGCCACGAACCGGTCTACGCTTTACACGAAGGCTACCGCTTTACGCGAAGGCTGCCCGGCTCTTTAGGCGAAGGCTTCCAGGGTCTGCACGGTCAGCGGTGGAAGCAAGCCGATTCTGGCGGCCAGGGTGCGGAAGAGTTCGATGGCGCGAAGGCAATCCGGGTCCAGGGTGTAGTGGATGTTATGGCGGAGATAGGTGCGGATGGTCTCTGGAGAGATGGCCAGGCGCGGGGTCCACTCCTCGACCAGTTGCTCGGTGTGAGCCAGGCCGGCGTCGCGGCTGGCGGTGAGATCGTCGATGAGCTGCTGGGGCGAGAGGCCGGCGGGTGAAAGGGAGTCCGGGCGCAGGGCCCAGACGGCGGCGACCCAGGGAAGGCCGGTGAGCTGACGCCAGAGATGGGCGACGTCGAGCCAGAGCAGGGGCGCGCCAGCGGCGGCTTCGATGGCTGCATGGCGCTCGCGGGCCAGGAGGGCCGGGTCGCCGATGAGGAGGGCGGCGTCGGCGGCGGCGAGCATGGCGGTGGGGTCTGCGGGGAGGTTCAGGAATTTGGGGTGGGTGTGGTGGAAGTGCTGGAAGAGGATCTGCGTATAAGCCGCCGAGCTGCGGCTGGCGTTATCGGCTGCGACCGTTTTGACCCGCTCCAGAGCCTTCGAGACAGGCAGGCCCGAGGGGTTCTTGACCAGCAGAAGGATGCTGCGAACTTCGTCGCGGGAGGCGATGGTGCAGCCGGGCACGACGGCCAGCGAGGGAGTGAGGGCGGCGATGGGGATGAGGCCCAGATCCGCGGACCCGGAGTGAAGCTCCGCGGCGCAGACGGCCGGTGAGGTGTAGTGGACATGGTAGTGCTCCCGGAGGAGGGTGGCTGTGGGTTCGTGTTCAAAATTGTAGAGCAGCGGAGCAGGGTTCAGAAAGGCGATGGTGGAGACGCGTAGCGGCACAATGAAATTGTAGATGGTTGGAGATGGCCGGAGGGCTCGGGACAGGAGGCCTGTGGCACTGCGATCTTCGCACGGATGGTATAGGATGCGATCACGACGCAGCGGAGAGGTATGCGGGATGACGGAAGGGATGAGCGAGGAGAGCAACGGAGTGGAGGGTGCGGTGGGACGGTCTGATTTAGAAGAGGCGCGCTCCGAAGAAGCGCGCACAGAAGCGACGCGCGCTGCGGAGGCGCGGCTGGCATGGCTGGCGCTGACGCTGGCCCCGGGGATGGGGCCGACGCGCTCGGCGCGGGCGGTGCGGCGGCTGGGCGCGGCCGAGCGGCTGTTTACCGCGTCCTTGACGGAGTTGGAGAGTTTGGGGATGCCGGCGGAAGCGGCTCAGTTCTGCTTTGATGGCCGGGCGCGGGCGGCGGCGGTGGAAGAGGCCGAGCGAACGGGAAAGCAGGAGGCCAGGTGGTTGACGCTGGACGATGAGGAGTATCCGGCGGGGTTGCTGGAGATTTTTGATCCGCCGACGGTGCTTTGGGTGCGGGGCGACCTGAAGTTGTTGAACCAGGCTGGGATTGCGGTGGTGGGGACGCGGCAGCCGTCTCCGTATGGAGCGGGGATGGCCGAGAAGCTGAGCCGCGATCTGGCCCTGCGAGGTTTGGTGGTGCTGAGCGGCATGGCGCGGGGCGTGGACACCTGCGCCCACAAGGGAGCACTGGACGCAGGAGGAGCGACGGTTGCCGTTTGGGGAACGGGGATCGATGTGATCTATCCCAAGGAGAACAAGAGGCTGGCCGAGGAGATTGTGGCCAAGGGCGGAGCGATTGTGAGCGAGTTTCCGCTGGGAACTTTTCCGGCTCCGCAGAACTTCCCCATACGCAACCGTACCCTGAGCGGGATGAGCGTGGGCGTGCTGGTGGTGGAGGCGGGGGAGTACTCCGGCACGCGGATTACGGCGCGCTGCGCTCTGGACCAGGGACGCGACGTCTATGCGGTGCCGGGCAACGTGACCAGCAAGAATGCATGGGGGCCGAATACGCTGATCAAACAGGGCGCGAAGTTAACCGCGACATGGGAGGATGTTTGGGAGGATTTGCCCAGCCAGGTGAGGCTGCAACTGGAGGATCGGTTGCAAGCGCAGGGATCTGGAGGTGAATCCAAACGGCGCCTGGGTGCATCCTTGTTTAGCGAGTCTCCCGGCGCTGCTCCCATGAGCGAACACGAACGAACGGTGCTGGAGCAGTTGCGCCAGGATGAGGGGCTGCAACTGGATGAGTTGATGGAGCGGTTGGAGAGCAAGATGGTCTCTGGAGAGGTTTTTACAGCGTTGTTTGAGCTGGAGCTGAGTGGCCGCGTCAAACAGTTGCCAGGGAAGAATTACGTGCGCTGCTTCTAGAACGGACGGCTTGGTGTAAGGTTGAGAGTCAGAGCTTCGACGGGGGGATTTGGTGGTGACCGATGGAAGGGCGCGTGGTCCAAAGGGGATGCTGGAGCGTCCAATGAGACGGGTTAGTTTTGTCGCAGGCCGATAGATTTCCGCGAGTCGTTTGACTTGAACTCGGCAAAACGTGATAGGTTGCAAAGGAGTTGGAAGCGGAGGTGGGGCTACGGCCCGGATCTCTGGATGGGTGTGTCGTATGGCAAAGAATCTGGTGATCGTTGAGTCGCCGGCGAAGGCGAAGACGATTGCGAAGTATCTGGGCGGTGACTACGTGGTGGAGGCCTCGATTGGGCACATCATGGATCTGCCCAAGAATGATATTGGGGTGGAGCTAAAGCATCGGACCTTTAAGCCGACGCTGATCGTGTCTCCGGGGAAAGAGAAGGTGGTGGACCGGCTGAAGAAGCTGGCTGCAAAGAGTGAGTCTGTGTTTCTGGCCGCCGACCCGGACCGGGAGGGCGAGGCGATCGCCGCACACCTGAAGATGCAGTTGCTGCCGGCGATGAGGGACAAGAAGAAGTTGCGCCGGGTGACGTTCAATGAGATTACCAAGAAGGCGGTGAAGGCGGCCTTTGAGCACACGCGCGATGTCGATGAAAACCTGGTGGACGCGCAGCAGACCCGGCGGGTGCTGGATCGGCTGGTGGGGTATCAGATCTCTCCTTTGCTGTGGGACAAGGTGAAGCGCGGTTTGAGCGCGGGGCGCGTGCAGACGGTTGCGTTGCGGCTGATTGTGGAGCGCGAGCATGAGATCAACGCCTTTCAGACCGTGGAGTACTGGAACATCGATGCGGTGCTGACGCCGCAGAAGGGTGGGCAGGAGTTTACCGCGCGGATGGTGGGCGTGCAGGGGTTGCCGATTCGAGTGTCCAATGGAACGGATGCGGATGGCAAAGAGGTCTTTCTGTCCAATGCGCTGCCGGATAAGGGCGCAGTGGATGAGGTGATGGAGCAACTGGAACGCGCTGTGTGGAAGGTGCGGTCGATCGAGAAGAAGGAGCGGCGGCAGAATCCGCGGGCTCCGTTTACCACGAGCCAGTTGCAGCAGCAGGCGGCGGGACGGCTGGGGTTCAACGTGCGGCGCACGATGGGCGTGGCGCAACGGTTGTACGAGGGCATCGAGCTGGGCCGTGAAGGCACGGTAGGCTTGATTACCTACATGCGAACCGACTCGACGAATATGAGCGCGGATGCGGTGAAGGAGATTCGCGAGTGGGTGGGGAAGAAGTTTGGTGACAAGTATCTGCCCGAGAAGCCGAATACGTATAAGAGCAAGAAGGATGCGCAGGAGGCGCATGAGGCGATTCGCCCGACCAATGTGGGCTTTGTGCCGGATGAGGTGCGGCGATACCTCTCCGAGGAGCAGTACCGGCTTTACAAGCTCATCTGGGAACGCGCAGTCACCAGCCAGATGACCCCCGCGGTGTTCGACCAGACGACGGTGGAGATCGAGGCCAAGGCCAAGTCGGTATTCAACTTTCGGACGACCGGAAGCGTGTTGAAGTTCGATGGCTGGCTACGATTTGAGGAAGAGGCGAAGCGGGCCAAGGCGGCGCGCGCCGCCGCGGAGGCTGGGGAGGCTGCGGATGACGAGGCGGCGGAGAGCGCCAAGGATGCGACCGCCGAGGAAGGCTCCGTGGACCGGCGGCTGCCGGCGTTGAAAGACGGGCAGAGCCTGGAGAGGGTGCGGCTGGATCCGCAACAGAAGTTTACCCAGCCGCCGCCGCGATTCAATGAGGCCAGCCTGGTGAAGACGTTGGAGGAAAAGGGAATTGGCCGCCCTTCGACCTATGCCTCGATCATCAACACGATCCAGGAGCGGGATTATGTCAAGAAGATTGCGCAGCGGCTGGTGCCTACCGAGATCGGCATTGTGGTGACCGAGCTGCTGGTGAAGAACTTCCCGTATATCTTCGAGACCGGGTATACGGCGCAGTTGGAGACGGAGCTGGATGCGGTTGAAGAGGGTACGGAGCGGTGGACGGATCTGCTGAAGGGCTTTTACGCGCACTTTGAAGAGGAGTTGAAGGTAGCCGAGACCGAGATGGAAGACATCAAGGCCTGGGAGAAGCCGACCGAGGAGCGATGCGAGAAGTGCGGGGCTCCGCTGATTCTGAAGTGGGGCAAGTTTGGGAGCTTTTACTCCTGCTCCAACTTTACCAAGGCCAAGCCGGTGACCGTGGCGCAGGGAACGCTGAAGAAGGATCCCAAGGCGGCGGTGAAGAAGGTGCTGGCGGCGTTTGCCTTTCCGATGGTGGTGAAGGCGATGAATGAGGATGTGGCTGTGTCAAGCAGGAGGGTGGAAGACCGGGCGGGGCTGATGGAGGCGTTGCAGGCGGCGGCCGGCCAGGGTAAAAAGCTGGTGGTGGAACCGGTGAGCTGTGACTTTACCAAGGAGAACTTTGCGTCCAAGCCGGATCTGAGCTCTCCCGGAGCGCAGGAGACGGAGCAGGAAGAGGAGTTTTGCGACAACTGCGGACGAACGATGGTGCTGCGCAATGGACCGTGGGGACCGTTTATGGCCTGCCCCGGGTACAGCGAGGATCCGCCGTGCAAGACGATTCGGAAGTTGACTCAGAAGGTACAGACAAAGCCTCCGGTGGTGTTGGAGGAGGCTTGCCCGAAGTGCGGAAAGCCGCTACTGCAGCGGAATGGTCAGTATGGGGAGTTCATTGCGTGTTCCGGCTATCCGAAGTGCAAGTATGTGAAGCAGGAGCTGTTGGATGTGCCCTGCCCCAAGTGTGGGGGTGAGCTAGCGGTGCGCAAGAACCGGCGTGGCGACACCTTCTATGGGTGCACGCGGTATCCGAAGTGCGACTTTACCAGCAATCAGAAGCTGGTGAATCAGCCCTGCCCCAAGTGCGGAGCGGCCTATCTGGTGGAGTATGCCAATGGTGAAGGAACCTACCTGATTTGCCCGAACAATCGGGAGGCTCTACCCAAGCGTCGGCTGCGCAAGGGCGAGCAGGAGCAAGCCTCCGAGGGGAAGAAGTGCAGCTACCAGAAGAAGATCGGCCCGCCGAAGCCAAAGCCTGCCCAGGCTGCGGATGGAGGGGTCGAACGCCGACGGCCCGACCCGGAGAAGACGCGAGCGGTGGTGGAGGCGGTGGCGTAGCTCTGCCTGGGCCCGAGCTAGCCACCATCGCTGAAGCGGTTAGCCGGTGAAAATCGGGAGGTAGGCAGCGGAGTTCTATGATCTTTCGGAGGAATCGACTCCAGGACTTCCCATTTCCGGTAGGTTCGTGATATATATAGGGAAGGCGCATAGCTCGTACTGCGGTTGGGATGATTATCCGGGTTCTTCACTTCCGGTACATCTGGCCGCTCCAACTGATTGAAACAATTGGGAAGGGCATAACATATGGCGAAAGCGATTTGGAACGGACAGACGCTGGCTGAAAGCGATAAAGTTGAGACCATTGAAGGTAACATCTACTTCCCCGAAGAGACAGTAAACAGGACATTTCTTCGCCCGAGTTCCACAAGTTCCAACTGTCCGTGGAAGGGAATGGCGCGGTACTATACCGTTTTGGTAGATGGTCAGGAAAACCCCGATGCTGCCTGGTATTACCCGAACCCGAAGAGCGCAGCCAAGACGGTGAAGCACCATGTTGCCTTCTGGCGTGGTGTGGAGATTATCAACAGTTGACGCCGGTTTGTTGAGTTAGCTCCGGACTGGATGCAAGAGATCGCCCCTTGGATGGGGCGATTTCTTTTTGGACGAAGAGGTTATCCAGCGGGTGCACATGTGCCGGTGGAGGCGCACGTAGAGGCCAGAGGCTGCGTAGGTTTGGGCGTTTTGGCGCTTTGGTGCAAAGCCGGTCCCATAGGGCAGACTCTTCTGTAGCCATTTGTCTGTTGCTGGGTATCCCGGAGGGGTGTGCGGCGGCGCGTTCCTTCCACTCCGAGTCTCTACCCCAGCAGGCAAGCCTGCCGGGGACCCCGAGTCTCTACCCCAGCAGGCAAGCCTGCCGGGGATTTCTTCCCACATAAACCTATCAGAATGAGTCTTCTAGAGAGGCATGCACTATTACCGGTGCAAGCGGCGCTTGACTATCCTCCCACTATTTAGGCGAAGATAAGGCGAAGACTATCATGTTTGCCAGCTCCACAATCCGGGTCCAGATTGAATCCGCTCTGGCGCACAAGTTCCCGTCCGCGCTGACGCCGCCCGCGCGTATGGTGCGCCCGGTTGTTTCGACGGGCATCGGCGCATTGGACGAACTGGTGCATGGCGGCCTGCCGGTAGGTGCGATGACGGAGCTGGTTGGCGAAACATGCTCAGGACGCATGTCGCTCGCTGTGTCGTTCCTTGCGCGAGTGACGGCGGCAGAAAAGGTCTGCGCGTGGATCGACGCTGCGAACACGTTTGATCCGGCGGCAGCTTCGGCAGCCGGAGTGGATCTTCGGCGTCTCCTGTGGGTGCGATGCGGCGTAACGGAAACGGTTATGGAACAGGAGGGCCGCACATTTGCGTTACCTTCAGAGTGTTTCAAGCCCAAGCCCGTGATGAAAGGGCTCCATGGCGGTGGTCATGGCGGGCACCCCAGGAACGAGATCAAGGGCCTCTCCACAGCCGTAGATCGATTTCTGAGCGATGAGGCGGTGAGGGCTCGCTGCGCCGAGCCGATCTTGAAGCCGCGACCGGCTCCGCAGAATGTTGAGCCAGGTCTGGAGCCCAGCCTGAGGCCAAACTCGACGCCCAGTTCGACGCCAAGCTCCACGCCCAACTCGACGCGCGTCCGTGCGCCAAAGCGCGCGCGGGTGTATGACGCCATCGAGCAGGCCTTGAAGACTACGGACCTGCTGATGCAAACGGGCGGCTTCAGCGCTATCGTTCTCGACTTCGGAGAGATCGCGAGCGAGGCCGTTCTGCGCATTGACCTCTCCACCTGGCATCGGTATCGCGTGGCTGCGGAGCAGACGCGGGCGAGCCTGGTGCTGCTCTCACCGTGCGCCTGCGCGAAGAGCGGCTCGGAGTTACAACTGCGCTTATCGGCACTGGAGGATAGGCAGGAAGAACGGACGGTTTTCACTGGGCTGAGCGCTCATGGGGAGGTGATACGCCATCGCTTCACAGCAACGTCCAGCCATGTGGCTGCGATACGAAAGCCTCTGCAGCGTGTGCGAGAGGCCCGTTGGACGCACCGCGCAAGTTGGGTGGGGCCAAGTGGGGTGGGGTCAGGACGGTTGGGGGCGAGATGAGCCGCCCCTCCGAACTCTACGCCTGCATCTACGTCCGGGAGCTTCCGGCACAGGCGTTGCTGCGCCTGCGGCCAGAGCTGCACGACAAGCCCTGCGTGGTGCTGGCAGGCGAAACGCCCACGCAAACGGTCTGTGCGTTGAATACGCGAGCACGCCTGCTTGGTCTTTGCCGCAGCATGACCAAGGTGGAAGTAGAAACGTTTGAGAACGTGATGGTGCTGGAACGTTCCGTGAAGATGGAAGCGGCCGTTCGCGCGATTCTTTTGGAGTGCGCGGGCGCATTTTCTCCGCGGGTGGAAGACCGCAGCATCGACGGACTCTTTGTGTGCGTTGTGGACGTAGCAGGAACGGAAGGCTTGTTTGGTCCTCCCTTGATGCTGGCCAAACACATGCGCCAGCGCGTCCGCTCTGTCGGCATTGCGGCGTCTGTGACGATCAGCGCCAACGTCCACACGGCGGTGTGTCTTGCGAGAGGATGGAGCGGCGGCGTTCCCCTGCGGGTAGTTCCGCGTGGCGGTGAAGCAACAGCTCTGGCGCCATTGCCTGTGAGTGTTCTGGAGATCAGTGAAAGTCAGGCTGAGACATTTCTGCGTTGGGGCATTCGCTCGGTTGCGGAGGTTGCGGCGTTGCCGGAGCAAGCGCTGATTGCGCGATTCGGGCAGGATGCGAAGCGCTTGCTACAACTGGCGCGTGGCCGGCATCCGCATTTGCTACAGCCTATCGAGGTTCCCTTTGTGCTGGAAGAGCAAGTAGAGCTTGATTCGCCGCTCAGCGATCTGGAGTCTTTGCTGTTCGGTCTCTCGACGATGCTGGAACAACTGATCGTAAGAGCGCGCTCGCGCGTGCTTGCACTGGCATCGGTGACGATCAGGCTGCGGCTTGATGGCGGTGGTTCGCACCAACGCACGGTGAATCCGCGCGTCCCGACAGATGAAAAGAGAGTGTGGCTTAAGCTTCTTCAACTCGAGCTTGAAGCCCATCCGCCGAACGCTTCGATCCTCGGAGTCCATCTACATGCGGAGCCAGGCGTGAGCAGCAAGGTGCAACTGGGTCTGTTTTCGCCACAGATCCCCGAGCCGGGAAGGCTGGACGTAACGCTTGCGAAGATTGCCGCGATTGTCGGCGAAGGCAACGTGGGGATGGCGGTGCTGGATGACACATGGCGGGCGGGTGACTTCCATATGGAGCCGTTCTCCATTACGACAGCCGAGCCACCTTTGGCGAACGGGAGTTCGCCCTTGTGCCTTCGTCTTCTGCGTCCGGCAGAACGAGCGGCCGTCGAGATACGGCGCGGCCGGCCTTGCGAGATCTACTTTCGTTCCCGGCGCTACAGCGTAGAAACGGTCTATGGACCGTGGCTCAAGGGCGGCGATTGGTGGAATGAGTCCATCTGGGGCAATGAGCAATGGGATGTTATCGGCAAGACGGCAGGCAGCGGGTTACTGGCCTGCCGACTGTCGCATGACCTGATCCTGAAAGATTGGCGTGTGGCGGGGCTCTATGACTAACCGCTATATCGAACTGCACGCCAATAGCGCCTTCTCCTTTCTGGAGGGCGGGTCCCAGCCGGAAAAGCTGACGGAACGGGCGGTTGAGCTTGGCATGCCCGCGCTCGCGTTGTTGGATCGTAACGGTTTCTACGGCTCGGCGCGGCTACACAAGGCCGCATCGGAGAACGGCATCAAGGCGCACGTGGGCGCGGAGGTCTCCGTCACGGGGCTGGGGAATCGCCTGACGCCCCCGGTCTGGCTGCCTCATCAGCATCTTGCCGAACCGGCGCGTCTGCCGCTGCTTTGTGAGACGCGTGAAGGCTACCAGAATCTTTGCCAACTGATCACGCGCTTCAAGATGCGGGAGACGACAAAGCAGGAGGGTTCCGCGAGGCTCACCGACCTGGAAGAGTATAGCCGTGGCGTTGTATGCCTTACGGGCGGCGACGAAGGCCCGCTGGCCGCCGCGTTGATGGCCGGGGGCGAGGCAGCCGGCCGAGCGGTTGTGGAACGGCTGGCGCACATCTTTGGGCGGAACAACGTCTATGTGGAGGTTCAGCGGCATCGGGAGAGAGCACAGGAGTGGCGCAATCAAGCGGCTATGCGAGTTGCGGAAGCCTTGCGGCTGCCTGTTCTGGCAACCAACGGCGTGCGTTACGCGACACGCTATGACCGGGAGATTGCCGACCTCTTTACCGCCATACGGCATCACAGTCGGCTGGATCACGCGGGGCGTCTGCTGGCGCTCAACAATCAAAGGCATCTGCGCCCTGCGGACAAGATGGTGAGGCTGTTCGGCGATGTACCAGGGGCGATTGAGAACACCGTTGAGCTTTCTTCCCGATTGAGCTTTCAGCTTTCTGACCTTGGTTATGAGTTTCCTCGCTATGCTGTGCCTGACGGCGAGACGATGGATTCATTTCTCGCCAAGCGTGTAGCGGAAGGCGTTATCCGGCGGTATGGACCGAAGCGGGACGCGGCGCTATTGGAACGCGCCAGGAAGCAAGTGGCCCACGAACTGAAGCTGATTGAG
>DAHXNO010000010.1 GCA_027365345.1 Granulicella sp.
CCACAGCCGCACTGCCACTGGCAGACGCTAACCCCCAGAACCTGGCCAGCGTTCCCGCCGATCTGACCTTGCAACCTGACTTCTTCACCGGCATCGACACCTCCATCGCAGGCATCGCGAGCCTCGCCCCCGGGGCTCCGCCGTTTTTACGCCGGCAGCTCGCGCGCATGGCCCAGGAGATTCAAACTGCTACCGCCGCCTTTGACCCGCAGAAGCCGGAAAATGTTATTGCTCCTCTGACGAGCGCCCTGCAGACCACCAACGCCCTGCTCGCGCAGGTGTCCGGAGCCTCCATCGATTCGGAGCAAAAGGCCAATCTGTTCCATGAGTTGCGCATCAAGCGGGTACAGATCAACGACGCTCTGGTCCTGGCCCTGGGCCTGCATCTCGATGCGGCTGCCGGAGCCAGTAACCTGGTGCAAGGCTCCTCCCCTGAGGTCCAAACCTCTCTTTCAGAGTCCTCCACGCTCCCCGTCATCGTGAAGCAGATGCTGATTGCCGGCGCCGAGCCGGCGCAGATCCAGAGTCTTGCGATCGCTCCCGCACAGCAGCTGACGGCCGCCACGCCGCTGGACAACAAAGTACAGATCCCGGCCAGCCACATGGAGCAGATTACGCAGCCGTACTTCTACCGCGACAACATCGAACAGTCTGTCTACCAGCTCCGCGGCCCCGAACTGCGCAATGCGGCGCAGACGCCGCCGCCCTTGACCGCCTGGGCCTTCCTGGATGTCCAAGGCGCGCAGATCAGCCTCGGCCGCATCGTCCACCATGGTCCACAACCGGTGTCCATCGTCCCGCCGGTATCCATTGCCAGCGCGCCGACAGCGACGGTTCTGCCGGATGGCCAGGCCGAGACAGAACTGACAGCCACATTGCACACCGCCGGCCCTGCATCCGCCAACATCAACGTAGAGTCGCCCAGGAACTGGTCCATTCAGGCCAAAGCTCTGCCGGCTTCCACCTTCGCCAACACCCGCTCCATCGAGTTCCTGCTCCATCCCACAGCACCCCTGAAGGAGCCGGCTCTGATGCGCGTAACAGCTCAAACCGCTAACCATCAGACGTACAGCATAGGTTATCGCCCCGTAGGCTACCCCGGCCTGATCTACACCAATCTCTACACTGCGGCCACCACGCGCGTGGTTCCGGTCAATCTGAAACTTCCCACGCACCTGCGCATCGCCTATCTGCCCGGCACTGGTGACTCTGTTCCCCAGGCTCTGGCCTCCATCGGCCTTGCCCCCACCGTTATCCAGGTAGCCGATCTCACCCCCGCCAGGCTGGAGAGCTTCGACACGGTGATCCTTGGCGTCCGGGCCTATACGGCCCACGCCGAGCTGCATGGCGCTGCGACGCAGGCTCTGTTGCAGTTCGTCCGCGGCGGAGGCAACGTGCTGGTGCAGTATCAAACCTCTGACTTCACCTCCGCTGACGCGCCCTATCCGCTGTCGCTGGGCGACGCCGAAAAGGTGGTGGTGGAGACGGACCCGGTGCAACTGCTGGCTCCGTCCAACCCGCTGCTCACCACACCCAACAACATTACCTCTGCAGACTTCGACCACTGGATCGAGGAGCGCGGCCACGGATTTCTGGACACGTGGGATTCGCACTACACGGCCCTGACAGAGACCCACGACCCGGGTGGCGACGGCATCGCGCCGCAACTCCCCCAGCGTGGCGGGCTTGTCACGGCTCAGGTGGGCAAAGGACGCTGGACCTACTGCGCCTACGCCCTCTACCGTCAGCTTCCAGAAGCGGTTCCCGGGGCCTTCCGTCTCTTCGTCAATCTGATCACCCCTCCTGGCCACTAGCAATTTTTCCGGAAGGTGCAACGCGAGGCGCCAACGCTTCTGGGCGTTTTCCCGTCCCAGCAGGCATGCCTGCTGGGATGGGAAAACCCTGCGGCCCGCTCCCTCCACGATTCCCCATAATAGGAAACATGGTTTGGTCTGTTACGTGGGTGCTGCTTTGCCAGTTGGGCCATGCTGGAGTGCTTGCCTGCTCCCTCCCATGGGCGGAAGCGTGCGCAGCGGGATCCCGCCGGCTGGCACAAAACGGCCTCCCAAAGGAGGCCGTTTGCTGGAGCGTTGCATCCGCGCTTTGCCTTACTAATTGGTGCGGCGGTGATAATGATGCACCGGCTTTGGCTTGGGAAGCTGGATGTAGGAGTTCGACATGGTGATCATCAACGGCTTCTGCGTATAGGAATCGTAGGTTCCGTTGATGGTGATGGTGTCGCCTACGCTGGGAAGCGTCTTCAAGGGTGTTTTCATGTTGAAGGTGAAATCAGCGGTCTTGTTCTGCACAGCATCGTCAGAGACGGCTACCTGAATGGCGTCTGGGGTAGCTGAGATCACCGTAACGCCGGGCAGTTGTACCTCCTTGCCCTTGACCGCGTCAAAGACCTTCTCCGCATCCGAGGGCGTTCCATACTGCAGCACAAACTCCCGATCGCTGATGGCCAGCGTGGCCAAGTCTGGCGTGGTGTTGATCAGGTTGGTAATCACGTCTTCCGGCTTGGGGGCAGGCGTGACCTTGAAGCCGGCAGGAGGGTTCAGGTTCGCTTGCGCAGCCGTCTGCATGTCCGTATAGCCATCGATGCCGCCATGAAACTTCTTGTAGCAGTACTCGGCTAACGGCTCAATGGTGGTCTTGTACGCGGCCGGCGCATAGGCGGCAGCCCGGGTCGCATACCAGGCGCAGTTCAGGTAGTCCGGAGGCGTCTCTGTGTAATAAGCCTGCGCCAGAATATAGACGTCCTGCAGCGTCTGGCTGGGCTTGGTGGTGTTATCCGCATCGCCATTGATCTCCTGGGTGAGGACCTTGATCGCGTCGGCATTGTCTTTCTTGGCCATATCGTCGTCAGCAAGCGCGCTCAAAAAGGTTGGATCCGTCTTGGACTTCAGGGTGGCGAAATCAGCATCGGACATGCCGTCAGGCTTCTTGGCGTTCAAGCCCTCCTGAGCGTAGGTAGCCACCTTGTCCAGCGCGGCCTGTTTCGCAGCCGGATCGGTGAGCTTATCCGCATCGGCGCGCCGGTAGTAGACCTCAAAGGTGAGGGCACGAAGGTTGTTGGGATCCACGGCCAGGAGTTGGTCCGCGGCATTGAGGGTGGCCGCCTGATCCCCTAGCTGGCTATCCAGGAAGAGGATCTGATTCAGCACATCCAGCTTGACGGCAGACTTGGGATACGCCTTGAGATAGGCCTCGTAGGCGGCAACCTTGCCTGCGGCGGTGGTTTCCGTGTTGGCTTTGTTGTAGGCGGCGTACTCGGCTTGTGACATCTGGATGCCTCCAGAGGACGACTGCTGGGCGTACGTCGGTGACGCTGAGAGAGCCGCGCCGGCCACAGCCAGCAGCGAAGCAAGTACAACCTTCTTCATAAAGAGAATCTCCTCGGCAGAGATACTTCGGAATCTGAGCCAGTTAAACAAGATTAGCGCAAATTGCGCGTCCGGAATCAAAACCTGCCCTCATCAGAACAATCAGGGCGATGATGCGCATTATAGAAATGACGATGCCTCTGTGCAACCCGCGCGTCCCCAATGCCCAGGAATTGTGCTTTTTCCCCATCAAATGCTCAGTCCAAACCCGGCGACGAAACCCGCCTGCCTGAGCAGCCCACCTGCTGCTCGGAAGCGGGCTGGCGCCGCAGCCGCTGTCAACCTCCGCGGACACGCCACGCCGGCGCCGGCAGGAAGAAATTGGATTGGGACGCCCTTATCCACAAAATCCTTTCCCGTCTACCCGAATACGCGTTGATTCCGCCCCCTCTGCCGCTTACGATTCGACCTAGAGCGGTTTCCAGGGCGGCCGCACCCGGAGGCTCTTTGGCCATCCCCAACTCTGAGCTGGAGTCTGTTCCAGGGACGAGCGGCATGGCGCAGAGGCTGGTCCCGAGCGCGTCGAACCTGGAATCGCTGGAGCGGTCGCCTGAATGGCCCAGCCGGGCCGCGCTTGTCCGTTCCGACACTCAGCGGTTGATGAGGTTTTGCTCCTTGCTCAAGCTAAAAAAAGTTCAGATCCTAGGCTTCAAGTCCTTCTGCGACCGCACGGAGGTGCAGCTCGCCGGTGAGGGGATCGCGGCGATTGTGGGCCCCAACGGCTGCGGCAAATCGAACATCTCTGACGCCATCAACTGGGTTCTGGGAGAACAGTCTGCCAAGAGTCTGCGCGGGATCAAGATGGAAGACGTGATCTTCGCCGGCACCCGCGAGCGCAAGCCTACCGGCATGGCTGAAGTTTCCCTGACGCTGGTTGATCCGGACGTGTATGACGGCAATACCCTGGCCGATGGCCAACCTGAGATTCTGGGAGCGGATCACGCCGGGGACCCCGAAGGCCGTTCTGAGTCAGCTAAGGTAGACGCCAGGGATCACATCACCAGCATCGGCTCGCTGGGCGATTGGGACGAGGCAGCGCTTCGCGAAGAGGCCGCGCTGGAGACCGAAGAGGCGGTAGCGGAGGCCCAGCCAGGCATCACCTATGAAGCCAATGCGCCGCATAAAAGATCCGGCGCAGGGGATGACGTCCACTCCGCTGAGGCTGGCTCCGAGCACAACCCTGGCAACCAGGTGGTGCTCAAGATCCGCCGCCGGAAGTTTGGCCGCGCCCCGATTCGCGCCGGCGAGATCACCGTCACGCGCCGGCTCTTCCGCTCTGGAGACTCCGAGTATCTTCTCAACGGGAAGATCTGCCGCCTGCGCGATATCCAGGACATCTTCATGGGAACCGGCCTGGGCGGAGAGAGCTACGCAATGATCAGCCAGGAGCGCATTGGAAGCATCCTCTCCGCCAAGCCCCTGGATCGCCGCGCCATCATCGAGGAAGCAGCCGGCATCACTCGTTTCAAGACCAAGAAGCGCCTGGCTGAACTGCGGCTTGAATCCGCCAAACAGAATCTTTCCCGCGTCAATGACATCTTTGAAGAGGTGACGCGGCAGATGGCGGTCCTCAAGCGCCAGGCAGCCAAGGCGGAACGCTACGCAGCACTGCGCGACGAACTCCGCGGCAAACTTCGCGTGGTGCTGGCCAGCCGCCTCTGCCAGATGGATGCGGAACAGACCTCTCTTGCGGACCAGATCTCCCGCCTCGGGGATCTCATCGAGAGCCATGCCCGGGAACTTGAAACAATGGATGCGGAGCACTCCCGCGGCGTTCAACGGGGGTATGACCTGGATGACCAGATTCGCGCCGCAGGCTCGCGAGTGAACGCCAGCGCCGTAGAGATTGAGCGGATCACCGCGCGCACCGCCTCCAACGCCGATCGAATCAGCGACCTTGCGGAGCGAATGCAAAACGGGAACCAGGATCTTGCCCAGGCAAGATCTCAACTGGAAACTCTTGCAGGCGAACTTGAGCAGCACCGCAGCTTTCTTGAGAACGCCACCGAGGAGGCTCTGGCCTCACGCGAGGCAGCCTCTGCGCAGCAGGCCCAGGCCCAGGAGGCGACCCGCAGTGTGCTTGCCGCAGAAGCCCTTGCGGAGACCCAGCGCCGTCACGCCATGCAGTCCATGCAGCGAGCGGCGCAGGCCAACAACGAGATCGCACAGTCCGAGGCGGCTCTCTCCAGCCTTGACCGCGAACAGGAACGGTTGGAGTCAGAGTCGCTCGCCGCTCGTACCGAACTCGAATCCCTGCACGCACAGCGTAGCGCCTCCCGGCTCTCCTTTGAGAATCTCGCCGAGCGGCTCAAGGCTCTGGAGGGTGAGATCGTCGAACTCCGCCACACGCTGGAGACCAAACGCCTGGAAGAGACCCGGTCCCGCCGCCGCGGAGACGAATTACGCGCTCAGGCCGCCACGCTGAATGGACGGAGAACTTCGCTGGAGGCTCTCATCCGGGAACACAGCTACTCCACCGACACGGTGCGCAATATCTTCCGCGCCCAGTCCAGGCTGCCGGAGGGAGCGGCTCCTCTGGGCACGCTGGCCGACTTTCTGGAAGTGGACGGGCGTTATGAGAATGTGGTGGACGAGTTTCTGCGCGACGAACTGAACTACATCGTGGTATCCACGTGGGACGCCGCGGACGCCGGCGTCCGTCTTCTGCAGACCGACGTGGCCGGCCGCGCCACCTTTCTGGTGCGCCCGGAGAGCGCAGACCCGGACCCAGCGGCTCAGGAGGGCGGTTTGGCAGCCCCAGGCAGCGGCGTTGTCGCGTTGCGGGATTGCATTCGCGTCCTGAACGGATTGGGGAGCGCGCTGGAAGCCACTCTGCCCAAGCTGCGCAACGGCTTCGTAGCCCCCGACAGCGAAAGCGCGCGGAGGCTCGCGCTCGACAATCCGCAACTCTACTTCCTCTCCCCCACCGGTGAGACCTTTCATCATCGCACCGTCACCGGGGGCAAACCACGAGAGCAGGGCCCGCTTGCACTCAAGCGCGAACTAGCGGAGCTGCAGAACAAGCTGGCCGGCATTGAGACCGAGTTGACCGGAAACGAGCTTGCTACGGCAACCCTCGGCCGTGAGATCGCAGACCTGACGACGACGCTTGACAGCAGAAATCACGAGCGCCGAGACGCGGAGCGCGAGAGCGCAAACGCCGGCGCCGCGCTGCGTCAGATGGATCAAGAGGCCGCCCGCATTGAGAGCCGTCTTCAGCAGTGGCAGATGGCCGCCGACAGAAACAGAGACCAGCGCCAGCAACGCCTGGATGTGATCGCGCGCAAACGCCAGGAGTCGGAAGGGTTTGAGGCGGAACGCGCCACCTTGGAGCAGCAGGCGACGGACCTCTCTGAAAAGATCCTCTCCCTGCGTATTCGCCGTGAGGAGCTTCAGGAGGCGGCCTCTGCCGCCGCCGCGGCCTTGGCCGGTCTGGAAGAACGCAGGCGCAACGCGCATGCCAACTTCGAGCAAACCCATCGGCTCTTTGAGAGCCAGTCGCAGCGAATCGCCCAATTGGAATCGCAGATCGCCGCTGCGTCCAGCGAGAAGCATCAGCGCGAAGAGGAGACCATCGCGCTGGCGCAGAAGCACATGGAACTCACCGAGGCGCGCGCTCAGGCCATGGCGGAAGGGGAGACGCTCTCTGCCGATGCCTCCGCCTTGCGCCTGGCTATGACCGAGTTGGACGCACGTCTCCGCAATCTGCGCCATGAGACCGAGGAGTTGCGAGAACAGCGCGCTGAACGCAGCGCCCGCGCTGCCCGGCTCGCCTCAGATCTGGAGCACATCGAGGCAGCCTGCGTTAACGATCTCTCCATCGAAGCCTCCGCCTTGCGCCAGGACGAGACCATCAAACGCATCGAAACCGAGGCGCTTGCAACCGAAGACGAGGCGGCGCGGGCGCTCAAGCAGCGGCTGGAGGCTATGGGGCCGGTGAACATGATGGCTCTCGAGGAGTATCAGGAGACCTCCCAGCGGCACGCCTTCCTGGAGACGCAGCGTAAGGACCTGCTGGATTCGATTGAAAACACGCAGTCTTCCATCAAAGAGATCGATGATGTCTCCCGCATCAAGTTTTATGAGGCATTCAAGATCGTCAATGAAAACTTCGCCGCCACCTTCGCCAAGCTCTTCGGAGGTGGTCAGGCCTTCATGCGCCTCACCGATCCTGAAACCACAGGCAGCAAGGCCTCCGACCTGAGCGGCATCGATATCATCGCCTCGCCTCCGGGCAAAAAGCTGCAAAACGTCCTGCTGCTCTCCGGCGGCGAAAAGGCTCTTACCGCTCTCTCCTTGTTGGTTGGCATCTTCCAGTTCCAGCCCGCGCCGTTCTGCATGCTCGATGAGGTGGACGCTCCGCTGGATGAGACCAACGTCGGCCGGTTTGCCAACCTACTTTCAGAGGTTGCAGTCAACACGCAGGTGATCATCATTACCCACACCAAGCGCACCATGGAGCAGGCGGATGTGATGTACGGCGTAACCATGCAGGAGCCAGGCGTCTCCAAGGTCGTCAGCGTATCGCTGAGCGGCCGGAGTAAAGGGCGGGAGGCCCGCAGCGCAGCCTGAACTCGCCCGGCGTGGACTGCAACCTGCTTGGCCAACGAACTTTGGACTTGCATAACGGACGTCCTGCCAAGCGGAGGACAGAAGGGAAGCGAGCAGGTGGACAGCCCACAGGTCCCGCTCCAGGGCTGGTCCCAGCCAGGTTCCTGGACCATGAGCTACCGCCAGGAATGAAATCGCTCTATGAATCCTCTTGACTGGCTGATCGTGGTTGTACTCGCTTATTCAGTTGTGCGAGCAACGATACGCGGCTTCTTCCAGGAGGCGTTCTCCCTGGGCGGCCTGATTTTTGGCTTCCTCTGCGCCTGCTGGTTCTACCAGCGGCTTGCGCCCTTATTGGGCGGCCTGATCCCCTCCCCGATGGGTGCGCAGTTCGCTGCATTCCTCCTGCTCCTGCTGGGCATCATGGTCTTATCCGGCTTGTTGGGCAAACTGATGAGCCACGCGGCGGCCGCGTTGGGTTTGGGCTTTCTGGACAGGTTCCTGGGAGCGATCCTGGGCTTATGCCGGGGAGCGGTTCTGTGCTTCGCTCTTCTGCTGGCCTTGACCGCTTTTCGCCCGGCGGCGCCGTGGGTGGACGATTCTCGGCTGGAACCATATTTTCTTCGAGCCGCTCATGCTGTATCCTTCCTCATGCCCACAGAACTCGGTCATCGGTTACTGGACGGTTTCAACCGTCTCAAGCACACGACACCGGATTGGATCAAATGAGCTCTTTGGCTGCACACTGTGAAGAGTGGTGATTCAGCCCGGTGACGGCTGGATCCCATTCAGGGCCCCTAAGTCACTCCCAGAAAAGGAAGACTCCGCGAGTGAAACGTGAACTTGCCAATCTCGTCCTCCAGATGCGCAGTGCAGGCATCCCCTACACTGTGGCCGTGCGTGAGTTTAAAAAGCAGTACATCCTGGAGGTGCTCGCACGTCACCGAGGGAACCAGTGCAAGGCGGCCGAAGAGCTTGGCATGCATCGCAACACGCTCAGCCGTACCTTGACGGAACTAGGCTTGGACTCGACGGAGATACGGCAAGGGATACGCCGCCCACCAGCGTCGGTGCGCCCGGCACGCACTGCAGTAGCTGGCTTACAGGTGGTTTCCGGCGGACGTTAGCCGCCCTGGAGCGTCTAACTCAGCACAGAATGCCCTGCTCACCTCCATCTCACGGGCCTCATTTGCCTGCCATTCGCCGGTCTGGCAGGATGTTTCCCTGGATGACGTCCTTGACTCCCAAGCTTCTTTGCTGCGTGTGCGTGGGTATTCCGCTCGCATGGCCGCTCAGCGCCCGAGCCGGAGCGAGCCAAGCGGCAGGTCAGGCGACAACTCGGACGGCGGGTCAAGTTTCAGCCCCGGCGGTCAGCCCGGCTGACAGCCCCGCCAGCATTCCCGCCGGAGCCACACCCGCGCTGCCTGCACCTCCGGCCGACCGGCCAAAGTCTGCTCCGGATAATACCACCGTCTCCCCCAAGCAGGCACAAGCGGCTGATGATGCGTATCTTGATGGGGCCAGACACGTACAACATCGGGATCTGGCCGCCGCCATCCGGAGCTTTACGCGTGCTGCGCGCCTGAATCCAAAGGATCGCGATTACGCTCTGGCGCTGATTGTTACCCGCGAGAACTACGTGACCGAGCTAGTAGAACGCTCCGCCCAGGCCAGCGCCGCCGGCAACCCTGCGCAGGCCGCCAAGCTGCTGGCGGAGGCCCGTTCTCTGGATCCAGACAATCCGGTGGTGGCTCAACACTTCGCACGGAACGGAGCCAGGAACGCATCGCTGGCTGGAGCGGCAGCCGCTCCGCCAAAGTGGCCCGGATCGTTCTACGGTAGTATTGACCCTTCGAAGTTCCCTGCGCAGGATATCGCATCCACTCTTCAAGGTCCGGTCGACCTGACCCCTTCCAAAGGGAAGATGGATATCCATCTCCACGGCACGCTGAAGATGGTTGCTGAGACCCTGTATGGACTTTACGGAATCAAAGTAAGTCTGCATCCTTCGCTCAGTCAACCGGGCCCTCCCATCGACCTGGACATGAATGGGGTGGACTTTGCGGGAGCCACCCGAGCTTTCGACCTGGTAGCCAACGCCTTTGCTGTGCCCGTGCAGCCAAAGATGGTGGTGCTGGCCAGGGATACGCGGGAGAATCGCGAAGCCCTGATGCCGGAGTGTGAGGAGACCATCTATGTGGAGGGCCACTCCCAGAAAGAGATGCAGGAACTCGGCAACGTTGCCCGTACCGTCTTTGGCCTGCAAAACGTTACGGCAAGTTCTAGCGGGGGATTCATTCTTCTGCGCGGCCGGCAGCAGGTGCTGCGTGAGGTGAACGCGGTGTATGACGACCTGCTCGGCGGAGCTCCAGAGTTGCTCTTTGACGTATCGCTCTATGAGATCGACCACAGCATTGAGAACAACATCGGCGCCACGCTTCCGAACTCTGTCGGTGGATTCAGCGTAGCCTCGGAGGCGGAATCACTTATAACCTCCAATGAGTCCCTGCTCAATGAGGCGATTGCGAATGGACTTCTGACGCTGAACGGAAGTCCTCTCCAGAATCTGATCAACGAGGTCGAGTTCCTGGTCGCCTCCGGAACGGTGACCGCGTCGCAGTACACCAATCTGCTGGGAATCTTCGGAAACGGATTAGGGCTCTCTGGACTCTTTCTTGGCTCCTCGCCCAGCTTCGCGCTTGCGCTGGATTCCAGCGATGTGAGCATCCTCGATTCCACCCGGCTCCTGGGGGAGAGTGGCCAGCCTGCGGAGTTTCGCGTCGGCTCCCGCTATCCGGTGACAACCGGAACCTACAGCACTGGCCTCAGCAGTACGCTCTCGTCTTCCCTCTCCGGGCTGACGAACGCAGGATCGAGCATCTCTTCGTTGCTGAATCAATACCTTGGGAGCAACTCGGTGACGGTGCCCGAGATCCAATATGAGGATTTGGGCATCACCCTGAAGCTGACGCCGCAGGTTTTGCACAACAACGAGGTCTCTCTTGCCATCAATCTGAAGGATGAAGCGCTGGGGGCAGGCAGTCTGGATGGCATTCCGGTGCTCAATAACCGGGCACTGACCTCCTCCATTATTGTTCCTGAGGGATACACGGCGATGCTGGCGACGCTGGTCAGCAGCCAGGAGATAAAGGATCTTACCGGACTACCGGGGCTGAGCGAGCTGCCAGGTTTTCAGGGAACCGATCAGGATCTAAGCAACCAGTCCACCCAGATTCTGATTACCATCACGCCCCACGTTGTCCGCCAGGGAAGGCTGCAGATCGTAAGCCGGCGGATCGAAACGGCGAACAATCGCTATGAGTCAAGTGGAGGTGGTAGTGAAGCGGTCGGAGGAGGAGGTGAAGCGGTCGGAGCAGAAGGCACGCCAACGATGAGCCCCCGCCCACCAACCGCGGCGGGGAGTGGAAGCACCCAACCATAAGCCAAACGCCGCCCAGAGGCGCACGGAAACGGCTGCCTCTGTTGTCACAGCGGAAGGCGCACGCATGGCCAGGCGCAATTGCAAAAGGGTATGGGGCTAGCTATACTTACACATGGCAGGGCGGGAGTAGCTCAGTGGTAGAGTGCTTCCTTGCCAAGGAAGATGTCGCCGGTTCGACCCCGGTCTCCCGCTCCAACAGCCTCCATCTCTCACACTCCCCGTTGCAACCACGGACACTGCACCGAACAGAGAGGGTTGAGGTGTTTTGGTGCCCTGGAAGTGGAGTGGTTCAGCTTGCTCTTTGAATGAAGGGCGCGGTACCCAAGTGGTAAGGGAGAGGTCTGCAAAACCTTTATGCGCCGGTTCGATCCCGGCCCGCGCCTCCAATTCCAAGCTCAAGAATCCCATTCAGGCGAAGATGAGGACTGCAACCCATCGAGACGGTGAGAGGGTGGGAGCGGGCTCAGAACCCCTTCCGGCATTGCAACCCACATCGGGTGGATAGATTTCCCCATGCCTCAAAGAACTCTCCTAACTTGCCGCAGCGAAGCCGCTTCCATATCAGCCTCTACACTCAGCTTTACCGTATCCGTCAGAGCAAATGCATCTGTTCGTCGGGTCTGGGTTGTGATGGACTGTTGCCATGAGCGGAGAGGCAGTAGTTGTGGGTCGACGTAGTCGGGCGGAGATAGCGCGGCTGGCGGGGTTGTATGCGACGAGCGGGA
>DAHXNO010000012.1 GCA_027365345.1 Granulicella sp.
GGCTGGTCCTCCGCTTCGCCCCTCCGGGGCTACGCTACGGACCAGCCAGCTTCAACGGCACAGACAGAAGAACTAAGAAGTCCTAACGACAATCGGGAATTTTGGTTGTCGTTGACCGGAACAAAAGGTTGACGCCAGACAAACACTCATGAAACAACCAACAGAGTCAAAGCCAAACATAGCCGACATCAGCGTCTCTCCACAGGGTTCCTGCTTCGTCTGTGGCCGGGAAAACCCGCACGGTCTCCGTCTCCAATTCCAGATGGGCAAGACCGGCGAGTCCTCTGCGGAATGGTCTCCTGGGGAGTTCACTGAAGGATTCCGCGGAATCGTTCATGGAGGCATCATCTGCACGGTCCTTGATGAAGCGATGTCAAAAGCCGTTGCCGCTGCTGGGCGTCCAGCGCTCACCGCGGAACTCCGCGTCCGCCTGCGCCGCCATGTCGAGCCCCATCATACGTTTCGCGTCCGTGGATGGATTGAGAGCTGCGTCAAGCGGCTGGTCAAGACTCAGGCTGTGATCACCGATGCGGACGGAATCGAATTTGCCCACGCCTGGGCAAGCTTTCTCACGGTGAAATGACTCCAATCCCAAATCTCGAACCTGCTTCTTCCATAGCGGCGCAACCGCAAGGCCGCTTAGGGTAGCCGGGCAATACGGCCCAGCTCCAGCGTGGACGAGATCGCGATAGCTTCAAAGCTGTAGTCAGCCGGGATTTGCTGAAGAAGCGAGCGGTCGATCAGCAGCAGGCGCGGTTGGGTGGTCACGCCCTGGGCTAGCGCTATGGGGTTGAACACGTAAATGTCGGTTGGCGTACCCGGTGGCAGCGCGTGGAGCTGAACCTGCTGGACGGGGCGGTTGGCGTAAAAAATCACCGTAGGGATGGGATTGTAGTTGCCGGTGCGCCAATCGAGCAGCGGACCGGGGGTGGAGGCAACCAGCGGCGTGGGATCGCGAAACACTCGCTGGAGCAGAGCGACCTCTTCGCGGTTGTTGGGGGTCACATCGCCATTGGGCAGCCGCGGGGAGTGAAGCTGGCTGCGGCCATGGGCGGTGAGCAGGGCGGTCACAATCCAAAGCACGGCTGCGGCCGTGGCTAGCTGGGCGCGCACGCCGCACCGGTCGAGCTGAAATGCGGCGAGGCGGTCGGCTAGCCAGATGGCAACCAGCGCAGAGAGCGGCGCGTAGGCCGGGGCCACATAGTGGGGCAGCCGCGTCTGGACGCAACTGAAGCAGAGGATCTCGACCAGGGCAAAGACAGCGAAGACGCGCATGGAGCGCAGCCCGGGCTTACGCAATGCCGTGTACAGGGCGATGGGGTACAGCAGAACCCACGGTGGCGCGGAAAACAGCAGGACGCCGAAGTAGTACCACCAATGCGTCAGGTGGCCGTCGAACGGATACGCAACCCGGCCCAGTACGTGGAGCCCGACGTACTGCGTCACGAAGACCCGGCCGAAGCGGTGGAGCATGAACAGGTGCCAGGGGAGCGTGAGAGCCAGAAAGAGGAGAAAGCCTGGCAGGAAGCCGAACCGGAACTGGGTGCGGAGGCGCAGCCGTAGCGTGGGCTCCAGCACCAGAAGCGCGAGCAGGGTAAAAAAGAGCGTCCCGCTAGCCGCGCTCTTGCTCATTAGGGCAACGGCAAAGCCGATCCAGTACAGATACCAGCCACGGGAGGAGGGAGCTTCGCCGGGCAGAAGCAGGTTCTCTAGCCCGATCAAGGCGAGCAGGCAGCCCAGGGAGAGCAGCGTGTCCGTCTCGCCGACTCGGGCGACGTGGAGAAACCCAAAAGTGGAGAGAAGGATCGTCGTGGAGAGCCATGCGGTCACGGCATCGCGCGTGCGCAGAAGCCAGGCGTGCAGCAGCGTCACGATGGCGATAGCCGAGAGCGCGGACCCTAGACGGGCGGTAAACTCGGAGACGCCGAAGAGTTTGAAGAACAGTGCGGTAATCCAATAGGTAAGGGGCGGCTTGTCGATCCAGACGAAGGAGTTCCAGTGGGGAACCAGCCAGCCGCTCTGGAGCATCTCGCGGGAGACCTCGGCATAGATGCCTTCATCCCAGTCGGTAAGTCGGTTGTGGCCCAACAGGGTCAGGATGACGAGTGCGGCAAGCAGCGCGGCGAAGGCTGTGCCCCGGGCCGCGTGGGCAGAGCAGACTTTTTCTGGCGAATGAGGCTCCGAGGCCATAAGTACAGCCTATGCGAAGCGTCTTGGTCAAGGCTAGCGAGCGGGAAGATCCACTTGGCAGGGTGAAACGTTCGGTAGGGCTGGGCGTGCGGGCATGGATGATCTTCCCTGCCGGGCCTGCGCTGCGGATATCTGTCATCCTGGCAAAGCAATCGTATAGAATCCAGGCGGGTGACCGAACTTCTGCTTTGCTAATTCGAGGGCGTGGGACGGGCTGCGCAGAGGATCGCCTTGCGCTTGGCCGCAGGGAGGGATTTCACTTCTCCAACCCACTGCCGCGAGCGCCGCACAAGCCAGCCTGTATCTCCGCGCTGCGCAACTTCACCCGCTTCGCAGCCCATGGTCTCGCAGGTTAACGCGGAACCTCCGTGGAAGTTGGTAGAGCATGGCCTCAAGACCCCGCAGCCTTTACGTGCTCTCTTCAACTTGAGGATCAAAGAATATCGCATTGAGCACCGCATTCCTACCCCGCACCTGATCGATTCTGAATCGTACAGAACCGCTGCACGGATAGATCAGATACTTCCCCTCCGCAAACTCCCGTAACATCTGCACCGGCGCGATCCTGTTCAGCGTCTTCAGGTCGAAGACCGCCACAGCTTGGCGGCGTTCCTCCCGATCCCAATCCACAACATACAGAGCCACTTGATACTTCTTGCCTTCGAACGCCTGCACATCCACAGTCATTGTCTGCTGGCAGGCAATCGGATCGCCGGTGTAGAGCTGGCCAAGATTACGGCTCTTTGCGCCGCTAGTACCAGCGGCGGGAGCGCGCTGATCTTCGGTCGCAATCGCTATCTGGGCGTGCCGGCATCCCCCATTCTTGTGCGAGGATGGCTGCACGGCTGCAACGTACGCCGGCAGTTCACGCCGATCGTTTCCGGGTCCGTCATAGTCAAACAGTACGTATCCATCCTTCCCATACACTCCTGGCCAGTTACCGCTCGTTCTTGCATCTTCTCTGCCACAGGCTATGGGATAGATCAGCGGCGCCGCCGTGAATGCCGGCGCTTCAGCATCATAGGACACGGAAAACTTGTACCGTCCGGGTTGTACGTCTTCCAGATAGACGTAGCGATCGTCCTCCGACGTTGCGAAGACTCCATCCCTGTTGCCGGATCTACCATTCCAAACCACGCGGCCATTGCAACGGACTTCACCAAGGACGCGCTCCGATCGTGGAATACCGAGACGGCCCACCGAGCCGGGCGGAATCCTTGCCGACCCGCGACCTGAAGCCTGATCAAACCAGAAATCAACGCAGCCGTGCGGTGTGGGGACGCTCCCTGAAACTGAGGTCAGGCTGCGTCCTAAATGGGGAGTGATCTCAACCCTTGCAAATCCGGGAGCAGTCGGCCTGATGCCCAGAACCTCGCGAGACAACCATGCGGTGACGCCTGCGCCCCAGGCATGGGCCAGGCTCGTGTAACCAGCCTGGCAGTTGGGCACAGCCCCATTCCTTTCAAGGCACTCATTCCAAGAGGGCGCATAGGTCTCAAAGAACGTGGTGCCGCCATAGCGGATTTCACCTCCCCAGATGTCCAGGACGCTCACCAAAGCCTCGTCATAACGATTCATGCGAGCCATCGCCTGAAGAATAAAGTATTGGTTGAACGGAGAAAACGAGAGACGATTCAGCCGGTCAGAGAATCCCTGCGCAAAGATCGCGGAACTCTCCTCCTCGGTCAGCAGGCCCGTGTTCGCGGCATCTGCCAGTGCATGCACGCCCAGCGGCTGATGCCATCGCCCGTTGCTGCGCAACTCCGTCATCTTCTCCATGGCTATCGCCTCATGCGCATGGCTCAGGTCATCAAGCCCCATGGAGCGCAGCGCGTGGGAGAACTCCAGGCTGGCATGAACAAACAGCATGCGGTAAGCGCTCTTGGTTTCGAATCGCTCCGGCGTCTCAAAACCGGCGCCAAGACGCTCATCCCAGCCGTAGAAGCTGATGGGAGGGTCCGCGTAGATGCTCTTCGCATGGTCCAGCAGCACGTTCACATGATCTACATATTTTTCAAGCGTCACCCGATCGGCCGTGTGCTGGTAGTACTCCAGCAGGCTCAGGATCCAGTAGAGCGAGTAACTCTCAATGCCGTTGTTGGTGGTTGCGGAGCGCTCCAGGTTTTCCCGGATGAACTCCCAGTTCCCGAAGGCTGCCAGAGCAGCGGCCTGAGCGGGATGCGCATCTCCTGTCCAGGAGATGCGGTCGCCGCGATCCATCAGAAGCGCCCCAAAGTAATCTTTGCAGAAGTTGGCTTTCACTACGTAAGCGCCCGTGTACCAGATCCGCGAGAGCATCGGATTGCTGCACGTGAAGCGGCCCAGATAGTTGGTGGGTTTCACCTGGCAAACTGCGCGTACCGCCGTAATGCGCCAGGGACGGTCGAAGACCAGCACATGAATCCAACCGAAACGCACGCCCTCGTAGAGTTCGGGATTCAATTCAAGCCGGTAGGTATTTTCATAGCGATGCGGTGGCGCGGTCTTATGACGGTGGGGCGGGCCCACATTCTCAATCGCAGGCTCGTTGTATTCGCTGATGCTCATCTCCACCAATCCCGTCAGGTCGGGACTGTCGAACTCCAGCCACGCGGGGCTCTCCACTCCAAAATCGAAACGAAGCGATCCGACCCCCTTTACCAAGATTGGAGCCTGCATACTGCGCAGCCCCGCGGCTGCGCTGGCTGCTGCGCTGAAGGATGCGGGAGTTTCAGTAAATGTCTTTATCGGGCCAAGATTGTAGATCTGCAGGCTATCGGTTATCTGCGGATTTTTCCATCGATACTCAACCAAAGGGTCGGGTGATTCCAGAACCGCTGGCCCTATGAAACTTCCACCATGCAGCGGTGCGTAGGGTTCCGGAATCGGGGATCCCGTAATCAGCAGATCAGTCGTCGCTGCCGAGCGATGGGTCTCACTAGCCAATGCTTTCGCTGGATAGCAAAAGCGCCGCGCAAGAGCTCCTATAGCGGCGAACTCAACCAGGTCTCGCCTTGTGATCTTGCCCCCCATGGTAGACACCTGCCCTATCGATGAATTCTGAAATCATCCCGTCCTCTTCAGAATTGTGACGACCTTCGATGTTGCTCCGATCGCTCCACTCCCACCCTTCGAGCGCATGGAACATAACAGCGATCGCGAAGACATCCCAAAGCCGAGCGTGACCCCCGAATCATCGCCCTCAAGCACAGTTCCTGACCTCAACCTGCCTCAACCGATCCCGAAACCGCGCGGGAGGTCCGCTCTGGAACCTCCCGCTCTGGAACCCCTCCAGCCAAACCAACTCCATCTCCCTCAACCAACCTACTTGCTGAGGATAGTAAATCGCCTGGGGCCATTTAAAACCAGCAGCGCCCTCTTGCCACCCTCCGCGGAACGAACGCTCATCGGCTGCCCATTCACCTCGACACTCGCCGTAGCCGTAGAGACCGGCACCGAGACATTCGCCGTGGTCCCGGGCGGCAGGCTCACTACCGTTTCATAACCGTTCTTCTTATGGATGCTCACCGTAAGCAACCCGCGCGGCGTCGGCTCTCCCCCCTCAGCCCAGGAAAGATCGAGAAGATCCGGACGAATATTCACCGTGGACATCGCCGGCCCCATCGACCGAATCCCGATCACCTGCTCCATCAGCCAGGGCGTAACACCGCTCGACCAGCCATGCGCCAGGCTCACCCGGTAGCCGGACATATTATCCGCCTGCAGCGAGGCATGAAAATCAATGCCCTTGTACCACGCAGGGTCGTACCCCTCCCAGAAGCTCGTCGCCCCTTCATCGGTCATGCCGCCCCAGTACTGCCGTATCCAGTTCAAAGCCGCCTGCCGATGTCCCATCTTCGCCATCGCGCTCACCACGTAGTAGTTGTAGTAGGGCGTAATAATCATGGCGTTGTACTTGATGTGCCCCACGCTGGCAAGCACGTTCTTCCATATCGCCGGGTACTGCGTGTTGGTCGCAACTCCAGAGAGCACCGCATACGCGTTGGTCTGCCACCTGTCCCCAAAGGTTCCCGACCCGTCCAGCAGATACTGCTGCGCCGCGCTCTTCAGCCGCTGCGCCTCCGCCTCGAACTTCTCCGCATTCGCATCGTCATGCATCTGCCGCAGCAGATACGCCCCGTCCTTGAAGGCCGCATAGAACTCGAACTGGGTCGCCATCCGCGTCTCGGGCGTATCTCCGCTTAACTCCGGCGACCAATCCACAAACGTCCAGGCGTGGTTCTCATCCGCAAACAGATTGCGGCTGTCCATCTCCCGTTCCATGTAGTTCAGCAGTTGCACCATGCGCTTGTGCGTCTTTTCCAACTGCTTCATCGAACCCGTGTGCAGGTAATACTCCTTCTCGCCCGTCAGCCAGAAGGCGGAGTACCCCGGGATGCCATTCACATCGCTCCGTACAGGATCCGTCCCCAGCAGACGGTTGAGCGTGTCATCCATCAGGAAGTTGCCGCCAAACGCATCCTCAATCGTGCGCCCGCTCACATCCAGGTCGCCCATCCAGCGTCCACGATCGCGCTTGGGCGCATCCCATATATCGTCCTGCATGCAAAGATGCGCCGTGTACGCGCCAATGGCCCACATCAAGTTCAGCTCCTTGTCGGAGGAGTTGAAGTAGCCCTGATAATTCACCGGATAAGCAATCCCATCCAGCCCGATGGCCTTGAACCTCATCTGCTTTCCGCCAACAAACCGCACCACCGCATAGCGAAACGCGCTCTTGGGACCATAGGCTGTCGCATGCGGAGCCACATGGACCGGGTCAACTCCCAGATAAGGATCGCGCAGCGCCTCCATCTCCGATTCGCCGTATTGCACCGTCACATCCATCGGCGCATCTGAGTCAGACTCAAACTCCACCCGCCCCGCAACCTCACGCCCAAAATCCAGCAGAATCGACGGCGCGTTCTCGCTGCTCACCCGCGCGGCCGGCAACGTCACTTGGAATTCCTCGCCAATCTCCTTCAACACCTCCGGATGCGCAATCTCGCCGGCCCCGTTGTACACATTCCGCACACTCGTCGGCTTCAGAGTGTAGTGCCCCAGAAACGGCGAAATGCCGTCATAGCCCGGCCACGCATACAACCCCGCATCCGCATTCCATTGGAAGAACTCATACGACCCCTCAATCGCGCCCAGACTATCGGCCGCGCCCCAACTGTGGTCGTCAAACCCCGCCGCCTGCCATCCGGGGATGAACTGCATACTCGCCTTCCAGTTCGCATCGCTGATCAGCAGTGGCGCCGCAACCACTCCCAGCGCGGCAGGCACAATCTTCACCACCATCACCTCACCGCGCGTCTGCTGCACCGCCAGCCGGTTATCCGCTCCACTACCCACCTGTGGCCCGCGTACCGCCTCAATCGCTACAACGTTCGTTCCCTCCTGCAGCGCCTTGGCCACATCGCACGCATACACCCGCATCCCCATCGGAAAGGAGAGATCAAGCTGATACTGGCCCACCTTCTGTCCATTTACATAGATCGTCGCCGCGCGCGGACCGGCAACATACAGTTCCGCCTCTGCCGGAACCTGGGATAGCGGGAACGTGCGCCGGAAGTAGTGCGATCCCAGATCCTCGCCCGCGTCCCTCAGCCAGCCTTTGTCCGCCGACGGAACCTCCCGGACCGCATCCTCCTTCGTCCAGATGTACTGCTCCGTCAGGGGCGTATGAACGCTCGACTCAAGCGTCAAAGCATCCGGGCTGCTCGCCACGTCCAGTTGTTCGATCGGAATCTTCGTAGGGCCGTTCGCGGGATCTCCCATCTGCGCCCGCATCGCGCTCGGAATACCGGCAATCGCAAAGAACAGAACAACTACGCCTGCACGAAACATCTTCGACTCCTCTCATCTCCTCGGAATGAACCGCTTTCATCCGTGAAAGCAGGTAGAAACCGATCCGGGAAAACTTCTTCCCGCCACTCGAACCGTACGCAAGACAGAATACGCCTTTCAATGGGTACATTGCTTCCCAAGCAAAGGAACGCCGGCGAAATCGCGGCAGAAAACGGAAGCCCGCAACCACTCATGGCTGCGCGCCCACAATCCCGCGCGGATCCCTTGCGCCAAGCTCCCTGCTCCCACGCTGACGGCCCTCAGCAGCCGCTCGCACGCCCCTCGCTCAATCCTGCGAATCGCCTTCAGCCGTCTCCGGATCAAAGTGAAACACCTCTCGCATCTCACTCCACTTTTCGCCCGGCGCGGCATCCGGCATCCTTTGCTGCATCGGATCCATAATCCTCCACCAGCGCTGCGTCTCCGGGCAGGCAGCCATCCTTCGCATATCCTCCGCGTAGTCGGTCCCGTGATACTCAAAGTAGCCAAACAGCAGCCCATTGCGCAGAAAGATGCTGTAGTTTCTTATGTTGCACCTGGCAATCGTAGCCAGCACGGTCGGCCACACCTCTTCGTGGTAGCGGATGTAAGCAGCTTCATCCTCAGGCCTAAGCTGAATAATCTGTGCGATTCGTCTCAACCGACTTCCTCCCCTGCTCATCTCTCTGGTCTCTTACCTGCTGATCTCTTCCGCCACGTCCAATCTCGGGCCCTTCGCCCCTTCGTCCCTCGCAGCGCCGCAACCACAAGATTCTCAAAACCGGCCGCGCCCAGCTTTACAGCGGCATCCCTGCTCCACCAGAATAATGGACGGTGGAAGAGGAGGTGTTCTTTTGAAGCTCAATTTGCTCGCCATATGCATCGGCTGCGCGGTTGTTCCGCATGCCGGCATCCTACGGGCCGCTCCTCCAGCGGCGCCGCATCACGCCTTAAGCACCGCCGCAACCAGCGCCGGAACAAGCAGCGCAGCCGCCACACTTCGCGGATCCGGCCTTCGTGTCAGCCTTGCGCCCAGCGGCGCCTACACCCTCCGTTACGCTCCCATGCACCTCGCTCTCACCGGAACTCTGCCAGACCGCACAGACTCCATCCGTACCACATCCGGATCCGATTCCGTCGGCGACTATAAGCAAATCGACGCCGCCTATGCGCTCGGCGGCCGGATGGCGGTCCTTCGCCTCTACCCTGCTCGCGGGGCCGTCCTGTTCCTGGACAAGCATCGCGGAGCCGATCCTAACACCGCCCCCTTCCCCAGCCTGTCAGGGGTTCCGGCGAGCCTCCTGCGCTTCAGCTACCGCGTCACCACCTTCTCTCCCATCCACTTCGGCAAGCTGGACTCCCAAGGCCCCTGGGCATTCTTCGACCAGAACCAGAACACCTTCATCCTCTCGCCCGCGGACAACTTCCTGGTCTCCGATCTGCAGGCAACCCCCGGAGCCTCCGGGCCACAGATGTCCAGCGGCATATCCACCGTCATCCCAACCCTCCCCTCCGGCTTCACCCATGGCACATGGATGGTCTTTGGCAAAGGCATCACGCGCACCCAGAATCTCTGGGGAGATCTCCTGCAAAAAAGCAACCACAAGGCGCCCGTCCCCAACGACGCGGATGTTCTCCTCGATCGCTTCGGCTACTGGACAGACAACGGAGCCACCTACTACTACAAATTCGTTCCATCGCTCGGCTATCTGGGCACGCTGCTGGCGGTTCGCGATCGCTTCCAACAGATGGGAGTGCCTCTTGCCTACATGCAGCTTGATAGCTGGTGGTACCCCAAACACAAGGGCTTCTCCGCCGGCAGTGACAACGGAGCGCTGCTCTACCGCGCCGATCCGTCAATCTTCCCCGACGGCCTTGCGAGCTTTCACCAGCGTCTCCATCTCCCTCTGTTGACCCACGCGCGCTGGATCGCCAAAACCAGCCCCTATCGCAACCAGTACAAGATGTCGAACAACGTCATCATTGATCCCCGCTTCTGGAACGCGACCGCGGACTATCTCCATGCCGCCGGAGTGGTGGTCTACGAACAGGACTGGCTCAATCAAAACGCGCGCCCAGCCATCGATATCTCCCAGGCTCAGGCGTTTCTTCAGCAAATGGCCGGCAGCATGGCCGCCCAACACATTGCCATCCAGTACTGCATGGCCCTGCCCGGATACTTCATGGCCAGCACGCAGTTCCAGAACCTCCGCACCATCCGCGTCAGTGACGACCGCTTCCTCCCGGCCCGCTATGACAACTTTCTCTACACCTCCGCACTGGCGCACGCCGTCGGTCTCTGGCCCTGGTCAGATGTCTTCATGAGCTCAGAGCTGTCAAACCTTGTGCTCTCCACCCTGTCTGCCGGCCCGGTAGGCGTCGGCGACGCTCTACAAAGCATCGATGTAGGCAACCTGCGCCGGGCCTTACGCTCCGACTCGGTGATTCTCAAGCCAGACACGCCCTTGGTTCCCATCGATAGCACCTACCTCGCCGACGCCTCAGCCCACGCCTCAGCCGGCGGAGCCTCGAAGGCTCCCATGATCGCGACCACCCAAACCAGCTTCGGGCCTTCCACAGAGACCTACGTCTTCTCCTACTCCCGCACTCCAAACAACAATGCAGCCAATCCCCCGGAAACCGTCGCCAGCCTTCCATCGCTTGGCGTCAAGGGCCCGGTCTATGCATGGAACTGGCGGCAAAGCCGTGGAACCCTGATCCCAGCCAACGGCGCACTGCCCTTCCACTACATCGATGGTTGGGATTACACAGTTCTCGCGCCGGTCAATCCGCGCGGCATCGCCCTCCTCGGCGACGTCAGTAAGATCGTTCCCCTCGCGCGCAAACGCTTCGTCAGCGTCAGCAATACCAACACCATTCAGGCAACGGTCGTCTTTGCAAAGGACGAGCGCTCCGTTGTCCTCACCGGCTTCGCCCAGCGCCAGCCTCAGGTGAGCACCACACTGGGAGCCGCTACCGGGCTCAACTACAACACGGCCACGCACATCTTCTCCTTCACGCTTGCGCCTGGAGCTAAGAATCTGGCGAAGGTGCAGATCTTCTAACCCCGAACCCTCAAAACCGAAACCCGAACCCCGAACCCCAGGATCGCAAGCGCGGCGCTTCCCGCTCAGGGCTCGAAGACCACGGTCTTCGAGCCATTCAGCATAATCCGGTCCTCCAGGTACGCTCTCACCGCCTTGGCCAGAACCCGGCGCTCGATGTCCCTTCCCTTTTGAATCAAATCCTCCACCGTATCGCTATGGGAGATTCGTTCCACATCCTGCTCAATGATCGGCCCCTCATCCAGCGTGCCGGTAACAAAGTGCGACGTGGCGCCGATCAGCTTCACTCCGCGCTGATGAGCCTGATGGTAAGGCCTGGCGCCCTTGAAACCGGGCAGAAAGCTGTGATGGATATTGATGCACCGGCCCTCCAGCCGCGCGGCAAGGCCGTTGGAGAGCACCTGCATATAGCGCGCCAGCACAATCAACTCCGGCCGGGTAGCCTCGATCAGCCCCCACAGCAAGGCCTCCTGTTCCTCCTTGGTATCGCTTGTCACCGGCAGGTAGTGAAAGGGAATTCCATCAAGATCCAACCTTGGCAGGGCCTCCCGCGGATGGTTGGACACCACCGCAGTCACCTCCATCTTCAGCTCACCCAGGCGCTGCCGATACAGCAAGTCCGTAAGACAGTGATCCTGCTTAGAGACCAGGATCATCACGCGCTTATGCGCGTCGCAGCTCTCCAGCGTCCACTCCATACCACGCCGGCCGGCGATGGGCTCAAAGTTCTTTCGCAGCGAATCCCCGCACACTCCATCCCGGCCGACGATCACCTCAAACCGGATCCGCATAAAGAACCGGTCGGTATCCACATCATTGAACTGCTGCGCCTCCAGAATGTTGCAACCCGCCTGAAACAAGTAGGTAGAGACCTCCGCAACCAGTCCGGGAACATCGGGACAGCACAACTTCAGCACAAACCTTCGCTCCGTCATCAAACTCCTCACCCAATCCTCAAATCTTCCTCAGCCGCGCAACATCCACTGGGAGAAGGCTGTCCTGAACTAACGATCCTTGCCAAGGGTTGGCGCAGACTGCTGGCGTCGAGCACGGGCAACCAACGTAAGAGCGGCCTGGGTTACGGGATCATCCGGATCGAGTGCTTTTGCCGTCAGTAATTCCTTTTCACCATTATCGAGATCGCCGGCCTGACAATCAATGATCCCCAGCTTCCTATGAAGTTCGGCTTTCGCTGCGCAGTTACCGCACGCGACGATGGCATCTTTCATCCTCTGCGTCGCTTCCGACCAGTCGTGAGCAGAAGCCGCCTCAATTCCATCGTTTGCCAACGTATCCGCCCGGTCCAGCACGTTCCGTTCTTTCTGTACGGCGAGGTACCGCGCCATCAACTGGTCGGACTGCGCCCGATCCGTAGATTGCAAAGCGCGTGCCAGGCTGAACAGCGCTTGGCTAAACTTCGGATCGACCGCAATGGCCTCTCGCCAGGCTGTCAGCGCCTTCGCGATATGGCTCTCTTGCGCGTAGGACTCGCCCAGCATATACCAAGCCATCGCGTTACGCGGCTGTAGCTTGACGGTCTGCTCAAACAAGCTAACTGCAAGCGGAAACTTGCCCTGATTTCTGGCAATGAGACCAAGAAAATATTTTGGCTCCGCCAAATGCTCATCCAGTCGGCAGGCGCTCTCAAACTCCGCCTCAGCCCGGGCCTGGCGTCCCATATCGTATAAAATGCGCCCGCGATAGAAATGAACCATGCCGGACTGCGGAGCGAGGCGCAAGGCAGCGCTGGATTGCTCCAGGGCCGACGGCAGGTCATAGCTGCTGGCAAGCGCCAGCGCCAGATCAAGATGGGCTGCTGCCAGATTGGGTGCTAAGTCAACCACCTTCCGGAGCAGATCTATCCCTTCCTTAGACTCGCCCATTTGCAATTTCGTCTCTCCTGCCGTCGATATCGTAGCCGGGTCATGCGGCGCTAGTGAGACCGCCTTGTCCAGCTCCTTATTAGCCTCGGAATCTCTATTTTGGCGCGCAAGAACCAGCCCCAGATTCAGATAGCCCTGCATGTAACTCGGATCATCCGCTACCGCCTGGCGAAGAAGTTGCTCGGCCGTAGCCAGTTCCCCTCGTTTGACATCAAGCATCGCCATGTCGCCTCGAGCCTCAGCCAGTTCAGGGGCCAGTTTCAGCGCGGATTCCAACCACTTTTGTGCCGATGGCAGGTTACCTTCCGCTAGCTCCAGTCTGCCTAACTCGGCGCAAGCTACGGCTAGCGTCGGATCGATTTGGACTGCATCCCGAAGTGCGTCCTCAGCACCCTTCATGTCGCCCGTGGCCTCTAGCGCCAATGCATAATTGTAGGTCGTCTGGGCACTGTCCGGGTTCTGGTCGATCATTTGACGATAGACCTGCACCGCTTCGGCTGGCTTGCCCGCTTGCAGCAGGTCATTCGCCTTGATCCCCTCGGAGACCAGTTGGCTGTTGAGCAATTCGTTGCCTTGTTCTTTGCGCAACTGCTTCACCATCTGCCCTGCCTGCTGCGTATCACCCAGCGAGCGCAACACCGCCACAAGCTGGAACTGGGCCGATCTGTCACTCGGTTTGAGTGCGATAGCCTTTCGTAACTGAGGCAGAGCTTCGTCGGGCTTTCCCATGCGCGCCAGCACGAGACCGAGCTGATATCTCGCCTCAAAACTGTCCGGAGCCTTGGCCGTCCCCTGCAAAAGATAGGGCTCCGCCTTTTCGTATTTGCCCAACTCCTGGTAAATCGTGCCGAGCATAACGTAGGCAAGGGCCTCATTCGGTTTCTGGCGAAGATAGTCGAGGGCCGGAGCAACCGCCTCGGAGTAGGCTGCTGCGTTAATGAGTTCCTCCACCTCTGCCGCCAGGGCCACCAAATTAGCGGGATTCTGGAGCACCACCTCGTGGTATTCATTCGCGGCTTCCCGATCGCGGCGCTCGTTCGCATAGATGTTGCCCAGAGTGAAATGAGCCGCCGTCATGTCAGGATGCGCCTTGAGTAAACCCGCTAGAATTCGAACCGCGTCAGCCACGCCCTCGCCATCCATAGCCGCCAAACCTTCCGCTTGCCTGGCCTTGGCCTCTTTATAGATAGCGGTGGCTAGGGAGAGTCGCAAATCCTGCGCATCGGGCTCAACTCCGGTCGCCTGCCTCCAATAATCAATGGCTGCCTGATATTGCCTTTCCTTCATCAGATCCTGCGCCAGTCCGTCAAGAGCGCAAACCAGATGCGGACTCGTCCCCAGCGCCTTGCGGTATTCGTCCGCTGCCGCAATGGGATCTTCGAGAGTCGATCCCAGCGCACAGTATGCCTGCACCAACGCAGGATCATATCGCAGGGCCAAGCGGAATTCACGAATTGCCGCAGCAGGCATGTGCTGACTTTGTCGAACGAGTCCCAGATCGAAATGAGCCTCTGCCAGATGCGGTTCCAGCCGCAGAGCCTGTTCGAAGGCGGCCACGGAACAAGTGAGATTACCGCCTTGAGCAAACCAGACACCAACGACATCAAATACTCTAGCCGGTGATGTCCCCGCGGGGGCATCCGTCGCATTCTCCGGAGGTTTGCACGACGACGGCAGTTGCGCCTTGGCTAGCCCGCAAAGAAACAGCAGAACAACGCCACCGTAAATCAGGGATCGCTTCATCATGCTCCCGCTCCGAGGGCAAATCTACTCTGGCTACGCAAAGCTCCCATCCTCCTTAAAGAGGTTCGGTCACTTCGAGCACTTGATCGGCAGCCACATTTCGCAATAGCTGGTGCGTCCTCGAAGGCCAGCGGATCTCGATTTCCTTTATCACAGAGGAACCGCCGAGACCGAAATGGACGCGTGAGTCGCTTGAAGCAGCATAGCCGGTGCTGGTTGTCGCCTCGTTATAGAGCTTCCGTCCATCATCTGTAGTGATCCGAATCCGCGCGCCGATGCCCATCCGGTTACTCTTTGACCCGACAAGCTTAAGCAGAATCCAGTGATTTGACGTCGCTGTAACGTTGCGGAACACCCTGACCGGAGCGCCGAGAGCGGTCACCACAAGATCCATTTTCCCATCGTTATCCAAATCTCCGTATGCGAGCCCCCGGTATGGAGCTGGCCGCAGGAAATCGGCTCCGGCAGTCGCGCTCACATCTTCAAATCGTCCGTTTCCCAGGTTGCGGAAGACGGAATTCGGTTCGGCATATCGAAAATATGCCGAGATCTGACTAATGTTGTCCAGCACATTACTGCGTGCCACCACCAGATCCTTCCAACCGTCATTGTCCAGATCGACAATGCCATTCGACCAACCGGACATGGGCCTTGTGATATTCGCAAGTCCGCTTTGCTGGCTTGCATTTTGAAACACACCTTTGCCTTTGTTGAGGTACAGTGGAAACGTCTCGTTTTCAATCGCAGTGTGCCAAATGTCTGGTAAGCCATCGTTATTCACGTCCCGGAAGTCGGCGCCCATGCTTCCCAACACCGCCCCCTCATCGTTGTAGGCCACTCCCGCCTTTAGACCCACCTCCTCAAATCGCTTTCCTCCAACGTTGTGGAACAGGAGGTTGGGGCTGTTGTCGTTGGCTACAAAGACATCGAGATAGCCATCGCCATCATAATCCGCAAACACGACACCCATTCCCCTGCCCAGCACAGAGGAGATCCCCGTCTCCGCCGAGACATCGGTGAACGTACCATCGCCATTGTTTCGGTAGAGCGTGTTGGAAAGCGGACCAAAGCTGTCCGGGTGACAGTAACCTCGCCCGTCCAAGCCGATGCATACCGGTTCATAGCGCGGATCCCACTGGCAGTAGTTTGCCACAAACAGATCCAGCAAGCCGTCGTTGTTGTAGTCAAACCATCCCGCCGCGATCGACCACATCTTGCGACCATTGTACGTGGCCCCACTCAAACCCGCTTTCGCCGTCACGTCACTGAATGTCCCATCGCCATTATTATGCAAAAGTTGATTTCCATTGACGTTGGCTAGAAACAAGTCCGGCCGGCCGTCATTGTCGTAATCGCCCACCGCCGCACCCATCCCATAACCCGCGCCCGTAACTCCGGCACGCTCTGATACATCGGAAAAGGTTCCATCGCCATTGTTGTGATAAAGCCGGTTGTAATACTTCGGGCCGGTTTTCACCAGAGATGGCATCTCGGCGCCATTGACCAGGAAGATGTCGAGCCAGCCATCCCCGTCGTAATCCAACAATGCGACCCCGGCAGGCATCGTTTCTGGCTGGTACTTCTCTGGAGTAGGGCAATTCTCAAGAACAAAATGCACTCCCGCCCTGTGCGCCATGTCTTCGAATCGGATGGTCGGAGCAAGCGCCTCGCCCGCCAGGGAACATCGTGGAAGCAGCATCCTCGGAACAAGCAGACCGAGAGTTCGGAGGAAGGTTCTCCGCGACCGGTCGACGATCACAGTTGAACTCCTATCGTAGACAGAAACCGACCCCGGAAAACTGGATTCCGTCCACCATGACTCCACAAAACAACAGCAGCAAAACCCGCAAACCATACCTCTGCGCTATCACTCTTTGAGCCTGCAACGAATCCGCAGACGAAAGAGCGTCAACCTTCCGTTACCCCATGCGAATGCAACGCCCTGCATTTCGTATTGCAAAGCTCCGCTCTCGCCAGCTTAGACGTTCCCCGAGCCTCGGCGATCTGACCAGACGAGACTCGGGGATACCGCCTTTCAAGGAGCCGGTGACCGAACTTACAACCCTACAATACTACAGTACTACATTCCTCGAAGCCCAACGTCAATAGTAGAAGCGTAAGGCGAACTGCAACTCCCGCGGGGCGTTGTGCTGACCCGTGACCTGCCCGTAAGTTGGATCGGTATCGTTCGTGTCGGGGACACTGAAGACCACATTATTGAAGGCATTGAAGGCATCAGCACGGAATTGGAAGTATCTTTGTTGCCCAAGCCCTATCTGAAAGTTGCGAAATAGCGACATGTCAACATCGTTCCAATGTTGCGAGACCAGTGGGTTTACAGGTTCATTGCCGTATACATAATTGGTCGGGGGCGTAAAGGCACTGGTATTGAACCATTCCTTTTGGGTATGGATGCCGCTCCCGCTATTCGGATTACCCACCATGTTCATTCTCTCCTGGTTGATTCCGCCAACATTTAACGGGTCATTTCCAGCCACTACGGTATAAGGCTGCCCAGAACTCACTTGGATGATCGCGTTCAGTGCCCACCCACCAGCTAAATTGGAGACGACTTTGTTAGCGGAATGGTCGAACGGCGACTCCGCCGTAAATGCCGCTGAAAATACATTTGTCTGGTTTAGGTCTGAAGTACCGTAGCTGCTGGATAAAACGTACGGATTCTGCGCGTCGCAGCTTGCTCCCAAGGCGCAGCCGTTGGCCGTCGTACGCGAGAGCGTGTATGCCACCAGAAAGGTTACGCCGTGTGTACTCTGTGTTTGTGCGGTAACCTGCAGAGCATTGTAACGGCTATTGCCTACACTCTCGTCAAACCATTGCGGCTGCATGTAGGGGAACGGCCGCCGGGCAGTTTGATTTCCGGGTCCCGGCTGCGGAACGTTGAATGCGGGACCATAATCTTCGTGGGTGCCGCGGGACCCGACATAGTCCGCCTCGAGCGTAATGTTATCCGGCAATTGCCGCTGGAAACCTACGTTCCACTGGTCGTAAGCGGGGGTCTTGAAGTTCGGATCCACCATCCATTGACTCACCTGGCTGAAGTTATTGATCGGATAGATATTTCCGCTGGTGCCCAGTTGCAGCGGGTCAGCCACGGTCACCGTCGGAACGTCCGGATTCAGGACAGTGTTATCGATAGCGTTTACGGACGGCCAGTTTCCGCCAAAGTTCTGTGAAAGCTGTATGATCGTCCCCCACGCATCGTAGAAGCGGCTATACGCCGCGCGGAAGACTGTCTTGTTGTTGATTCGGTAGGCCAGCCCTAGCCGTGGTCCCCAGTCGAACAGTGAGTTGTTGATCATGCGCAACGTCGGGTTGACGCTGGTGTGCGCGGGAAGCTGGCCCGTGCCAGGCGCGCTCGACCCTGGCCCGGTGTAGATCCCGTCGGGAATGCAGGGCGCGAACTGGGTTGCCGAGCAGACTGGCGGAAGCGCGTTGAGGGTGTACGTTCCCGTCAAGGGGTTGGCCTCGCCAGTATAGAAATTGGAGCCGTGGCCGGTTCCATAGATCGGAGTGAGCACAAAGTCGTTTCTGAAACCGAAATTAACAGTCAAACGGTTCGTCGCCTTGAACTGATCCTGTATGTACGCCGCATCGATCCAACCGCCGTGAACATCTTCGTAGATGCTCCGATAGGTGGCATTGCCGGGGATGCCCAGCAACAAGGATGCCCAGCCATCACCCCCGGTGCTGTTCGCCCCGAGGCTTGCAGTCTGCTGAGGTGCGAAACCGACACCGTTGTAAGCGATTGGGGAGACCATATTGTTGGTCTGAAAATCAACGCCCGCCTTGATGGTGTGCCTGCCCAGAACATCGGTAAATGAACCACCGAACTGCCAGTCATCCGCAAGGCCGGTCCCTTGCAATTGCGACCCCGAAAAGCCTTCGCTATAGCCGGACGCGGTAAACTGCGGTGCAGTCGCTCCTATGGTCGTCAGGTTCATCCAGTACGGAGACATGCCGTCCGCCTGCAACTCCGGAACAAAGTTAGAAGGCTCGAGAGGCTGAGTGGTGCCCGTATCGATAAATCCGTAGTTACGGCCAAAATACACGTCCGAGACCGCCGACGAATTGAATTCATGGGTCCAATGCCCGATGTAATTGTGCCCAGGTTGATTGATGCTGTAAATGCCAGTCAGATCAGATGGGCTCGACTCCGCCAAATTGTACTGGCTGTATCGAAACATGATCTGGTCATTATTGCCGAAGTATTGGTCAAACCGAATCGTCCCGGAATATTGAGTCTGTGACGACCTTTCGGTCGCATAGTAGTTCGATCCGTTGACCAGAGCGCCGGTCGCGGGAAGTATAGATTGGTACAGCGACGAGATAGGATTGAACCGGCTGCTGGGAATACAGTTAATATCGCCGCCACAATATTTTGGGTTCGGTTCGTTGTACTCCTCGGTAAAGGTTTGGCGCGAGTACTCGCCGGTGGTAGGGTTCAAGGTGGTGGTCGCCGGATCGTAGATGGTGAAACCGCTGCCGCTGAAGTCGCCATTGCGCTCTGCAGCCGTTGGTCCCAGCACTCCGGTGGTCTGTGCAGAGCGGTAGGCGAACGTCTCCCATGCTCCATAGATGTAGCTATGGTGCTTCCTCCCGTCATAGAGCTTGGGAATCGACAAAGGCCCACCCCCTGAAGCGCCATATTGATTTTGACGCAGAGGGGCGACGGTAGTCGCAAAATAACCGATGGCATCGAACGCGGAGTTACGTATGTACTCCCACAGGGCGCCATGGTATTGGTCTGTGCCGGATTTTGTAACCACGCTGAGCATGGCTCCGGCAGCCCCGCCGTACTGCGCCAGATCGTTGTGCCCCTGACTCGTGAACTCCTGAATATCATCTACGATGGGCTCATAATTGTAGACGCCGGAGTACGTATTCAGGTCATTCAAGCCGTCCAGGATGTACATGTTGCTTTTGTCGCTGGCGCCGTTCACCGTCGGGGCGGCGTACTCTCCGATCGATACGCCGTCAAACCCGTCGTTGGCCTGGCCAGTGTTGAGATTTACGGTGCCAGGCAGCATCAGCATCAACTCGCTGAAGTTGCGCCCGTTCAAAGGCAAGTCGTTCACTTCCTTTGGTGAAACGACCGTTGCCAGTTCCGCAGTTGAGGTCTCCAACGCAGGTGCCGCAGCGGTTACGGTAACTGTTGTGGAGGTTGTGCCGATCTTCAAGTCAAAGTCGAACGTGGCAGTCTGGCCCACTTGGAGGGTCACAGGAGGCTGAGAGACGGAAGCAAAACCAGTCTTCGACGCTCGCATCGAGTAAAGGCCGGGTGTCACCGTCGGGAAGTAATAAATGCCGGCGCCATTGGTAACCGTTGTCCGCACCACGCCGTTATTGACGTCCGTGAGCTGCACCTGGGCGTTTGGAATGGCAGCCCCAGACGTATCCCTCACCGTGCCGTTAATGTTCGCCGTTGCCACCTGCGCCATGGCGGCCGAACCGAGCAAGCCTGCAACACACAAAAGCATTACAAGCAGCCCGCCATACACGCGCCAATTCCTGTGCTTTCTGATTTGCTCTGTCATAGTGCTACCTGAATGACCTCCTTGAGGTGGGTTGTAGTCAGCAAAACGGCAGCCCGGGCTCACACGTCAATCGATCGTCGCAAAGTGCATGGCCCCTGAGATTAAATCGCCATGTTGTACGAGGCGGATGCCAACCAAATCTACGAGATGGATGCCGATCAAGTTATCGCTAACTACTTCGTCCAACACAATAAGCAACCATAACGTCGCTTGTCAAGAGAATGTTTTCCGGCCTTGGCCCGGCTTCACGATTCTCCCTGTCACACCGACACATGTTGCTGAAACAAAGCCAGTTGCTGGATTCCGCTACGACGTCGAGCGCTCACAAAGCCTTTCCGCAAAATCCCGCCCGTTCGCTGGGAAGAACTACCACGGCGCAATCGCACACTGTCAGGGTCGCCGCCCGCTGGGATTCCCGATGGCTACTCCGACTGTCTTGAATACCGGTTCCGTTGACTAGCTCGCCGAACCCGACCCCTTCGACGGATTGCCGCAAACGAATACCGCCGCAAATTGCAAGCTAAGAGCCGCTCGCCCAAAGTCCTTGTGCGAGATATTCAGACTTCGGGCCGCAACGGAACAGCCTCGTCCGGCAAACTGACCCATGGAAACGGCTCATCGCAATAGCTCGCAACCGCGCAGCAATCGTGTCAACCGCCGTGTTCATCAGCGAGCATTCGAATGCCGTAGCGCGCCAACCCCAGCACAGCGCATACGGGAAAGCACAGGTTGAGGCAAAGTCCGCGCGGCGCTGTTGTACCTAAATTATGCAGAGGCTGGACACACGACAGGTGCCGCAGTTTGTGAGTAGCGGTGTTGTGCCAGTATCTTGAGCCTCTGAGTCTCCCCCGTTTCCGATTTTTTGAGGACCAGCGCGGCAAGCATTTGAAACACTTCAGATGGTTCTGCATAAAAATCTATGCACGATATGCGCAGCGAAATCAGGCGCGTAGCGGCGTGGCGAGGACGGGAGCAAATCCATCCG
>DAHXNO010000013.1 GCA_027365345.1 Granulicella sp.
GGTCGCCCCGGACAGTCGGCGCCGGCGCCTGTTGCTGCCCTGCTCCATACAGCGCCGATCCTCCCGTGCCATCCCCAACCGCCATCGGGTGCGCCTGGCCACTCGAATTTGCAGGAACACCTCCCCACTGGGCAAACAAAACACCGCCGTCGGCCGCCGCCATCAGCAGCAGCCACGCCAGCAGCCGAACTCCGGCCCCGTTCTTCACTCTGCGGAATGTGAGTTTCTTCCCCATGCTTCGATTCGTTCCTGCTTCCATCCCCAAAAGGCAAAGCCTCAAAATACCTATGGCTGAAGTGGATGTACGCCACCATCATCCTACCCAAGCTCCGGATCGCAGACCGGGCCAGACCATCAGGATGGCTCGCAGGCATACCTCCTATCGGCGCCGATCTCCTGTCGCGCCTCATTCTGAGTCAGCACTACCATACTCTAGGGACCCGGCTCCTCTCTGCGCTCATGACTCTCTTCTCGCTCTTTTCCACATCTATCTCACCAGGGAGCACCGTGTCACCAAACGTAGCCGCCCGAAACCAGCATCTTCGAACCCGTCAGCACCTGCTCCCACTGGGTCAATCGTCCAAGAGCCCATCTGGCAGACTGTTCCGCTGATGGCCCATGCACTCTGGAGCTTCTCTAGCTGGAAGGCTGTGCCGAGCCGTCGTCGTCAGAGTCCAGCAACTGGTCCATCTGCTGTAGCGCCTGAGCATTCTTATCTAAAATCTTCAGGTCGTTCAACGCTGGCGACGTCTTCACGGCAATCGCCTCGTTATGCCCGAAATGCCCAAGCAAGGTTCCTCCGCCGCCCGCAATCAAAACCAGCGACAGAGCGCCCGCCAGCACCGGGCGCATTCTGTGCCTGGAACTGTACAAGAAAAAGGAGCGAACTCGGCTCCAGAACCCCTCCGGCGCCTCCGACTGCACCTCGCGTAATCGCGCATGCAGCCTCCCGTCGAAATACGCGGAGGGCTCCGGCGCCGCCCAGCTATCCATCAAGGCATAGGTAGCCTGTAGTTGTTCCAACTCCTTGCGGCATGCGACGCAATCAGCCAGATGGCCGGCGATCCGCATGGCTACCCGGCCATCTTCCGGTCCCGCCGCCGCATCCAGCCCAGCCTCCAGCCGCGCGGCAGCATCCCGAACTGCCGCGGCAAAGGGCTCATCCAGCAAAAGATCTGCGAAGTATGTGCTGCACGTGGTGCAGTTGATCCTCTCATCCATCGTCTTCATATCATCCCCTCGCTCATTCCCTCATCGCCATCCTGGTTCCCCGCAGGGACTCGCTCCAATGCGTCAATCCCCGGCCATCTCCTCTTAAACAAACTCCTTCAGCTTCTCCCGCAGCGTCTGGTAGGCGCGGAACAGAAGCGACTTTGTCGCAGATTCAGAAAGCTTCAGCACCTCACCGATCTGCTGATAATCCATCCCTTGGTACTTATGCATCAGCACGGCGGTTCTTTGCCGCTCGGGCAGCGCCATCACATGCTGGCGAATGGCCTCCATTCGTTCCTTGCGCAAAAGACTCGCTTCAGCGCTGGGAGCATCGTCGGCCACATCCGGAGTAGTTCCCGTCTCAGCGTCCGCCTCGTCCAGATAGACCGTCGCAGCCGTGCGTTCGTAACGTGTATCCCGGGCGTAATTCACCCCCAGGTTCGTAGCGATCCGGTACAGCCAGGTGCTGAACCGCGCCTCTGCGCGGTAGGTCTCCCGCGACCGATAAACCCGTAGAAACACCTCTTGCGCCAACTCCTCGGCCACCGCCTGGTTATGCACCATGCGGAACATAAAATGCACCATCGGCTTGCGGTACTTTGCCAGCAGAACGTCAAAGGCGTCCATATTTCCCGCCTTCAGCTCCAGCATCACCTCGGCGTCCGCCAACTGCGAAAAATCGCCCCGAGCGGCCGCCAACTTGCGCTCCTCTGCTGACAACCCGGAGCCCAACCCATGCGTCTCATCCGCAGTCAGATGCAACGCCGCCAGCGCCGCAGTCTTACCCCGCGGCAACAGATCTACCGCCGGTTCCAGGAGCCCGGACTGGACCGCCATTGCGCCCATACTCTCCTGAACCCCATCTTGTCCCACAGGTTGCGTTAAATTCCCGTCATCGCCTGCTTTGGGGCAAGTCTCTGGTGAAACCAGCGGATCTTCCTGCGGTTCTCCGTGCAATGAGGGCATTCGCCCGTAATTGTAACAATCTCAATCCCTTCTCTTTCGCCTCCAATCATCGACCCGCATCCCGGCCAGCGACCTCACCACTCTACCCGCGCTGGCGTTCCTCGTCCTTTCGCGCTACTGCCCGCGGATGGTATCCTAGTCAGGTTGCGGGGGTTACTCCGCTCTGGCGGGAGGACTGTCCTCCGGTCTGGAAGGATGGTTGCCCAAGGAGCAACGGAGTCGCCAAAGCAGTGGGCGCATAACTCAGCGGTAGAGTGCCACCTTCACACGGTGGAAGTCGTAGGTTCGAATCCTGCTGTGCCCACCATAGAATCAATAATTTACAGGAGCTTCTGCGGTCAGTGCCTGTAAGCTTCCGGGTAGGTTACCGAAGCTCTGAGTTCCACTTCTTTTCTTCCTTCGGTTCCTTCTCTCACTCCGCGCACACCTTCCTGGCTATCCACTGTACAGCCTCCGGCAACCGCTGCACATCCTGAGCACGCTGGGGATAGACAGCCCTGCGTCTCCTGGCCCGAGTTCAGATGGGAGAGGACTCGGCTGGCTATGGCCATCTCAACCGGCTTATGCAGTTTTCGCACTTTTCTCACCTGGGCCTTGGCATGGCGCTGAGGCTTGTGGCAGCCGCAGACTTATAACCCGCCCGGCACGCCTCGACGCGCACAGCCGTAGCCCTGGGCGGCGGTGGCCCTCCGCAGCCAAGCTGCTGGCAGCGGCAGTGATCTTCTGCGGCGGAGGATTCGATGTACTTTTCGCGCCAGGATCTCCACCAGGACCAAGCGGCAGAATTGCACATTCTTCTCCAGGCTCTTGGACTGTACGGGGGTCCGTAATAACGAGTGCGCCATGCACCTCGTGGCGCTCGGGGCGCTCACCCGATTCGCCAGGCCCGTCCATTTCGAGATGAATGAATGGATGGATGGATGGACATTGCGGACGCAGCGCCGCTGCTCGTTTCTCCCTGCGATGCGCCACGGCTGAACGCCGTCTTTTTACGATTTTCACCAGAAACGGTGGCGCCGCCAGGGTCTTTTTGCCTTTGTATCGGCTGATCTTTGGCTGCGGAGATACGAGCGCGGGAACGGTTGACCTACCCCGTTGATTCGCCGTACTATCGGACACGAATCCTCTCGCTGCCTATTCAGGATAGAGCCGGAAAGAAGACGCTCTATCCTGGCATCCATTTTGCTATGACGACCGCTGGTTCAACCTTTCTTTCAGGAGCGCAGCTCATGAACGTCCGTCGCAGTTTGTCTTTTCCCGTTGCACGCGTATTCGCATCCGTGGCGATCTTCGCAGTGCTGTTCTTTGCCGGATGCAAATCCAGTTCTTCGCCCTCGTCTGCCGGCAGCTCGCCGACGAATGGAGCATCCGCGCCGGGAGGAGCGGCGCCACCGTCGGCTCAACCAGAATCCGGCGCCAACGGAGCATATCCTGGCGCAAATCCTGGTGCATATCCCGGTGCATATCCACAGCAGTCCGGGCAGACTGCACCGCAGGCGCCGCCGCCGCCGCGCGTGGCCGATCTTCCCGCAGGCACGCGGATTCGGGTTAGTCTCGATCAGGATCTCGGCTCAAAGATCAATCAGCCCGGAGATACCTTCACCGCCACGGTGGCGGATGACGTCGTGGTAAACGGTCAAACCGTGATTCCGCAGGGCGCCCGCGCCCAAGGCACGGTGATTGACGCCAAGGCGCTGGGACGCTTCATGGGTGGCGCACGGCTGGAGGTTCGCCTCGAACGCGTGCAGAGCCGCTGGGGCATCTATCCGGTGGCCACCAGCACAATTGAGCGCGTGGAGAAAGGCAAGGGCAAACGCACAGGACTCTTCGCTGGCGGCGGCGCTGCACTGGGCGCGCTGGTCGGCGGACTGGCCGGTGGCGGCAAAGGGGCTTTGATCGGCGGCCTGAGCGGGGCGGGCGCGGGAACCGCAGGCAGCGCCTTCACCGGCAACAAGAACATTTTTTTACCGGCTGAGACGCTGCTTACCTTCCGTCTGGAGCACTCCGTATCCATCACCGAGCAGCGCCCCTAACGGCGCATCTCCAGATGCGGAAATGCCGCAGCGATTTGCGCAACGAGGCACGGCTGCAGCCGTGCCTCGTTGCCAGATGCCAATCCCCACGCAACGGCTGCGTGTTCTTAGGCTCGGCCCCTTCCCCAAGCATGAACTCCACCTCCGCGCACTCGCGAATCTCCTCGCCTTCGGCCTTGCCGTAGAGCCTTCAACCTGCCTCCGGAATCCGCAAATGGCCCAGCACCGCATTTTCATTCAGCTAGCGGAACCGCCAGGCTCTTCCCTGTTCCGCAAACCAGTTCCCGTCTAGTCCGGACCGCAGCGAGCAACGGCGGCGGGTAGCACCTATCCATTTTCATTCTTCGCATTTCGCGCAGAATACTTCTGTCGATGTATGTGCCATTCAGCATTCATGCAAGAGTTAGGCCTTTTTTTCAAACGCCCAACTCTTGGGAAAATGCCGGGTTTTCGCTCCAGCCACTATCATCTAAATTATGCAGAGGCTGGACACACGACAGGTGCCGCAGTTTGTGAGTAGCGGTGTTGTGCCAGTATCTTGAGCCTCTGAGTCTTCCCCCGTTTCCGATTTTTTGAGGACCAGCGCGGCAAGCATTTGAAACACTTCAGATGGTTCTGCATAAAAATCTATGCACGATATGCGCAGCGAAATCAGGCGCGTAGCGGCGTGGCGAGGACGGGAGCAAATCCATCCG
>DAHXNO010000112.1 GCA_027365345.1 Granulicella sp.
GCGGGCGGTAGCTCCCCAATTTTTAGTCGGCTCATGGGAGCCATTGCGACCGGCGGTCCGTTGGGGAAAGACGGACCGCCTTTGGTTTGACGCAGCGACGCCTATCTGCTCTCTGGAAGCAATCTCCGCGCAACATTCGCAGGGATTCGGGATTTGTAGAGAAAGAGGTGTCTTATGCGTCCCTTCTTCGTACTCTTCACACTTACCGGCTTGACCCTCTGCGCAGCAAGCTCTGGTGCCTTTGCGCAGAGCAACTATACAGGGTCGCCATACGGCTCCTACGCCGCTCCACAGAGCGGCTACTACGCTCAGTCTCCGCAGGCTCCTGTACAACCGGGCAGCCTGGGACCAGGCTATGCAGCCCAATACGGCCAGTCCTATCCGGGTGCCTCCCAAGCGTATGCCAATCAGGCTGTCGCAGGACAGGTCTATGCAAATCAGGCTGAGCCGCAGGATACGTACGACAACGAGGCCGAGGATGGTGGGCAGCCGGCCCAGGCCGAGATGGGCGATGCAGCGTACTACCAGGTTCCCTATGGGTATGGATACGCTTATCCAGCCGTTGGGTATGGCTATTGCTACTACGGCTACGCCTGCGGTTATCCCTACTACGGGTACGGATATGGGTACCCGTGGCTGGGCGTTGGTTACTGGGGTGGCTGGGGCTGGGGCTGGGGTGGAGGCTGGGGCTGGGGCCGCGGCTGGGGCGGCTATGGTGGCTGGGGTCGTGGTGGCTGGGGCGGATACGGCGGTTGGGGTGGCTATGGTAGGGCAGGATATGGTTACGGCGGCTATGGCAATCGTGGCGGATACGGCGGTGGGTACGGCAACCGTGGTGGCTACGGAGGCGGATACGGCGGCGGCAACCGTGGCGGTGGTGGAGGGTTCCACGGAGGAGGTTTTGGCGGTGGGGGTGGCGGCTTCCACGGCGGAGGCGGCGGAGGGTTCCACGGCGGAGGTGGTGGACGCCGCTGAGGTAGCGCGCCGCATGCCGCTGCAGGCAAGGCGATGTTAGCCTGGCCGGAAGATCTGGCCACCCGCTTGGGTGGTGGGAAAGAGGCGCCGTAGAATTTGGTTGTTTGAAGAAACGATGGGACGGGCGAGCAATGGAGGATTGATCGCTGGTCCTAAGCCGCTCCTCGTCGGTAGCTTTTCTGCATCGCTTGTTTTCTCCTTGCCTGGACCGAGGCGAGTCTGGCGACACAGGATGGCTTAGAGCATTTTTCCCGTAGGTGTAGTCCGGCAGATTGAGATTGATGGGCGTTTTCCCCAATGAAAACGCCACTGCACAATCGCTTTCGGATACCCATCAGCGGGGAAGATGCTCTAGAATCAGCCATCATGCGGATTGGCTTCTTCGGCGGCAGCTTTGATCCGCCCCATCTGGGGCATCTGGCGGTTGCCGGAGCTGCGGCCAAAGCCTTCCATCTGGATCGGGTGCTGTTTGCCCCCACGGGTAGACAGCCGCTGAAACCCGTAGGGGCTTCCGCCAGCTTTGCAGACCGTTTGGCGATGGTGGCGCTGCTGTGCGCGTCCGAGAGTTCTGCCGCCCGTCACGCGCCGGAATCAGAGTCTGCCGAGAACAAGAACGGGACGGTATTTGAGCCCTGCGCACTGGATGCTCCGCTGCTGGATGGTTCACCGAACTACACCGTGGATACGCTTGCGAGACTGCGCCAGGGGCGCCAGCCAGAGGACCGGATCCTGGTGATCGTCGGCGCGGATGCCTTTCTAGACCTTCGCCGCTGGAAGGCGCCGGATACTCTTTTAGAGCTCGCCGAGTGGATCGTCGTGAGCCGGCCCGGCTTCTCGCTGCGGCAACTGGACTCTTTGGGTTTGAGCAGGGCGCAGAGAGAGCGCGTGCATCTGCTGGAGGGGGTCCATGAGACGGCGAGTGCAACGGATATTCGAGCGCTGCTTCGCCAGGCGGCCCATGAACAGAGCGCGGAACCATTGCTGCCGACATCTGTTTTGGAGTACATCCACACCCATCGCCTGTACGGCGTGTGATCCGGGATGGGCGTGGCCGCTCCGCAGCGGTGCTGTTGGGAGAAGCCGTGCGGGATGCAGGGGCGGGCGTGTCACTGGCCGGGAGATTGCTCTACCATGGAGGAAACAGAAGGAGTTGCATGGATAGCAAGAAAGAAACCGATCTGCGAAGACTGCTCTCGGCTGCTGTGGCGGCCAGCGAAGATAAAAAGGCTGAAGACATACGAATTCTGCGGTTGGATCCGTCCGAGAGCGGCCTGACCGATTACTTCCTGATCTGCACCGGGCAGAGCGATCGGCAGAACCTGGCTATTACCGATGAGATTGAACTTCGTCTGAAGCGAGAGTTCGGCGTTGCGCCAAGCTCGGTGGAGGGACGGCGCCAGGGTGAGTGGATTCTGATGGACTACGTGGACTTTATTGTCCACGTCTTTTCGGCTGAGAAGCGCGCGTTTTATGGGCTGGAGAGGCTGCGCAAGTCTGCCACGGTGCTCAGCGTCGCCGAGCTGAACGCGAAGATCAAAGAGGCCATTGCCTCCGGGCGGAGGAAGGCTCCTGCAGCGGTTCCAAGGAGGGGGGCGGGGAAGAAGGCGTCTACGCCTGCGAAGAAGGCCGTAGCGAAGAAGGCGGCGGCGAAACGGGCTCCGGCGAAGAAAGCTCCGGCCACGAAGGCGGTCGCCAAGAAGACCGCGGCGAAGAAGGCCACAACGGCAAAGGCTGCCGCAAAGAGATCCGAACCAAAATCAGCAGCGAAGAGGGCCGCGCTGCGAGGTGCGAAGTAGGTTCGCCACTCCGCCGAATGCGGCGTCTATGCACTGCTGGGAACGGCGGCCTGGATGCCTGGAGGCTGGCGGGAGTTGGAGGCACTGCTCCGCCGGATGGTGATACGTTGAGGCGCACACTGCCATGAACCTGACGCTGATGCTGATCTCGTCCCGCCGGTCCGGCCGAGGGTCCGGGCCGGGCGGCCCGGCGGGGGAGTTGGTGCATCTCTATCTGAGCCGGGCTGCGCGCTATGCGCCCTGCACGCTTCGGTTGTTCCCTACGGAGGCCGCGGCGCTGGAGTTTGCCGAGGGACTCAAGGGGCGCACCCGCCCGGCGCTGCTGCTGGCCGACAGCCGCGGTGAGGCTCTTAGCTCAGAGGAGTTTGCTGCAGCGGTGGGATCTTTGCAGGATGCAGGGATCCAACAGGTGTTGGTGGGGATTGGCCCGGCGGATGGATGGTCGGCTGCGGCGCGCGGACGGGCCGACCAGATGATCGCCTTTGGGCGGATGACGCTGCCCCATGAGCTGGCGGCTGCGGTGGCGGCCGAACAGATCTATCGCGCGCTGACGATCCGTGCCGGGCATCCGTATCATGATGGGCACTGATCTGTGAGCCGCGGCGATGGTTGAGCTGCCGTGTGCGGAGCGTCGAGGTTGGCGTTGGGGGTGAGGTTACGAGGCCGCAGTATTTGAACGGGCTCTCCCTTGGTAGGGACGGGGCCCGCGGTTGAGCGAGCAGCGTTGTGCAATGGAATGGAACTCTCTCGCCGCAGGCGCCGCTCGGGGCCGAGCCCTATCGGCGTTTCTCCCAAGAGGAACGCCACTGCAGAAGTGCTTTTGGATGCCCATCTGGGGAAGAAATGCTCTAGGCTTAGGTGTATGACGCAGGAAGCTGTTGAGGGCTCACGAAAGGGTCTGCTCCTGATCCATACCGGCGCGGGGAAGGGTAAGACCACGGCAGCGCTGGGAACGGCGCTGCGCGCCGCAGGGAATGGAATGCGGGTGCTGGTGCTACAGTTTCTCAAGGGCTCCTGGCACTATGGAGAGGCGGAGGCCGCCGCGGCGCTGAACGCTTTGCCGGGCTTCAGCTTTGAGTTGCGCAAACTGGGACGTGGGTTTGTGAAGGTGGGTGGAGCGGAGGCCGATCCCGAAGATCTGCGCATGGTAGAGGAAGGGTGGGCGCAGGCAGAAGAGGAGATTCTGCGCGGGGATTGGGATCTTATTGTCCTCGACGAGATCCTTTACGTGATCAGCTACAAGATGCTGGATCCGGAACGAGTGGCTGAGGTAATGCGGCGCAAACCGGAGATGCTGCACCTGATTCTGACTGGGCGGAACGCTCATCCGCTGCTGATGGAACTGGCCGACACGGTGACCGAGATGCGCGAGGTGAAGCACGCCTACCAGAAGGGAATTCTGGCGCAACGCGGAATCGAATACTAAGGCCTATGGCCTGCGGGCCGAATGCGAGGCCTCAGCATTGATGAGCGTTCTGCCCCGATGGGCCGGAGGGAAATCGAAACGCCGTCACACGCCTCTCCCCGACACCAAAGAACCAGCAGTTCTAACTGAAGGAACCCGCTGAGGAGCCCTGGGGCGGGATCAGGTTGGGAGAGCATGTCCTTGCACCACGGCCCGACAAATTTCCTCCATGATTTCTCGGGGAATCTTAATCAGGTTTGAAGTGGCCTGATAATGAACCCAATCCTAAAGCTCTGGAACTTGATCAATTGGATAATAATTACCGTTGGCAGTAATGAGCACATTTGCGTCGAGGAGGTAGAGCATTTATTGGCTACCCCGCATTCCGGCCATGTGGATCAAGGGGTCCACGTTGCGGGGCTTGACTCCGAGTACCCGGCCGAGATCTGCTCCTCGGTCATCTGGTAGAGCGGCAGGTCCACGTTGCGGGGCTTGACTCCGAGTACCCGGCCCGCCCTCGTGTGTGTCAGAAATCCCTCAACCAGCGAATTCTTCACGAGCCCCAGAAGCGCGGGTCCAAGCCGACGCCGCTTCACAGTGTAGTAGCTGGGGCCGCCTTCGTTCTTATCCTTTGTAGCCGACCGCTCTTGCGCCGCACGCCATTCGTCTTCGTAGCGCCTGTTCAGCTCTTCCCGTTGGGCGAGAGTGATGATTTTCACGCGCCGGAGTTTGTACGCAACCATAGCGCGGCTGATGTTGCGCTCGCCAGCGAATCGAGCGATTTCTCTAACAATGTCCTGAAGACGAGCCCGGCTCAAATCAAAGACCAACAAAGAGCGGTGATATATCCGGGCCATGTTTAGTAATACGCTTCGCGACGGATCCTCTTCTCCGGCTTCCATGGCCCGCAGTCGCTCTTCTGCAGTGCGCTCGCGGGTATTCTTGAACCCGAGCATATGCGCAGCCTCCTCAACTGAAAGACCTGCCGTATTGCGTGCCCAAATGAGAATTTGAGGATTGAGCGCCATCGCTTTTGATCCTAGCTCCTCGCGCAAGTGAGGGCGGCGAAATGGTCCAGCCAGAGTCGAAGAGCCCACCCCCCGGGTTCCGTCCGTATCAGTTTCCGTCCGCCTTGCAAACTGCTGATCGTGCAGTAGTTGCGGGTAGACCACTGGATAAATCGACGGAGACGCGTTTCTTGTCAGATGGGATCTCGATGAGTGCCATCGCTGATGCGCTCCTCGGTTGTGATGGCGACAGCCAGCGTAGTCACATCCTCCGGTCAGCGGCCTTTGCCGAACAAGGGCGGAGGCCAAGTGTTGTGACGGAAGTTGCTTTGGGAAGAGGGCCTAAACCCGGTTCCAGGTCATTGAGAGGTGGGATTTGCCTATCCGGGGGCCTTTGGGTGGCTGACAATATCCGTCCGGGGCGCCAAGCGCTATTTTGGACGGCAGTGGCCGGCGGCCTCTGCCGGCCGATCGGCCTCCCATGCATCGTCGCGGACGCTTTTATCCGCAGGGCGCCGGCGATGCGGCGCTAGGGATTTGCGTTAGAGGCTAATCTCCAGTGGAAAGGAGACGGAGAGGGGCGCAGAGAGATGACGTGTCTCACTGCTCCCGTCTGCAGAGGATGAGAAGGCATCGAGCAGAACGCACGGAAGATTTGTCGCGCAAAAAACAGGGCGCACTCTGTGAGAGGTGCGCCCCGGGATCCGTTTGCGTCGCCATGCCGCAGGTTGCGGGCCAAGATGCAGGATCTACCCGCGAAGCGAGCCAGAGATGAGCCGACGGCGGAGCGTACCGGCTACACCTAGAAGACCGGTGCCAAGCAGCAGGAGGGAGGATGGCTCCGGCGTCAGAGAAACGTTAGGAGTGCCGAGGCCGGCCTCGCCTGTTTTGCCGTCGCTGTTCATAATGTCCGCAGCGAAGTAGTACCCAGAGGTGTTGGCCACCAGATCCTGGGGCGAAAGATCGGAGGAGGAAGTGATGTTAAAGACTATGGGGCCGGAATCCTTGCCGCTGCCGCCCCGGTCGGGGTTGTCAAAGTAATATCCGAACGTGCCGAATGACGGGCCTTTCGTCGTGGCGTCGGTGTCGAGTGCTTCTCCCGACCAAAGCGAGCCTGCGGGGAAGCTGATGGAGACGCCGCTCAACCCGGATGCCAAGTTGAAGGCAAAGCCGGGGTGGATGCTACCACTCCCCGTGTTCACGAAATACTCCGCGCCGCCGGCCAGGTTGACTTGCAGTTGGATCGTGTTGTCGTTGATCTGCGTTGCGTCAACGTTGAAGCAGCAGTAACCGCTCTGCGAGGTAGGAAAGGTAATAGTCGATGCCTTCGCCCCTATGGCGATAAACATGAGTCCGAGAAAGCAGGTTGTGGCTAGTTTCTTAGGCATGAGGATCCTCGTGATGCAACAGATGGTCGATATGGAGCACGTTGGTTGCCAAACTCCGAGATTCTGTTGGCGCCAGGCCCGGTGGGCGGAGAAGGGACCGAATTGGCAGCCTTTTGGGCGGAAAGGTGAAGAGTCGGCCAAGAGTGGAGGAACGCGGATGGGCTGCGCCGAACTCTGGAACGGCCCTGCCGCCGAAGATTTTCCATTTGAGAATGCAATTTCTTGCATAGAGCCATTGAGGCGGCCTGAAATCAGGGTCTGGGCAGATCAAAGGCCGCGACCCCGGCTCCGTGCGGCGGGGCGGGGCCAGACTGTTGGCCGCGCTGGACGCCAGGGCTGGAAGGATTATCGGCCAGAATCAGCAGCGCCGTTGCCGCCGTAGGTTCCGCAAGTTCCGCAACGCCGTCGAGAATGACATTCCGGAAGAGCGGGACGTTCCCCTCATCCTGGACGATTCCGGAACGTGCGGGAGGAAGCCGATGCAGAGCCGGCCGGCGAGATGTGCCGGCTTCCATGTCTAGTCGACGCTCCGCTCAGCGAGTTGGCAGAACCTTGTGGAACGCTGATTCGCCCTGCGCACAGAAGGCCAGCTTCGACGCAGCGTTCACGGTTCGGCCAAAGAACGGAGATCTGCGATCCGCGACTGCATCGAACGCCGGAATCGCGGTCCGCGACCCTTCCTCTGGCGCCATTGCGCAGACCGGATTCTCGATTCCGCCGCCTGATTTGGAGAGGAAATCTAGCCTCAGACCACGAGGCCGATCTCACAGTCTACAGGACGCCGGCGCAGATCTTCCGTTCCACGATGGGAGCGCAGGAGATCGTTCCTGGAGGTGAGGTTAAGGGTCTGGCCGCCTTGGGAATTGCGCAGTTCGACGCAGGTCTGCGGATCCATCCTGCTGCCGGTTCTACGGACTATCTGACGCTGAACTCAACATGCACTGGGTGGGCGGCGCCACCGGCGGTGAACGAAGAAACAGGCGGATTGGAATACCATGCGTACCTTACTCCGGGAGCGGCGGCGACGCCCTGCGCCTCACGCCCTGCGCCTCTGTGGTTGCGCTGGAAAATCCGCAACAACCAAACGTGCCCATCCTGGCTATGTATTTTCCCCAGACGGATCCGGTGAACGCGCAGCAGGTAACTGAAACGGATGTTACCAGCGGCAACAGCGTCAGCCTGGACAGACGAGTTTCTACGCACCCCTCCTGTATGGGAGTGACGGTGTATACGAACCGGTCGCTCCCGAACAGGACGTTGAATGGCATCGCATTCGATCATCAGTTCGCGGAACTTGTGCCGGTGGTTCGGATCAGTGGATTGTCGGCTCCGAACCGTGCGGGTCCGAATATAGACGAAAGCGTGCGTGGGGATGTGTTTGTTCTGATCGGCTCGGCCGCGCAGGTGCTTACCGCGCTTCTGGCGATGAACCAGAGCCAGGGGTGGGACTGGTAGTGGTTCTGTTGGAGCCGTGTGGATGCCGCTGTGAAGAGGGAGCCGGAAGGAAGAACGCTTAAGCTCGGCGGCTCTGCATTCCTCGACGCCACGGAAGAGGAGCTTGCCTCGGAATTGTCCTGGGGCGGAAAAGAGATTGACCGAAGCGAGGATGCCCTTGTTGGCGAAGGCCTTTCGCTCCGGCAGCGGAGGTATGCAGCCGAGTGCGTGGCGGAGTGGGCCCGGAAGTCAGGAAAGTTGCGCGAACAGTCGTCCTTGTCCAAGCGCGGCAAGTACGCCCTTGGAGAATTTATCCTTTGGAAGGCGGCGCGAGCTATGAGAAGCGGAGCGGCGAGCGTATCCGGCGGTGAAGCGGGGCAACGGTAGGATGGAAGCATGAGTTCGGTGGAACCATTGGATCCTGGGGCGCTGCGCGCCGGGTTGGACGGTACGCGCTATCCGGCGCGTCTGCATCATTTCGCTACCGCGGAGTCCACCAACGCCCTGCTGCTGGAGGCAGCGGCCAACGGAGCGCCGGAGGGTACGCTGTATCTGGCCGACGCGCAGACGCAGGGGCGCGGCCGCGGCGGCAACGCCTGGCACTCCGCCCCGGGCGACGGACTTTACTTGAGCGTGCTGACGCGAATTCCGTTGCCGCTGCGCCGCGCGCTTTGGATCTCCCTGGCAACGGGGTTGGCCGTCAAGAGCGGCATCGCCATCAGCACTGGTCTCGATGCGGACATTCGCTGGCCGAACGACCTGATGCTTTCGGTAGCCGGGGGTTCTCCAGGCTTTGGCCGCGCTGAAGAGGGCCCCGCCAAAAAGGTTGGCGGGATTCTGGTGGAGGCTGCCGTGAATCCGGGTCCGGACGCCCTGCTGCGCTATGCAGTGATCGGCATTGGGCTGAACATCAACCATGAGAGGTTTCCTGCGGAGTTGGAGCCGGTGGCCACCTCGCTGGCGATTGCCAGCGGAGAGCCGCAGAGCCGGAACGCGCTGCTGATTGGCATTCTGCGCGCCCTGGACCAGGAACTTACGCAACTGGCCAACGGCGAGCCGGATCTGCTGCGGCGGTTCACGGGAAGCTCTACCTGGGTGCGCGGTAAGCGGGTGCAGGTTAGCGAGCAGGGAGGGTATAGGGGCGTGACCGCAGGCCTGAACTCCGATGGGTACCTGCTGGTTGCGGCCGAGGATGGCACGGAGCGTACGGTGATCTCCGGCGGCGTGCGTGAACTGCCCTGACCCTGCGGCCCGCTGCATCCGCTGCTTCTACGGCTTGCTTGAGCCGCCTGCAAAGCACCGTGGCCGGCGAGAATGGCTGGGTGCGTTGCCTGGCGAAGTTGCCTGGAGAGGGCTGGCCGGCGAAGGCGGCTGGTAAGATATGGCTCTGATACGGAAAAGCGTTCTATGCTTCTGGCTCTTGATGTAGGCAACTCCAATACCGTCTTTTGTCTGTTTGCGCCTGCGAATGGCGCTGAGCCGGCCCGCATGGTTGCGGACTGGCGCGTGACTACGCCGCACAAGCAGACCGCCGACGAGTTGGGCGTGCTCTTCCACTCGCTCTTCAGCATGCGCGGCCTGCAGCCGGAGATTGTAACCGGGGTTGCGGTGTCTTCGGTGGTCCCGCCGCTGGACTCAGCCATTCGCGCGCTGTGCGAGACGTACTTCCATCTGCGGCCGCTGTTCGTCGAGCCTGGGGTGAAGACTGGCATGCCCGTGCTCACGGATAATCCGAGCGAGGTGGGCGCGGACCGCATTGTGAACTGCGTGGCTGCGTATGAACGGCTGGGTGGACCGACGATTGTTGTCGATTTGGGCACGGCCACGACGTTTGATGTGGTCTCCGCCAAGGGCGAGTTCCTGGGCGGGGCCATTGCGCCGGGTATCGGCATCTCTGCCGACGCGCTGTTCGCCCGCGCCGCTCGGCTGACCCGCGTGGAGATTAAGAAGCCCGCCAAGATCATCGGCACGTCCACGACCGATAACATCCAGATTGGCCTTTACTACGGCGCCGTGGGCCAGATTGACGCGATTCTTGAGCGCATGATCGCCGAGCTGGGGCCGGAGACAAAGACGATCGCCACGGGAGGACTCTCCCGCCTGATTGCCGCCGAGTCCCGCTTTCTTCAACAGGTGGATGAAAACCTGACGCTGAACGGCGTGCGCCTGATCTGGGAGCGCAATCAAGATCGCCAACGGCGCAGAGAGAGATGAGCCGCGCAAGGAGAGATGAGCAGCGCGGGGCCAGGTAAGCGGCGCAGACCGGCGCTGATCCACGCCAGCGCGTTTTTTGTGCCGCTGCTCTCTCCGCCCCCCCTCCTTTATGAACTACTTTGAGTACTTCTCCGAGATCGAGCAGCGATTCAGCCAGCGGCGTGGCTCCATTCTTCTGCTGAGCACCCTGGACTGGGCCCTGATCGAAACCTGGCGCGAGGCGGGGATTCCGCTGGAGGCGGTTCTGCGCGGCATTGATGCCGCGTTTGAGAAGTATGAGCAACGCTCCCGCAAAGCCCGTGGACGGCTGCGCAAGGTGAATGGCCTGGCCTGGTGCGCCCAGGCCGTGATGCGCGCCGCAGAGGAGATGGTGGAAGCAAGCACGGGCCTGGCTCCCAACACCAGCCGGCAGCCAGCCGAGACCGGCTTTGAGCCGGAACGTGTGGCCGCGTTTCTGGAAGGCAACGCAGGGGCGATTGAGATGGCCGCGGCCGCAGCGGTAGACGGGCAGGGTTGGACTGCCGTTGGCTCCAGCACGGCCTTGCGGCTGCGAGAGCTGGCGCAGACTCTGCGTGGCTCCGATCCTCCAGCGCTTGACGAGCTGGATCGCACGCTGACCGTGCTGGAAGAGAAGCTGCTGGCGCAGATCCAGGCCTCCGCATCCGAAGCGGAGCTGGTGGAGTTGAAGGCGCAGGCGGACAATGAGCTGGCCCCCTACCGTGGCCGGATGGGGGCGGTACAACTGCGCCAGGTGCAACAGCAGTTCCTGCACAAGCGGCTGCTGGAGATCTGCCGCCTGCCGCGCCTGAGCCTGTTTTATATGAGCCATGGGTGAGGGCGATCCATGCACTAAGCTGGAACAGGAGCCAAGCTTCAGGATGGAACGTGGTAAAAGCCCGGCGCTGGAGGACGGTGTCCAGATATCGAAGAGCTATGCCTGAAGCATCACCCAAGCGCCAGCGATGAGCGAGACCCTTAGCATCGACCAGGTTCTTTACAGCGGGACCGGCCTGGCCCACACGCCAGCGCGCGGCGCTGTACTGGTTCCGTTTACGCTGCCGGGTGAGGTGGTGGAGGTTGCTCTGCCGCCGTCTGGGCATCAAGCCCAGCTTCTGTGCGTGCTGACGCCCTCGTTGGATCGCGTGCCGCCAGAGTGCCCGCATTTTGGCGAGTGTGGGGGCTGCCACTACCAGATGGCCAATTACCCGGCGCAGCTTGAGCTGAAGGAGACGATTCTGAAAGGAGTTTTGCGCAGCGCCGGGATTGACTCCGCGCCGGAGCCGCAGCTTCACGCCGCCGAGCCGTGGGGCTACCGCAACCGCATCCGTCTCCGAGTGGCGCGTTCGGGCGGATGGGAGGCCGGCGGCGAGGATGAGAGCGGCGGGCGGGCGGAGGAGCCGCCCGGGGATGGGGCTCTGCGGCTGGGCTACAACCGTCACGGCGGCACGGAGTTTCTTGCCATTAGCACCTGCCTGATTGCAGCCCCGGTTCTGTGGTCCACGGCCAAGAGCCTGCTGGCCGCCGCAGCCGAGGACCGCGATGCCGCCTACTGGCTGAACGCCGCCCTGGAGGTGGAGCTGTTCTGCGACCACACCATGAAGCGGGTGCAGATTACGCTCTTCTGTTTGCCGCGAACCAAGCCCATCTTCGGGAGCTTCGATCGCCTGCACATCGCCTTGCAGGCCTATGCTCCGCAGAACGTGCTGATTACCGCAACGGCCGCGGCCGCGTTTGACCCCCGCACCGGTCCTACTGGACGCATGCTGGCCGAGGCTGGCGCGCCCGGCCTGAACTACCGCGTTCTGGAAGAGTCCTACTGGATAAGCCGGGGAGGGTTTTTTCAGGTGAACCGCTTCCTGCTGGAGACGCTGGTGCAACTGGTGTTGAACGGAGACGACCAGCCCCGCGCCGGTGGGTTGGCCTGGGATCTGTTTGCCGGGGTGGGGCTCTTCTCGCGCGTGCTGGTGCGCACCTTCCAGCGGGTTACGGCCGTGGAGGCCAACCCCTCCGCCGCTGCCGACCTTCGCTCTGCGCTGCCCAAGCGAGAGCCCGCCATTACTGTCCATGAGTGCACGACGCTGGAGTTTCTTCGCCGCGCGGTCCTTGATCGCGACCGCCCGGAGCTGATTGTGCTGGACCCTCCGCGCGCAGGCGCCGGGGAGGAGGCGTGCGGGCTGCTGGGGCGGATCCAGGCGCGGACGGTGGTCTACGTCTCTTGCGACCCCACCACGCTGGCGCGCGACCTGGCTGTGCTTTTGCCGCAGTACAGGCTGCGCGCGCTGCATCTGGTGGATTTGTTTCCCCAGACCTTCCATCTGGAGACGGTCGCCATCCTGGAAGTGCGGTGAGATGGTCCTGCCGCGCCTTGTCGCCCGTTGGGGTCACTCTCTGAGGGCGGGCCGCGTCTGTGAAACACTAAAGGTCATGATGAATCTCTAAGGCAAAAGCCGCTTCGATTGAATGGTTCGCAGACTGTGGGCACTCCGTCCTTTGCGCGTCTGGCGGCGCGAAGGTGAGGAGGCCGCATGGGCCTGCGGGAACTGGGAACGCTCAAGTCGAAGAGGCTCTAGCTGAAGCGATTCATCCGCGGTCTCCTCTGCGCACTCCCGCTGAAGGTAGCGCTTCTCATGCCGTTTGTTGGTGCTGCCAAATCCTGGCTATTCGGTTCCCCCGTGGTTGAGCCGCTGCGGCTGCGGCGGACGCCGCTTCTGGCTGCCTTTGCCTGCTTCGCCGTGGGCGACTGGATTGCTCTCCGCTGGCAACCGACTGTTCTATTGGCGGCGAGCGCCGTTGTGCTGCTGGCGCTCGCGTTGGCGGCGCTGCGCCATTCGCTGCGTCTGGCTATCCTGCCGGTGTATGCTCTGTGGGTTGTGGTGGGCTGCTGGTGCACGCAGATAGAGCCTCCGGTTCCGCAGCAACAAAGGCTGCAACAGTTTGCCGATGGCCTGACCCGCAGCGTGCTGGGAACAGTGATTCGGGTGCGCACGCTTCCGGCTCCGCCGCGAAACCTTCCGCAGAGAGAGTACGATCCCGGCGCCTGGGAGGGTGATAGCGCTCCGGGCACGCAGTCGATCGACCTGGCGGTGCAATCGGTGGAGTATCTGACGCCGGATATCTCCAGGATGCAGCCGACCTCGGGCGGCATTCGCGTGACGCTGGAGGGCCCGCCGCGCTCCCTGCACTGCGGCGACCTGATTGAGATGGACGTGCGCCTGCGCACTGCGGATGTATATCGGGATCCGGGGGCCTGGTCGTACAAGGATTACCTGCTGAGCCAGGGCATGGGCGCCACTGGCAGCTTGCGCTCCTCCGGCGTGCGAGTGCTGCGTGAGGGATCCTCCAACGGCGTTCACCCCACGCTGCGTTGCCGGGTGTTTGCGGCGCAGGCGTGGGCTTCCAGCCGTCTGCAAGCCTTTGTGGACTCCCGCGCCAGCCGCAGGCTTCCGCAGGAGCTGCGGCTGAGCGGCGAAGACGCCGCCATGCTGAACGCGATGCTGTTTGGCGACCGCACGCATTTGACCCACGCGCTGCGCAACGCCTTTGAACGCACCGGAACCTTCCATCTGTTTGTGGTCTCCGGGTTGCATGTGGCGCTGCTGGCTGCGGGAGTCTTCTGGTTCCTGCGCCGCATGCGCGTGGCGGAGGCTCCGGCGGTGCTGCTGACGATTCTGTGCGCCGCAGCATACGCGGAGCTTACCGGCTTTGGCGTGCCCGCGCAGCGCGCCCTGCTGATGACGGCGATCTATCTGATGGCGCGCTGGCTGAACCGGGAGGTCAACGCGCTGAATGCGCTGGGAGCGGCCGCGCTCGCGGTGCTGGTGCTGGATCCTCGCGCCCTGCTGGAGGCTAGCTTCCAGATGACGTTTCTGGTGATTGTGGCCATTGCCGGCTTGGCCATTCCGCTGACCGGGCGGCTGATACATCCGCATCTGCGTGCTCTGGATCGTCTGGAGTCGGCCGCGGTGGATGCGCAGACTCCTCCTCGCCTGGCCCAGTTCCGCATTCGCGTCCGCATGGCTGCCGAGTTGTGTGCGGACCTGCTGGGAGAGCGGATGCGCCATCTTCCTGTCTGGATTCTGCGCGCGGTGTTGTGGACGATGGAGGCTCTGCTGGTCTCGTTGATCGCGGAACTTTGCATGGTGCTTCCCATGGCCATCTACTTCCACCGTGCGACGTTGCTGGCGCTGCCGCTTAACTTTATGGACATTCCGCTGCTCTCTGTGCTGCTGTGCGTGGCGATTGTGACCTTCTTCGCGTCGCTGCTGAACCCGTGGATCGCCCTGCTTCCGGCAGGCTGCACCGCGCTACTGCTGCATTTTATGCGCTTCACGGTGGAGAGCGCGCAGAACCTGCCGCTGGCGAACCTGCGCACGCCCGGCCCCGCGCCACAGGCGCTGGCTGTGGCCGTGGCGGCCATCCTGTTCTGCTGCTTTGCCCTGCGCTCGCAGCGCCGCCGGCTGTTCGGCGCCGGTGTTGTGGCCGCGTTGCTTATCCCGCTGGCGGTTCTCTATCCGACGCATCCCGAGCTGCACCTGGGCAAGCTGGAGGTGACGGCGATCGACGTGGGTCAGGGGGACTCGATCCTGGTGGTGAGTCCGAGCGGCGAAACCATGCTGGTGGATGCGGGCGGTCCCAGCGGCTACACGGAGAACGCCGCGGCATCCTCGTGGGATGTAGGGGAAGAGGTGGTGGCTCCGTATCTCTGGTCGCGCCGGATCCGCCGTCTTGACGTGGTAGTGCTGACGCACGCGCACTCTGATCACATGGGAGGCATGCCGGCGATTCTGCGCGACTTCCATCCGCGCGAGTTGTGGGTGAGCATCGATCCCGGCGACTCTCCTCTGTTCTACGCTTTGCTGGCGCAGGCGCGCGGGCAACACATGGTGATTCGCCACCTTCACGCCGGCGAAGGCTTCGCGTGGTCTGATCTACAGGCCAGCGTGCTGGCCCCGGAGGGCTCCTACCGCAACCCCGGCCGGCCGGTGAACGACGACTCGCTGGTGCTGCGTCTGGCCTGGCAGCGGGCGAGCGTGCTTCTGGAAGGGGATGCCGAAGCTCCCAGCGAAGAGGCGATGCTGGCGCAGCATCGAGTGCAGCACGCTACGCTGCTGAAGGTAGGTCATCACGGCAGTGAGACATCTACTACTCCGGCCTTCCTCGCGGCGGTCTCTCCCGCGGATGCGGTGATCAGCGATGGACGGCACAACAACTTCGGCCATCCGAGCCCGATCACTCTGGAGCACCTGGAAGACGCCCACGTTCGCACCTACCGCACCGATCGCGTGGGCGCCGAGACTTTTCTGCTCTCCTCCAGCGGAGGCATCACGGCGGAGTCTGCCACGACGAATGGGCCTTAGAAGATTTTCCCTCGCGCTGGATGGCGGCACGGCCAGGTGCGGTTGGTGCGGCTGACGCCGAGCTGCAAAGCGCCGGCTGGCGCGCTACCTTGTGGGTTGGGTGACCGAGGCGCTGACGATTGAGGTAGCCAAGACAGCGCCCGCGCAGGCCGTTACGGGGTTGGATCCGTAGCGGCGATGATTTATGTTGAGTTCAGGAATCGGGAGAGTCAATGCGGAAGCAGGAGCATGCTGTAGCCACGGAACCAGGTTGGTCGAAGCGCAGATGTATCGCTTTCTCCGTTCTGGTTCGATCCTTGCGGCTTCTCCGAGCCTGTCTGCCGCTGTGGTGTCTGGGTTGCAGTTTGGCAATTTTGAAGGCGCAGGCGCCTGCTCCAGAAGCGAGCCCAGCGTTGATGGCGCAGTTGCACGAAGCCATCCGGACCGCCGAGCATGGTGACGAAGGCAGCGCATTGGCTCTCACGCAGGAACTCCTTGATCAACACCCCAGGTTCGAGCCGGCGCTGAAGTTCCAGGGTGCGTTGCTGGAAGACCTGGGCCGCGCGCCGGAAGCCGCCGCCTCATTCCAGGCAGCGCTGAAGCTTGCGCCAACCGATCCGGATCTTCTCTTCAAGGTGGGTTTCTATCAACTGGAGGCCGGCCACAACGCCGACGCTATCAGTCTGTTGGTTCGCGCGCTCAAGTATGAACCTGGCGACCGCGACACGCTTTACTATCTTGCCCAGGCCTACCACTTCCATGGGGATAACACACTCGCCTTGAAGACCATTCAGGAGTGCCTGAAGGTCGATCCCAACGACGCCGCTGTCTGGCAGAAGTATGGGGAACTGCTCTGCAGCTCCGGCGATAACGAGTCCGCGATCCACTGGCTGCTGAAGGCGCAGCAATCGGATCCCACCCTCGCACGGATTGACTTTGACCTTGGGGTAGCGAACTACAAGAATATGGATCTGGACCAGGCGTTGGCATACTCCACCAAAGCCGCCGAACGAAATCCGAACGACCTCACCGTGCAGGCTCTACTTGCAGCCATTGATGTAAAGCTAGGCAAGTGCGAGGACGCTGAACCCGTCTTCCGTTCTATTCTCCAAGTGAAGAGCGATGATGTAGCGTCCTTGCTTGGACTGGGCCACTGCGAACTGGAACTGAACCACTATCAGCAGGCGGCGGATTTGCTTGAACAGGTCTTAAAACAGGATCCGACGCAGGTGCTGGCGCACTTCTATCTCTCCAGAGCCTATGCGGCCCTGGGTAGAACCGCGGATGCTCAGTATGAAGCCGACCTGCACCGCCAGATGCTGGAGCAGCTCTCAGGTACGGGATTGCAAACGGATACTGACCATGAGAAGAAGGTCTGGAGCCAGGCACGGGAGCTCCTGACGCAGAACAAGGAAGACGATGCGCTCAAGCTGTTCCGCGACCAACCGAACGACCCCTTAGCTACGCCTGCCGGAGCCTACGTTTCGGTGGGAATGCTCTATATCTTTGTGAATAGGCCGAGCGATGCCGAGCGATGCTTACAGAAGGCCTTAACGCTTGATCCCAACGTTCGCGGCGCCCACCTCTCGCTGGGACTGCTGGCGCTCCAACAGGCTGATCTGGATAAAGCAGAAGGCGAGTTCAAAGCTGAGTTGGCAGCTCATCCAAACGATCCGGCGGCTGAGGCTGAGTTGGGTGAAGTCTGTTATCACCAGGGCAAATGGTCAGAAGCGGCAGATCTACTGGCGAAATCAAAGACCACCGTGCCCACGCTGCTGTACATGCTTTGCGATGCAGACTTCCATCTGAACAAAGTGAAAGATGCGGATCTGAATGCGGAACTGCTGGTGGCCTATGCAAAGCACCAGCCGCAGATAAGGCAGGCCACCATCGATCTACTCCATCGCAATCAACAGGCTGAGCTTGCGGAACGGCTGCAGAAGCAGCCCTTCTAACCACCTTTCGAGGCGTTTACTTCGCCTTTGCCGCGGCTTCTTTGATTGTCAGGACTTGGTCGGCCTTGACGTTGGTAAGTACCTGCTTCACCCCAGTTGGCCAGGACAGGTCAATCCGTTGGATCACGGTGTCCTCTCCCAGGCCAAAGTGGACGCGCTTGTCGCTGGAGGAGTTATAGCCGACGGTCGTGGTTGCCTGGTTGTACTGACTGCCATGCGCCGTAGTGATCTTCACCTTGGTTCCAAGGCCATCGCGATTATCCGCCACGCCAACCAGCTTCAGCAGGATCCAGTGGTTGTGATTTGCAGTACGGTTCATCAGAATCTGTGGCGGACCATTCAAGACCGTCACGACAGCGTCGATCTTTCCATCGTTATTCAAGTCGCCGAACGCGGCCCCGCGATGAGCTGCGGGCATGTTAAAGCTCGCGCCAGCCGTGCTACTCACATCCTTGAAGCGAAAGTTGCCCAGGTTTCGAAAGATGCTATCCGGAAGCTCAAAGGGCCGGTGCTCCACCGCCATGGAGTTGTCCAGGATGGCAGCGTCGGCTGTGAAAAGATCCTTTAGCCCATCATTGTCAAAGTCATACGCTCCTAAACCCCATGCCGTCAGGTTGCTGGTTGCTGCCGTCAGTCCGGATGCGTCCGTAGCGTCGTCAAACTGTCCGCCGCCAAGATTTCGGTAGATAGGAAAGGAGTCGCCGAACATAGCTGTGTGGAAGATGTCAGGAAGTCCATCATTGTTGAGATCGCGGAAGTCCGCCCCCATGCCGGCAACGGTTTTCCCCATATCGTTGTACGCCACGCCGGCGCTCATGGCCTCATCGGTAAATGTGCCATCGCCATTGTTGTGCAACAGAAAGTTGGGAAAGGTATCGTTGGAGATAAAGATATCCGTGAATCCATCTCCATCGTAGTCAGCAAACGCAACACCCATCCCTTTGCCCACATATTGCGCAATGTGGGATGAAGCCGATACATCGGTGAATGTGCCATCCCCGTTATTACGGTAAAGAATGTTGGGCAAACCCTGATAATCATTGGGCGAGCAGTAAGTAGGAAGTCCCTGCACCTTGCAGACCGTGGCAGTCTTCACGTTGTAATTCAGATAGTTGACAACCAGCAGATCGAGTAACCCGTCATTGTTGTAATCGAACCAGCCCGCAGTCACAGCCCATGCCTTGCCGATTCCGGGAATCACCCCACTGACGCCCGCATGGGCGGTCACATCGGTGAACGTGCCATCTCCGTTGTTATGGAAGAGTTGATTATGATTCACGCCCGTTACGTAGAGATCCACATAACCGTCGTTATCATAGTCTCCAGCGGCTACACCCATGGAGTAGCCGATGCCCTCCAGGCCAGCCTTGTCTGTAACATCGGTAAAGGTTCCATCGCCATTGTTATGGAACAGGCGGTTGGAGTAACTAGCGTCCGACTTATCCAAGGATGGAATCGCTGCGCCGTTGGTGAAGAAGATATCAAGAAGACCATCATTGTCATAGTCAAACAACGCCACTCCGCCGGTCATGGTCTCGATCGAGTAGCGGTTGGGACTCACGCTGTTTTTGAGTTTGAAGGTAATCTTCGACTGTTTGAGGATATTGTCAAAGACGATCGGCGCGGCGGCGGCGGCTCCCGTCTGGGCATGGTCTGGTATTGCCGCGGTCTGAGATTGCATCGACATGCTGTTGCCCCAGCAGAGGCAGCAGGCGATGAAGACTACAAGGGCGGGGCGATAGGTTGCGTTCGCCCAGGGTAAGATCAGGGATTTCCGGATCTGTGTGCACCTCGGTAGCGTATGAAGACCACACAACCGGTTACGATACAGCACCATCCTCAAGCTCCATTGGGTTGCACACAGTTCCCACCGAACCGATCCTTCCAAAGTATACCAACCCTCCGATCGCTAATGCCCTTGATCCAAGCCTGTAGGTGCGGCGATCCCGTGGCGAGAGGAGGAGCCAATCGATTGGGAACAGGGCATGGCAACTCCGTTCTAATCTCCCCGACGCCGGTCCGCAGGATCTCTTTGACACCTGAGGATGGAGTGGAACGCGTTGTCTGGTCTTGCTTCGCCTTGTCTCTACGCAGATGTTCAAGAGGAAGTATCCAAATGATTTGCAGTTTCACCTTCTCTTGCGGTGGACTTAGTTCAGTTCACGGTAAGGGAGACCGTAGTGGATGCGGTCAAGCTGCCGCTGGCGCCCGTCACCGTGACCACATACGTCCCGGTGGTGGTTCCCCCAGAGGGGGTGGTTGTTGTGGACGAGCCGCCACTGTTGCAACCCATCATCATGCTTCCAATGGAAAGCAAGAGCAGCAGGACAATGGTTCTATTCCAGCGCCGCGAGCGAAGCGGGATGCCGAACAGCAACAGCGCCGCAACCACCACCCGGCCGACTTGCAAGCCTTGGAAATGCGGGTGGTCCGGACGTTCGAACTTGAAGCTCTTTGCCGTTTGCGCCGTTGTGTTTACGGTGAGAGTTGCTTCTGCTGACGAGGCGCCACTGATGGAAACTGGCGTGGTGACCGAACAAGTGGGTAGATCGCTTGCCCCTGCCGGGCTGGAAGTGAGCGCACAGGTGAGGGCCACGGAACCGTTGAATCCGCCTGCCGGAGTAACGGTGACCGTGGATGTTCCGGCGGCTCCCTGCGTGGCAATCGTGATCGCTGTTGCGCTCAACGAGAAATTCGGGCTCGTAGTCGCGGTGGTGGCGCTAGCCTGGTTGGAGGGAGCGCTGGTCGCGGAGGAACTGACAGCTTCGACAAGATAGTAGTACGTTGTTCCGGAGGAGAGCCCGGTGTTGGAGTAGGTAGTCCCACTGAGTCCACTTGTGAGCAGGTTGCTGGAGGATGGAGTGAAGCCGCTGGTGGTGCTGCTGTAGATGCTGTACGTAGCGCCGGGGGTGCTGCTAGCCGTCCATGCCAGGTTGATTTGACTGCTGGAGACGGCGGTAGCCGTGAGATTGGTTGGCGCGCTTGTGCCGGCTGAAGCGGCAGGGTTCCAAGAGAAGGTGGCGGCCGACTGGGCAGGCAGGGTGTAGGTAAAATTCGCATTGTTGGGCGCCCAGTTCACATCGAATGTGGTGGCTGCGCTTCCGTCGTTGTATACGATCAGCACCATGGATCCATTGGGATTCTGGAAAGCAACATCCTCAACGCCGCCGGCGCCGATGGCCGCCGAGTTGGATTGGACGCGGTATGCTCCTGGAACCACGCCATTCGCCTGCCCATAGAGGTAATAGGAGGTGGTGGGGATAACGGTGGCCGGGGTCACGCTGGTGTTGATAGTGACGAATCCGTAACAGTCGGTGCATCCGCCGTTGGTGGGCCCGGAGTTCTGATCGAGCGCTATATTCCACTCGCTGACGCTCTTCGCATAGTTTCGCGTGGCCCCGATGATCAGGTTTTCCATGCCCCATCCGAGATCGCCATTGAAGGTTCCGGTGGTCTCTCCGGAGCACTCGGTGAACCACGCTCCGAAGTTCGGGTAGGCCGCTTCCACCTCGGATTGCGCTGAGACGTTGCCGGCATAGCAATGCCATGAGATTCCTGCGACAAGGGAGCCTGCATTGGCCAAGATCGTCTCTGGGTAGCTGGTGTCGTCCCAGTTGTGCTCATATCCGAAGATCCTGGGCGTGAGACCGGCATTTGCCAGCGCGGGACCGAGATCGTTGACGATGAAGGTGGACTCTTCGCTGGCGGAGAAGGATTCGGTAGGGTAGCTGGTGCTGGAATTGAGTGGCTCATTCTGGGCAGCGATTGCATAGACGGGAATGCCTTGCGCCTGATACGCCTGGATGGTCTTAACGAAATATTGAGCGAGCGAGGGCATGTAGGTATCGTTGAAATCGCCTCCGTTCATGGTTCCGGAGAGCTTCATCCATGCCGGCGGGCTCCATGGCAACATCTCGACTTTGATGTTCGGGTTGATTGCAAACGCCTGCTTTAGAACTGGGATGGTGTAGGTGAGATCTTTGGCGATGGAGAAATTTGCGAGGGGAACATCGGTCTCTCCTGCCGGCATATCGTCGTAACTGAAGTCGCCCTGAGCAGAAAAATCGGTAGCGCCCATCGGCTGCCTCAGCATGGTCAAACCGATGCCTTGCGTGGAGCTGAACAAACTCCGCATCAGGGCAGTCTGCTGAGCTGGGGTGAGGTAGTTATAGATCAGGTAGGCAGAAGAACCGGTCATTGCAGCGCCGAAACCATCCATCTGCTGATACTGTGTGGTGGGATTGATGGTGATGGTGTAGGCGCCTGCTGGCTCCGCGCCAAACGACACGGATGGTTCTTGAGCCAGAAGGGCAGACTGAGTTCCCGTGGTCTCAACGACGTTGACGGTCTGTGCGCCTATGCCTCGGATTGCTCCAGAGGCGACGGCCACGACACTCAGAAACAGACACACCCATCTCTTCTTGCACACGGGAAGCCTCCGGTTCGACACGCCAGGATGCGCGATCGAGTGGATTTGAGTCCAGGCGAACGGTCCATATCCGGCGGGAAGAAACAAACGATTGTTTTCAACGGCCAGGTTAAGGTAAAGAAATCGTCACGGACCATTGAAAGCACAATTGGCGAGATTGTCAATAACAAAATGACAGACAATCGATTGGATCGGTGCTTTCAGGGGAGAAATTGATTCCTACAACTGCTCCGGGACTTGAGATCCGGGCATGCGGAATCCGGCACGGAGGGGCAAGCGCATGGGGACATCCTGATGCCGGCGGCTGCTGCGCGCAACGACAAGCAGGTCATCTGCCAGAGGTGGAAGACGTCCGGCACTTTGCGCGGCGTGAGCGCGGGGAAAGGCGCAACGCGCTCCGCTTAGGCTCCCAGTTCGCGAGCGGCCATCGCTGTTCCTTCCACTCTTGCCTGGATCTTGCTGAAGGCTATCTCTCGTGCGGTGGAAGTATCGTCTGCAAAGGGCGCAAAGCCGCAATCATCCGTCGTTCCGAGTTGTTCGATAGGCAAGAAGGAAGCAGCCTCCAGCACTCGATCCCGGACTTGGGCGGGTGTCTCCACGTCCGGACGGATGGGATCGATCACACCGATGAAGGCCATGCGATTCCGCCCCAGAAGCCGGCTCACGCTGCGTAGCACACGCTTCCTGTCCGGTTCGCTGGCCATCTGCAGATAGAACCGGCCCGCGTTCATCTGAAACAGATCCGGGAGCAGGTCTTCGTAATCGACATCGGCGCTGTGCGTGGAATCGAGGTCGCCTCCGGGGCAGACATGAACGCCAATCCGCGCGCGTTCGTCTGGACTGAAGCGGTCAAGAACCTGATTATTGAGTGCAACGAAACTGCGCAGCAGGGTGCGCGTGGGATCGAGCTTGAGCGACAACCTGGCTTCAGTGAAATCAATCTGGACGCTGTCTGCACCCCCATTCAGCGCACCCCGGATGTCCGCCTCGGCCTCATCGATAAGATCTGCCAGGAACGCCTCGCGTGGATAGCCGGCGATGGCGACGGATGGATAGAGCAAGCTCAAGGCAGACGCTGAGATCACCGCCTGCTTCACGCGGGCCTGGGTATAGCGGCGCGCGGCTAGCAGATAGCTGGCGGCATGTATCCCGTAGCGGAACGGGGCTCTGGTCAGGCGGGGCAGCCGCCGCACATGTCCGTCTGCAAAGGGAATGGTGACGCCATCCGGCGCCAGGTTGTCCAGCCCGGTGAGAGGGTACGTAGCGAAGCTCGGCTTTGTCTGCTCGCCGTCGCTGATCACAGGCGATCCGGTGCGCTCGAAGCGCTGGATGGTGTCGCGCAGCGCGTTGCTATACGCCTCTTCGAGGCTCTCACGGCTCACTTGCCCGGCTTGAAAGGCAGCAATGGCTTGAATCAACGAGGCCGGACGAGGAATGCTTCCAATAGGTTCGGTTGGCATGGCCATGCCGGTGAGTGTACCTTAGCTCGCTCCAGAAGGGCCTCCACCGAAAGATGGACTGCCGCAACGATCGTGCCTATGGCCGCCGCCGGGAGCCATCGATCGCTCCATCAGGACAGGCGGCCTGCAGAGGAACGGCGTCCTCCAACTGGTCCAGGCGCCGCCAACGGTAGATGGCCAGCGAGAGGAGCCAGCTCAGCGCAAAGAGAGCGATGATGGCGTAGCCCAGGTCTCCAAAGTTGTTGTTCAGGCTGCCTACCAGCCACCAGAACCGTCCCCCCAGGTGGAACTGGGATCCGATAAGGCCGAGGCTTTCCACGCCACCCACCACTACGGCTACCACGACGGAGATGGAGGTGATGGTGAGGTTGTAGTAGAGCTTGCGCATCGGCTTGACAAAGGCCCAGCCGTAGGCTGCCAGCATGAGGATGTTGTCTGTCGTGTCGATGAGCGACATGCCGGCGGCAAACAGCGTAGGGAACACCAGGATGGACCACAGCGAAAGTCCCTTGGAAGCCTCTGCGGCTGCGATGCCCAGCAGGCCAATCTCCGTGGCCGTGTCAAAGCCCAGGCCAAAGAGTACGCCCAGCGGATACATATGCCAGCTACGGCGGATCATGCGGAACAAGGGACGAAACAGACGGGAGAGCAGGCCTCGGTTGGCGAGCAGCAGATCAAAGTCTTCCTCCAGGTAGGGTTCGCCCCGGCGCACGGAGCGGAAGGTGCGGTAGATGGAGCGCAGGATGACCAGGTTGATCGCAGCAATGGCGAAAAGAAACAGCGTTGAGACCAGCGTGCCCACCATCCCGCCGACCTCGCGGAAGCTCAGCAGGTGGTGCTGCAGCGCCAGCGCGGTGGCGGCGATGGCCAGGGATCCGAACACCACGATGGTCGAGTGGCCCAGGGAGAACATCAAGCCGACCGCGACCGGACGCTTGCCCTCCTGCATCAGCTTGCGGGTCACGTTGTCGATGGCCGCGATGTGGTCGGCGTCCACGGCGTGACGCAGTCCAAAGCTGTAGGCGAGTAAGGCCGTGCCCAGCAGGAGCGGGAAGCGATGGAAGGCAAAGCCCGCCCAGATCCATGCGCCCAGGTTGAAGGCGGCCAACAGAGCGTAGATGGCCACAACCTTGCTGCGGGTATTGCCGGGTTGGTCGTTCAAGACGGTCCGAAGTACAGAGGCCATGGTGTTGTTTCGCCTGGCAGCGGTCTCTGCGGGGCGCGTCCCTTCGTTTGACACTACTGCAAGGATTGTAATATCGCTCGCGCGCTCTTCCCCAAGGCTCGTTCCCACGCCGGGCGCCATGCCGCCGATCCGTTGCATACCGTAGGGGGATATGGTAGAAAGAAGGAGGCGCGGATTTGACTGCGCCGGAGACCGAGAAATACCCATGAGCATAGAAGCTGCACAAGAACCTCCAAGTTGGAGGCTTTTCCTGTGCTGTGGAAGGCGCTCTGAAGATCGCCCGTAGCGCAGCGGCCGGCGATCGCTCAGCGCTCTTCACAGCATGTGACCTGTGATTTGAGCGCGTGAGATGGCGGTTCGTACGCCCTGGTCTCACACCTCCCCAATTGATGATCCACGGCGCTTCTGTGGTCCTGCGCTTCTGTGGCCCTGTGTCCTCAATGGTCCCGGAGCTTTCGTGCGCAGGCCAATTGGCGGTTGAGCGGATCCCGCATGGAGGCAACCATGAACAAGACAACTCTGACGCCACAAACCATGAAATCACTGGTCTGCGTGTGGCGAGCCACAAGGAAGCCGAAGGCGGGGCTTGTCTGCAACTGGATACAGATTGTCCTGTTGCCGGCGAGGCCAGACGGCAGCGAAGATCCCGCTGTGGAGAGCGGAGAGGAGCGATTATGCGCTTGACCAGGCGGAGGGCTGATAGCAACTCGCCGGCGTCAACGGGAATGCTCTTCCGCGGCCTATGGCCGAGCCACAATTCGAGCCTACCGACAGAGTTCCGGTCAGGCTCGAATGTGTTTTCTCTACCGCCGATGATCCGTCAGGCGGATGATCGGCAGTCGAGAACCCACCGCCGAACGAGAGCCATGGTTAATGTGACGAAATTGTCATCTATGGTCTCCATGGGAGCTGATGCAGCGATGCAGTGCGGAACAAGTGAATTCATTTGTTCACGAATTGTGATGAGTGAGGCGTCTAAGGGAGAGAGGAAAGGTGCTGCGATCGGCCTTATGTGCTTCATTCTTCGATGGAGCGGGAGAGCGGAGGCACACAGGCGAGCGCAGAAACAACTTCTGGAGGATGCATGGCAGGCGCGGCTTGCTGTGGATGACACGGCGAGAAGAAGCCGCTATCTCCGGTGGTTAGCACTTTGCATGCCGCACCTCTCTTGATTTTTTACAAAGTGATTGTGATCCGGACCATAGAATACTCAGAGTCAGGTATGCGTTTCTTCCTTGCCCTTGCAGTCGTTGCGCCATGGTGCGTGGCCTTATTCGCACAACAGCCGGACGCTCCTGCGCCACAGGTGTTCGAGGCGCCGCAGACGAGTTGCCGGCACGGCGACGGCCAACACCAGCCGCTCTATGCGGAGGGCGCGATGCTGCAGCCGTCCCAGAGCGACGTTCCATTTCAAGACCCAGGTGGCTTCCGTTTGATGGGACGGAGTGAGCGCGCCTGCGGTTCCAACTGTGGCTCAGCTTGCAGCCTGCTGCGTGACGACGCAGGAGGTGTTGAACCATGGATCGGCAAGAAGGCAGAGATGGCTGCGATCGCCGAGCCAGCGCCGGAGGGCGCGCCACAAACGCAGACGACAGCGGCGTCAGGGCTGACGGCCGTTCCACCGAAGAGTGAGGCTCCTCCGGAAAAATACAACCTCCACTATCAATACACGCTCACTGGTATGGGATATCCCTCCTTCTCCGCGAGGTACACGAATCCTGCTTACCTGGTCTTCGGAACGGGAAGCAGCCTGCCGACGCAGGGGCAGGCGCGTGAGACGCAATCCACCGATCTGTATTTTGGATATCGATTGGGCTTCAACACCGAGTTCCACATTGACACCTTATTCTGGCAAGGATTCGGCCTGAACAACACCTACGGGATCGACGACTTCCCCGACGGCGAGGCGTTCAAGGTGGGGGTACGCTACCCTCACTTCTCCATCGCGCGGTTCTTTCTGCGCAAGACGATCAATCTGGGCGGCGGCAAGAACGAGGAGCCGGTGGAGGACGATGAACTGACCCTCCGCGGCCAGCAGGATACGGATCACATCACCATCACCATTGGCAGATACAGCGTCAAGGACATCTTTGACAACAACCAGTATGCCAATGACCCACGCACGCAGTTCATGAACTGGTCCCTGATGGCCAACGCCATCTATGACTACCCAGCCGACGCCCTGGGCTTTACCACTGGAGTGGCTATCGAGTGGAACACTTCAAACTGGACGCTCCGCTATGGATGGAATCAGATGTCCAAGTACAGGAACCAGATGACCGCCGAGGACCTGTACCTCACCGTTCCTCCTGAAGCCAATTCAGGTGATGGCAAGATCTTTCAGGACTGGAGCATGGTTACGGAGCTGGAGCATCGTCACCGCCTGCGGAGCCATCCCGGGGCTGTTCGGCTGCTGGTGTTTGATGACCGCACCAACATGGGCAGCTATAAAGCGGCGGTAGCGCTGGCCAACGCACCGGCTACGCTGGCCGTCTGGGGCACGCCGGCGAAGTTCCTCGCCAGCGCCAACGGCATCACCGGAGGGATTGACGATACGCACGCACTGCGCAACACGTGGGGCGTTGGTTTGAACGTTGACCAGGAGCTAACCAAGAACATCGGCGTCTTCTCTCGCATCGGTTGGAACTGCGGCCAGAATGAGTCATTCGAGTTCACGGACTCAAACTGGACGGCAAGCTTTGGCACGAGCATCCAGGGTGAGCGGTGGAGATTGCCGGCGGATGTTCTGGGCGCCGCGTTCATCACCAGCGGCGCGTCCAAGGCGAACCAGGCGTATCTGGCGGCAGGCGGAATCGGCATCCTCACAGGCGACGGCGCGCTGAGCTACAGTCCGGAAAAAGTTGTCGAGACCTATTACGACCACCAGTTCAGCAGCCACATCCACGCCACCCTGGATTACCAGTTCGTAGATGATCCCGCCTTCAATCGAGCTCGCGGCCCGGTGAACGCGATCTTCGGCTTTCGCTTTCATTACGAGTGGTAATCCGGGTGAGCAGTGCACGGGGCGAGATCTTGCCGGCAGTGGAGATTTAAAACGGAGGGCGCCTTTGTCTGGGAGAGACTCCTGTGTACACGCGCGCTCCGCAGCGTTCATCCGGCTCCCATCCGAAGGATGGCCCGGTTCAGTGCTTTGCCCAGGGCCGGGAGATCTGCTCCAGGGGGACGGCATTGACCCATCCATAGATATTGGAAACGTAGAGGGTTCCTTCCCCGAGTGCAGAAGGCAGGGTCTGCCCGCCGGCGCTATTGGTATTCCCCGCGTCCTGGGTGGTGGAGGCGTGGGGCTGGAGGCCAGGGCAAACAGCACCCCAGCCGCTTGATGGAATGGAGCGCGGAGAGATTGGGATGGGGACAGGAGAAGTTCCCTGAAGGATTTTGACGGGAAGAGAGAACCTCGCTTGCCGCGGCAGCATACTTTGCCGGCTGATAGGACGTGAGTCGCCGCCGCGGCTATTCAAGGTTTCGCGATGAGCCTTGTTGCCTAAAAAGGATTCAGCTTATCGAGGCCATGCTTCGGCTTCTTCTTGCTGGAACTCTCATCATTCTTGTCCACCCTGGCGGGTTTGACTTTCTTCTTCTTCTTGCCATGGGCGCTGGCAGCAGGAGTCTGCTGAGCCATGGGTGTGGCCTGCCCTTCAACGTCATTGACCTGATTCGGGGCCTCGGTAGGCTTCTCAATCGGTGGCAGGGCTTTGGCGGCCGGCTTAGGCATGGGCAGACCGTAGTTCGGGTCCTGAGCTCCTGTGGCAGCCGGAAGGCTGCTGGCAGGGGTACCGGTGGAGGTTGTGCCTGCGTCTGAGCCAGGAGTGATCACATCGACACCCAGGCCGGTTCCGGAACCGCCGGAGGAGTTGTTGGCGGGCTCGACGACGGTGACGGTCTTATCCGAGTCCATCGCGGCGGCAGAGCCTTCGGTCGGGATGCTCTCCAAGGTGGGCGGCGCGGTAGAGGCGGGAGGTGGCGGAGTTGCCGCCTTTCCGCTGGACGTCGTGAACGCCTCGCTATCCTTCAACTCGGGATGGGCTTTGGCCAAATTGGGGTTGATTGCGTCGCGGTAGTCCGCCATCAACTGCTTGACGACGGTGGGGGCCAAGACAGGGGGAGGGTCTTCCAGGGGTGGGAGCCCGATGCGGGCTGTGGTGACCGTGTTGGGCGACTGCAGGAAGAGCACTTCGATGCGCTTCTGCAGCGTATATTGCGCACGGCTGTTTTCGAGTTCGTCGCTCAACGCCGCCTCTTCTTTGGTGGGCGTGGGGATGGGAAGGTTCATGCCCGTGAGGCGCTCTTTGGCATCTTCTACGTGAGGCGCCGCGGAGTGGTAGAGCACCACGGCGCGATACTCCTGGGCAGCCTTGTTGTCATAGTCCTCGAGCAGGCGGGCCTTGACGGCCTCTGGCAGGCAGCGGGTTCCGCGGGGTGTGTTTGCGGCGCAGGCGGGATTTGCTCGAACCGCTGCCGCCTCCGCTTCATAGGCGTCTCCGATGCCGATCAACACATCGTCCATGTGGCTGTAGAGAGGATAGGTTTCGGCGACAGTCTCATAACGCGCAATGGCGGCGGGATAGTTGCCCTGGGAGGCATAGAAGTCGCCGATCTGGGCCTCGCGATCAGCCAGGATCTCCTGCACTTCGCGCAGCTTTTGGCGAGCATCGTCCAGGATAGGCTTGGGTGCATCCGGATACTGGGTGAGCATGGTGCGGTACTCGCTTTCGGCTTGTTTGGCTTTGGAGTAGTCGCGGCCGGGAACATCCATCTGCTTGAAGTCGATGTCGCCGATGCGCAACTGGGCTTCGGCTGCCTCTGGAACGTTGGGGAAGAAGGTAATGAAGTCGCGGTATTCCTGCTCCGCCTCCGTATAGGCTGCGCTGCCACCCTCTTTGTACCAGGCATCGGCGATAGCCAGCTTGGCGCGCATCATGTACTGCGAGTCGGGGTAGGTATCCAGCAGGGCTTGCATGTCAAGACGCCCGATATCGTAGTGGCCGCTGGCGATCTGGGCCATGGCCTTGTCGTAAAGTTGCTTATCCGGCAGTTGCGAGTCCTTGCCGATGAGGGGGTTATATTTGGCCTCTTTCTTCAGTTCGACCTTGGTGGCCTTGGTCTCCTGAACTCGCTCATCCTTAGCGACCTTGACGTGTTCGTGAGACTTCTTCTTTTTCTCTTCGGCCGACTTGGCCTGCGCGGAGGCAGACTGCGACTTGGAGGTCTCGTTGATGGGTTCCAGGCGTTGCGCTTTGAAGATCCCCCCGAGGAAGTGGTGTTTCTTCTCTTGCGGTTGGGTCTGGTTACTCGCGGCAGGCGCAGCCTGAGCAGGGGTGGCCGAAGCAGCAGGCGCGTTCTGGGCTGCGGCGGCGGCTTGGCCGTGGAGCGCGGGAGCTCCGGCGAGGAGGCTGAAGAAGATTGCAGCCGGGGTGACGCCAGCGAGGCTGAGGGCCGGGTGAGAAGAAAGAAAACTCCGAATCTTCATACTTGTTGATACTCCGAACTGCTGAGGCTTGTGCCAGGCAGTGAATCCTTTACGGGGTGGAGGGAAACTCCACCTGTCGTGCTGATGGGCCCACTGGCATCTTCCTGCTTGTTGTCAAGAGCCGCTTTTATTCTATCTGGCCGGGAACGATCTGGCGAAGCCGGCAAGCGTACCCGTGGGGCTATTTTGAAAGCGTTTCGCATCACACGGCGGCGGCGCGGGCCAGGCGCAGGAATTCGCGGGCGTTCTCCTCTGTATTTCCTTGCCCCTCGGGCTGATGGAGCGGGGCAAAGATTGCGGACCCTGCGACCAGCATCTCCGCTCCAGATTCGACGACGGAGGCTACGGTGTCGTTAGCGATGCCTCCATCCACCTCAATGCGGAAGTTGAGGCCGAATTCCTGGCGCAGGCGGCGGAGTTGGGCGATACGCTCCACCGAGCGGGGCAGGAACTTCTGGCCGCCAAAGCCGGGGTTGACGCTCATGACCAGCACATGATGGACCATCGATAGGACCTCGGAGAGCGCCTCAATGGGGGTGGCGGGGTTGACGACTACGCCGGGCAGCATGCCGTGATCGCGGATGAGCTGCAGCGTGCGGTTGAGGTGACGGCAGGCTTCGACGTGAACGGAGACCATATCGGCTCCGGCCTCGGCAAAGGCGGCAATGTACTCGTCCGGGTTCTCAATCATCAGGTGGCAATCCAGCGGGAGGCTGGTGACGGGACGGAGAGCGGCGACGACCGGAGGGCCGAAGGTGATGTTGGGGACGAAGTGGCCGTCCATGACGTCCACGTGGACTATGGTGCCCCCACCGGCGGTAGCCCGGGCAATCTCGTCGGCCAGATGGGTGAAGTCTGCGGCGAGGATGGAAAAGGCGAGTTCAATCATGGTGCTGCTCCCGGACATTCAGATACCTTAAGTCTAGCAGCGGGGAGCGGAGAGCAGGCGTGAGGCGGCGTTGCGGATGCGGCGGATGGGCCAGGCTCCGTCCGGGTTGGGGAGGAATGGCTCCCCGGAGCGATGCTTCTGTGAGCGGTAGTACCAGCGGCGAAGCAGGGCCAGAGCGTCAGCGACGGTGGAGAGTTCGGCGGGAGGGTGGGCGAGGGGGCTGTCGGCCGCTGTTTGGTGTTCCTGAGTGGAGGGGTGGTCTGGGGTTGAGAGCAGGTCTGGAGTGGAGAGGGGTTGGGGTCCGGTCCAACGGCCGTTGGCGAAGAGGAAGACGGCGGCATGGGTGGAGGGTTGGGAGTCTTGGGGCGGCTTGGACTCGCCGGAGTCGCGCTGGTCTATGACGTCCACCTGCGGAGGCAGGGCTTGCTGGAGGACGAGCAGGCGAAGCTGGTCGATGGGGCCGACCAAGGGATCAGCGAGCAGAGCGACGGAGCGCACCTTCTCCCATTGCTTATGCAGGGCGGCGGCGGCCTCAAAGTCCATGGCTTGACTGGCGGCGTCGCGGAGAGCCGCGAGTTCGCTCAGCAGCGAGCCGCCGTGGGTGGCGAAGAAGGCGAAGACGCGCTGGGCCTCCTGTGCGTACTGTTGCGGGGTGCAGGCGGAGGGATGGCCCTGCTTGCAAGGCATGAGGCACTTGCCCATCTCCCCGTAGACGCATCCGGGGTGATCGGGATAGGGTTGGAGGTCTTCCGTGCAACGGCGAAGCTGAAAGAGATCGAGCACGGCATCGCCGTAGCGTTCTGCGGCAGCGCGCGAGGGGAAGGGTCCGAAGAGCTCTGGCAGAGCCTTGCGGGTGAGACGGTTGGTGGAGTAGACGCGGGGATGGGTTCCGGAGAGGGTGATGCGCAGCATGTAGGGAGGGTGCAGGCGCAGACGGCGGCGGGCAAGGTCCGGGCCGAAGGCGTGGCGCGCGGCGTGGTAGAGCAGAAGATGGGATTCGAACTCCGATCCGGTGGGTGTCCACTGGATGAAGCGAACGCGGGAGCGGAGGTTCAGGCGCCGGGAGGGCGAGGGCTGACCGTCCGCAGCGAGGGAGTCGGCAGGCGCGAGCAGGCGGCGAAGGCGGCGGCGAAGGTCAGTGGCATGGCTGAGATAGGGCTGTGCGGCGGGGTCCTGACCGGACAGGGCGAAGATGCCGGGAGCTGAGGGGATGGTGGACAGAAGATCCTGGGATCGGTCGGGAAGGAACTCGGCGAGATGCTGGAAGGAAAAGGGCGCAGCCACAGGCAAATTGTATTCGGGCGGGAGAGGGAGGGTGGTGACGCTTCAGCTTCCGGCGACGGTCATGCCTTCGACGCGGATGGTAGGAACCGCACCGGCGCTGCGGAACTCGAGGTCATTGCCGATGGCTACGATGTTGCAGAAGATGTCTTTGAGGTTGCCGGCGATGGTGATCTGTTCGACGGGGAAGGCCAGTTCGCCATTCTCGATCCACAGGCCGCTGGCTCCTACCGAGTAGTCGCCGGTGACCAGGTTGACGCCGTGGCCCATGGTCTGGAGGACATAAAGGCCCGAGGGAACGTCGGCGATGATCTGCTCGGGAGTGAGTTCGCCGGGTTGGAGGAAGTAATTGCCTCCGCCGATGCCGGGAGTTCCGGCGAGACCACGGGAGGCCTTGGCTGTGGAGGACATGGAGAGTTTGCGTGCGGTGTAGGTGTTGAGCATGAGCGAGCGAAGGATGCCGCGCTCGACGATGACGGTGCGGCGGGTGGGCAAGCCATCGCCGTCGAAGGGGCTGGCTCCGAAGCCGCCGACGCGCAGGGTAGCTCCGTCCTGGGTGCGATAGTCGAAGACCATGGCTCCGTCGTCGACCATGGTGATGTTCTCACCGGCTACTTTTTGTCCCAAGCGGTCCGCGAAGATGGAGCTTTTGCGGTAGATGGCATCGCCGTTGGCGGCGGCCAGCAGGTTGCCCATGAGGCTCCGCGCGACCTCCGGAGCGAAGACGACCGGGCAGCGCTGGGTGGTGACGCGGCGCGCGCCGAGGCGGCGAAGAGCGCGTTGGGCGGCGATGCGGCCAACCTCTTCCGGGCTTTGCAGCAGCCGGGCGGTGCGGGCTGAGGAGTACCAGAAGTCGCGCTGCATGGCGCCGTCGGCGTCCTGGGCGATGGGCGTGACGGAGAAGGCGCAGTAGCTGCTGCGGTATTGGGCAGAGAAGCTGCGGGAGTTGATCATGGAGCGCCAGACGGTGTTGGCGCTGAAGTCGGCTCCGGAGGAGTTCTGGATGCGGGGATCACAGGCCATGGCGACCGCCTCCGCGCGGCGGGCGATGTCGATGCGATCGGGGGCGGGGATGGCGGGGACGTCGTCGAAGTAAAGAGCGAGAGAGGCGGGGTCGTGGGCGCCAAAGGCCTCGCGCTCCGGCAGGCCGGCGAAGGGGTCTGGGCCGGTGACGCGGGCCAGTTGCACGGCCGAGTCAATGATGCGGGAGAGGCCCTGGGGTGAGAGATCGCTGGTGGAGGTGCTGGCCGTGCGGCAGCCAGCCGAGGGGTCAGAAGGATCGGCAGCGAAGAAGACACGCAGGCCCAGAGCCCGCGAGCCGGATTCGGTGAGTTGCTCGACCTGGCCGAGGCGCACGTTGACGTGGAACTCTTCACTTTGGATGACGACGGCTTCAGCGTCGGTGGCACCGAGGGAGAGAGCACGCTGGACAGAGTCTTCGGCGAGTCGGCAGAGCTCCGGATGGTGCACGGGGTCGGCGGGATGGACGGTTGCGTGGCTGGACATTGTTTCTTGTGGTGCTCTCCTTAACTTAATAAGGTGTGGCCAATGTGCGGCCAGCGGTGTGGCCGGGAGCACGTGTGGCTGGGTTCAGTGCGTTTCCAGCTCCGATAGGCGAGCCCAGGTTTGGAGGCACAGACTCGCGGTGCGGAGGGTTGGGGCGAGGCTCAGTGGCTGGTGCCGCCCACGGTCATGCGGTCCAGCCGGATGGTTGGCATGCCGACTCCTACGGGAACGCTTTGGCCGGCTTTGCCACAGGTGCCGATGCCTTCGTCGAGGGCAAGATCGTTGCCCACCATGGAGACATACTTCAAGGCCTCCGGTCCGTTGCCGATGAGGGTTGCGCCTTTGACGGGAGCAGTGACTACGCCATCTTCAATGAGATAGGCCTCGCTGGCGGAGAAGACGAACTTGCCGTTGGTGATGTCTACCTGGCCACCACCGAAGTTGACTGCGTAGAGTCCGCGTTTGACGGAGCGGAGGATGTCGGCGGGGTCATCCTGGCCGCTGAGCATGTAGGTGTTGGTCATGCGGGGCATGGGGATGGCCTGGTAGCTTTCGCGGCGTCCGCTGCCGGTGTTGGGGATGTTCATGAGGCGTGCGCTGAGTTTGTCTGAGAGGTAGCCGCGCAGGATGCCATCTTCGATGAGGACGGTTTCCTGGGTAGGATTGCCCTCATCGTCTACGTTGAGGGAACCGCGGCGGCCAGCGAGGCGGCCGTTGTCCACCACGGTGACTTTGGGAGAGGCGACGCGCTGCCCGATGAGACCGGCGAATGCGGAGGTCTTTTTGCGGTTGAAGTCAGCCTCCAGTCCGTGGCCTACGGCTTCATGGAGGAGAACGCCGGGCCAACCGGGGCCCAGGACGACCGGCATCTCGCCGGCGGGCGCGGGAATGGCGTCCAGTTGCAGAATGGCGGTGCGAGCGGCTTCGCGGGCGAAGTGCTCCGGTGAGTGGAGGCCGGTGAAGAACTCAAGGGTGACGCGGCCGCCGCCGCCACTCGATCCAGAGGTGGTGTTGCTGGAGGACGCAGGGTCTTTGGCGATGACTGCTACGTTGAGGCGGGAGAGTGGCTGGGTATCGGAGGCGTAGGTTCCGTCGGATGCGGCGATGAGGATGCGGCGCAGCTCATCGTTGAAGCCGACGCGGACCTGGGTGATGCGCGGATCGAAGGAGCGGGCGGCCTGGTTGGCGCGCTCGATGAGCTGCAGTTTGGCTGCGATCTCCGCATCAGCGGTGAAGCCGGCGATGGGGTAAAGCGAGGGTGACGGGAGCTCGCGCAGGCTCCGCACGCGCTGGGTTTGAGGGCCGTTGGCGATGAGAGCGGCGACCCGGGCGGCCTGGAGAAGACGCTCTGAGCTGAGATCGTCGGTGTAGGCAAAGCCGGTGCGCTCGCCTGAGAGAACGCGAATGCCGCAGCCTACGCTGATCCCCTGGGATGCCGTCTTGAGGATGCCCTCATCCATGGCGAGCGAGGTGGAGAGGACAGCTTCAAAGTAAAGGTCGGCAAACTCGCCACCCGCGGAGAGAGCCTCACCGAGGCAGCGCTCCATGAGGCGCTCGGTGAGACCGAGATGGGTGAGGAAGTAACGCTTGTGATCCGCGGCTTCGGCGGGGGAGTCAGTCACCATTCTCCATTCATTGTAGCTGTGAGGCCTTGCGCGAGCGCTGGGATTGGGAGCGGACGGCGCTCAGCGGCCATGGGAGGGATCGGGACTGGAGGCCAGGTCCATGTCCAGAAAGGCTTGGGGAGCTCCGGGAGCGTAGCAGTTGCCATCGCGGGCGTAGGTAGCGGCGCAGGAACGGGTTAGCTCCGGGCGGCGAGGAGACTGCGCATACTGCCAGGCGAGGAGGTTGCCACCGGGGTTGAGAACGATCTCTCCACTACTGGCGAGGGGACGAGCCTGGAGGGAGCAGCCGGGGGCGGGTGGGCAGGCGTCCTGTGCGTCAAAGATGGCGACGGGGTGCAGCCCGCCGGCGACGACGCGGGAGCGGATGTCATCGATGGTGGTGGTCTGGCCGGCTGTGGCCGGGGATCCGACAGGGACGGGGTTTCCGCTGACGGTGAAGACGGGCTGGCCGCTGGCATAGACGCCGGGCAGGTACTCGCTAGCGGCTACGGTCTGAGTCCAGGCGAGCAGATAGGCGGCCTGCTCGGTGAGCAGTTCGCCGCCCTCTTCCTGGTCCAGGAAGAGGATGGTGTGAGCGGGGAAGCCTTCCGTGCGAGCGCTGGCGATGGCCGATGCAGCGTCTGAGCGGGCCAGTGCGGCGGGAGAGGTTCCGCGGCGTTGGGCTTTGAGAATCTCAGCGTCCAGGCGGCCGTTGGAGAGCACGAGAAAGCCCCATCCCTGGCGGAGAAGAGTCTCCCGCTTGCCTTTCCAGGTATTGCTGGTCTCGCCGGGAGGGTTGCTGAGCCAGTAGCCGGTGAAGGCGAAGGAGCGATGCAGAGCGGCCATGGTCTGGCCGCCGGGATATTCGTTGCGATCGAAGCCGCGATAGCCGCCTGCGACCGCGCCGGGGATGGGCGTGGAGGGCTGAGCTGGATGCGGAGGCGACGATCGGGAGGGTGCCGCGGCGGTTTCCGCTGGTCCGCTGGCGTGTGAGCAGCCAGTGGAGGCGAGGATGATGATGCCGACGCAGATAGCTAAGGTCCTGCCCATAGCCCAAACGTGGCGTTTGTCCTTGCCCGGCCTGGCGGGAAAATTCAGACACGTCAGACTGATTCGCCTCATGGTTGGCTGCCTCCCTCGCCACAGATTACATCTCTGCACGGATTTTCTTTCTTTGCTGGCATGGGTGGCTATCGGACGAGGTTCGGATGGTCTTTGGATGAGATCCCTTTTCTGGCGGTGACCTGTCCGAGGCGGTCGGTGGGGTTCAAACCGGGGCGGAGGGCGCCGCTGGAGGAGCTGGGTTGGGTGGGGAGGGTGGTCAATTGTTGGACACAGTGGTTAGAATACGAGGGCTGGGCAGTACATCCCTCGCATCCAAGGACTTTAGCCTATGGCCTCCGTGGTGGACCCGCGTTACCCCATCGGCAGATTTACTATGCCGACAACGATTGAGCCGACGGATCGCAAGATTGCCGTCAGCGCGATTGAGAAGATGCCGGAGTTATTGCGTAGCGCTCTGCGCGATCTGGATACGCTGCAACTGAACACGCCGTATCGGGAGGGGGGATGGACGATTCGGCAGGTGGTGCATCATGTTGCGGATTCGCATGGGGAGGCGTTCCATCGCGTGCGCCTGGCGCTGACTGAGGACTGGCCTACGGTGGCCGTTTACAACGAGAAGGCGTTTGCCAGCCTGGCGGATGCCGTGGCTCCGGCGGAGTGGTCCGTGGAGTTGATTGAAGCGATCCATGCGCGTTGGGTGCTGGTGTTGCACTCCCTGACGGAGGCTATGTGGAAGCGTGGTTACAAACATCCGGAGCGCGGGCCGAGCACGGTGGAACAGGCGACGCTGCTCTACGCGTGGCATGCACGCCATCATCTGGCGCATATTACGCATCTGCGGGCGCGCAAGGGCTGGTAGATTGCGGACGCGGCGGGCCTGAGGCGAGCGCTGAGAGCAGGCGCGCGTGCTGAAGAGGAAGGCAGGGTAGTTGGGGATAACGCTGCGTTGGCGACTTGCGGGCTGCGCGGTCTGCCGGAGCAGCATTTGAGCCAGCGCCGGGTGGGAGATTGGGCGCCCGGAAGCTGCGTGGATCTTTTCGCTGGAGCGGGGAAGATGCTACCTTCGATGCATGCCGCCAAGAGCCTCTTCCGCGGACCTTACGAAAGATCCTTCTGGTGGGCAGGACCGTGGACAGACGGTGGAGCAGATGGCTTTGCGCATCCAGGAGTTCCTGGCCGCGCACCCAAAGGCTACCGTGCTGGAAGACGGCAAGGTGATCTTTGATCTGCAGGCCGCCAAGGCCACACTGAGCACGGAGCACGGCCGCTGCACGCTGCACCTTTGGAGTGAGGAGCGCAACCTGGTGCGGCAGGTGGCCAGCGTGAGTGAGCGGGCGGGAACGCTGCGGCTGGCGACACTGCGCTTTGGCCAGAGACAGACCAAGTTGCTGGAGCTATGCGGGGAGCGAGAGCGGCGTTCGCAGACCACGCGTGAGACAGCCCGACAGCGTTATGCAAGGACTTTGGAGCGCGTGCTGGAGCGCCAGTTTGCGCCATGGAAGCCGGAGGGCCTGCGCACGGCGATGGATCTGGAGCGGGGCTTTGGGCCGGCCTACACGCGGGGCATGCTGGTGATGGGTAACGCGGCCTGGGCAGTGATTGGGGTGAACGAGCAGGAGAGCGCAGCGACGGTTGATGGGATTCTGGCCCCGGGGATTCTGTGGCTGGACCACTGCCGCGCGCAGGCCGGCGGGCGGCGGCTGTACCAGGGATTGAAGGTGGTGACGCCGCGGGGAGGGGCGACGCTGACTGGCTCCCGCATGGCGTGGCTGAACAGCGATGCGGCGAAGTGGGAGCTATGGGAGCTGGATGAGCAGAGTGAAGAGCTGACAGCGCTGGATGTGAGCGACCAGGGAAATGTGCGCACGCGGCTGGTGCATCTGGCCGATGAGCAGGCGGGGATGGAACGTTTTGCGGCAGGAGTGGAGCAGGTGATGGCGCTGGTTCCGGCAGCGGAGCGAGCGCGGGTGGAGCTGCGCTTGCGCAATGCAGCCGAACTGGCGTTTCTGCTGCATGGCCTGGAGTTCGCCCGGGTGCGGATGGATCTGGAGGCGAACAGCTTTGCGCGGAGGCTGGAGGTGCATGCCGGCGTGGGCGAGCACGAGACGGTGCTGACGGAGGGCAATCGAGAGCGGATCGCCGCGCTGGTGAAGGATCTTTTTGAGCGGCGGCGGGTGACGGATGCGAAGGGTGCGCCGGGCGATGCGGAGCGGCGCAGACAGTGGATGGAGCGCGGGATTGGTTCTTCCAGTTCAGCGCCGGCGCATGCCCGGGTTACGGCGGCGGGGCGGAGCGACGAGCGGAGCCGGATGCGGGATCCGCTGTTCCGGGCTGCGCCTGAGCGCTGGCTGGAGTCTGTGCTGCGCCGGGATCTGACTCTGCTGACGCGCACGCTGGCTCCGAAGCCGCGGGCTGAAGCCGGCCAAACGAGGGGCGCTGGAGGTATCGGGAGCGAGTTTGCGAACGAGTTGGATCCGGAGACGATTGGCAACCGGGCTGAGCCTGAGGCGATGGAGGGCGCGCCGGAGCCGGAGGGCAACCGGTGGCCGGCAGAGACGGCGGAGGGAGTGGAGGGATGGGAGAGCCAGGTGATTCCTCGTCTGGACCCGCGGCATGTCTACTCGCAGGTTTCCGTGGTTGCGGGAGCGGGTGATCGTGGATTGCTGGACCTGCTGGGCGTGACTGCGGACGGGCGGCTGGCGGTGATTGAGCTGAAGGTGGACGACGATCTACAGTTTGCGCTGCAGGGTTTGGATTACTGGGTGAGGGTGCGCCATCACCATCGGCAGAGCGCGGATCAGGTGACGGGGATGGGTGAGTTTCAACGCCACGGATACTTTCGGGGTGTGGAGCTTTCACCGCTGGAGCCGCGGCTCTATCTGGTGGCGCCTTCGTTGCATATCCATCCTGCGACGGAGAAGATTCTGGGGTATTTTTCGCCGCGCGTGGAGTGGAGTCTGCTGGCCTTGGATGAGCGCTGGCGGCAGCAGATTCGCGTGGTCTGGCGGAAGCAGAGCGGCCGCGCAGGCCGCTTGTGAGGGATGGTCTGCGAAGGCCGCTGCGCAGCGTCAGCGGCGGATGGCTTGTCTATGAGGAACCACAGCGACGGCGCTCGGTGAAGGGCCGGTGGTGCGCGGTCCAGAGCATTTTCCCCGTTGATGGGTATCCAAGGGCGATTGTGCGGTGGTGTTTTCCTTGGGGAAAACGCCCATCCATCCATCTGAATCTGCAGGGCTACACCTGCGGGGAAAATGCTCTGTCGCGATCTCTGGGCCCTGGACGCCATCCTCAATCCCTCTGCGACCGCCTGCCAAAAGACGGCGTAGTAACATCAACCTAGCCGCCGCTCAACTTTCAACTACGCGCGGGACATCCTCGGCCTCCCTGCTCGGATGGCTGCAGCTAGACTTCGCAGATCATTCTCTCTTAGTTGGGCGAGTGCTTCTCCGGCTTTCAGTGTCATAGCTCCATGAAAAACTCTGCTTGCTGTCCCTGTGCTGTCCTCACTACAAGGGACCTGTCAAGCAGATCGTTCTGTTGTTCACAACTTGTCTCCGCAACGAGAAGGCATCCGTGGCAAGCAGCGCCTAGTAGAAAGCGTCTCTCATGTGGGCTCTCCGGGAGATGTTGCGAACATACTGGATCGTTCGAGCAAAGGGTACCAAGGTCAATCGCACTGCGAATCGTGCTCGCGATTCGACGCCCTACCTCAATCATTCCTCCAAGAGTTCCTTCGGAATCCGAACTGCCGGTATAGAGCAATATACCGTATCCAATATTTTGGAGCGCATAAATGCGTTCTCTGATTGAACTCGCGGGGTAACCGCATTCGAGCGCAATGGTTGTGATGAGCAAGTGCGCGAATGAATGAAGCATGATGTAGGCGGGGCCAGCAAACTGCCTGCTAGAGGAGCTGTGTTCCGCTTTCCATGCATCAAATCCACGCCTAAGCTGAACAGCTCTTTGCGCCACGGCAGGGCGTTGGAGCCACGCCTCAATAGATTGACGGCTGAATTGAATAAAAATGCCTTCGCCACGATTTTCAATGGAGGGGACCCAAGTCACGTCACGGGCCAATTCAGCGCGACGCACTCCCATATCGAGCTCGCCTTCGGTATCTGGTGCTGCGGCTTCAAATCGTGTAAATCCGACCAAGGCCATGACTTCTCGAAGTCTTTGTATCAATATGACCTTTTCAATTCCGTTCATCCACGGCTGGTTCCATTCCGTTCTCGGAAGAGCTCGGGCGTAAAAAATTCCCTCTGGGCGGTCATCTCCGATTTCTTCGGAGACGGAGATTAAGGTTTCTAGTTCTGCAGATTTTACAGATTTGTCTTGGACCTGTTGAGGATTGCGGCGAGCTTGAATGCCGGCCCAAACCTCCGCGTCCGTGATGCCGCTGAGGGCCTCGCGTACCTTCGTTTTCTTACGCTCTTTGGCTACATCCGCTTCATCTTCTGCAGTCTCCAAGAAATCCCATACCGCGGATACTGCATTCCGCACGGATTCTGACCGTTCGGGCAGCGAAATGACGCTCATGCTTTGCGGGAAATAGGCATTGGATGCGGTGCGGACCAGTAGCCTATTCATCTCCTGACATGACTCTTTCATCGCGGGACCCAACCACGGACGGGCTCCATCACAGCGTCCGAACACCTCAGCCTTTTGGATCGCAATCTGTGCCATGCTTCGCTCAGCTTTGCCACAGGAGCATCGAATCCAAATTTCCGATAGATCACCACTCGTCCCCCGTTCATCCATAAAGAGGGGTCTGCCTTGATTGCGGCAAGTGTTGTCGTTTTCGTGGAGAAAGAAATACCAGTCTATGTCGCCTATATGTCCGTATCGACACGCCCTGACGAACCGGACGGGGACGACCTTGAGCTTCTTTCTCGTTTCAGGGTCTTCAAAAACATTGCCTCTTGAGAGCGCTCGCACATTGATTAGATATCTACTCCGTCGAGACTCGTCTTGGCTGTTTCCTGGAGGATCTTGCGTCACGAACCACTCCGGGAACCGATACACACGTACCCCGGTGACCCGCGGGTCATTTATATCTCCATCTCCGGCCGAAGGTGGGGTTTCGAGTCGAACCGATGGGACGTGCAACAGGTTCGCAATTTTAGCGCTGAGGCGAGGTTCACTGATAAGGTCGCGATCACCAACCCACTCATCAAGGCCTGCAATCAGAACCGACCTTTCCGGTAGATCGGTCATTGCGCCAGGACCAAAGGTCGTGATGAGTTGCCCTTGCCGAAGCTGCCCTTGCGGTCTCTTCCTCTTTTGTGTCGTCATTGATCCTCATCCAGATCGAAGCCTTCTAGGCTCCGTACCCACATATTTACGTTCGGTTCGACATTGCGCAGCGAGCGATTTGCCCTGAACTTCATCTTCCAGTGACCACCTGGAAGATTCTTTAGTGCTGGATCGAGAAAATCCTGTAGGAGTGGCGCACCGGAACCGTGCTCGTGCGGGTTGTACTGCAAACCTGCGCCAACTTGCCTCTGGTCGTGCACGACTCGCGCCCATTCATCCAGCAGATCGGAGCAGCGCTGCCTAACCCTCTGGCGAAGGCGTTCTCTCTCGGCTGTATCGAGTTTGTTGTGATTGAATGCGCGGTCCCCAAAATGTTCAACTACGGACTCCAAAGCATTTCTTTGGTTCGTAATCTCCATCGCGCCGAGAGGCTGCGTCATTGATTCCTGCCCTAGCCGCGCCAGCGCAACCAGCGATGCAGCGAGTCCTCGGTCGAGTGCGCGTGGCGAGAACGGTGTTACGCTGGTTGCTTCGACGCTGCGGTAGAAGCTCTCGTGGTATGCACAGAATCGTTCGTAGTGCGAACGGTCGCGCGGCTTGTGAACATTGAGGATTGTCACCACCAGGCCGGGACGCTCAGGATCTCGGCCAACTCGGCTCGTTGCCTGAATATATTCGGCGGACGCCTTTGGCTGTCCAAAGACAACCATGAGGCCGAGGCGCGTAATGTCGAGTCCCACTGAAATCATGTTGGTTGCAATCGCAACATCAGCATGATCCTTTTCCGAGAGCAGGCGCCCTAATTTCCTCTTCGCAATTGAGACTTTCGACGTGTCTACGCGACTTGTCAGTTCAACTGGCTCGTAAGCAATCTCTCGGTCCGCGAAAAGCCCAACTGCTTCGCCTACCCGCTTTCGTGAAGCATATCGCTCCAATCGGTTGCGAACTTCGTCTTCGATCAGCCGTCTGGCACCGCCCAGTTCGCGAAGAGCATTGAAGTAGCCCACCAGCGTCATATATGGATCGGCAGGATTTGGCGAAGTCTTCTTCAACTGGTCATAGGACAACTGCCCCGCGCCAAGCAACGCTAGGTACACCCTTAGCATTGCCACTTTCGGACTGCGCCCCTGAGCAGCAATGCCGACGTATAACCGTGGATTTGTCTGCGGATCGCCTTCTTCCGGGATGAGAGTATGAGCAAAGAAGGAATCACGCCTATTGGGTCCGGGGGGTGGAAAGATGTCAACCTGGTCCCGGTTGAAAAGTGCTTGAATCTGGCTATCTGCTCTGCGGACCGTCGCCGTCGATGCAACAATCTTGGGTCGGACACTTCCTCGAACGGCGAGTTTTTCAAGCGCAGTTTCGTAGAGGCCGACCATCGTGCCCAGCGGTCCTGAGATGAGATGAAGTTCATCCTGAATGATCAGGTCGGGCGGAAGGAGGTTCCCGCCGGGTAGCATGGAGCCTTTTCCCGGTTCCATTGGCCCGTAAAATCCAGCACGATCATACCGCTGTACGCGGCCAAAGAACCCGGCAATCTTTCCGGTCCATGGCATCCCGGCGAATTTGTCTACGGTCGCAATCAAGAAACATGGAAGCCGGCGATACATAGGCTCATCGACCGCTACAATCGGAAGCGTTCTGGCTCGGTTGAAATCGCAGTCGCGGTTGATGCAGGCAATGAGCAATTCATCCGGGTAATCCCTGTTTGCCCGTCCGTTCGCTGTCAGGCGGAATGATTCGCGCTGGAACTTCGTGCCGCACCACGGACACTCCTCCAGCGGGATGGGAGAAGGTTTGCTGCTGTCATTCCAGAACGTAATCGTGCGGCGGCGTGCAGTTTCCGGATGATCGCGGTCCTTGCTGCCCATCTCGTTCGGCGTAGCGGCGCGTCCGACCCATAGACCGATTTCGAACGGCCAAGTTCCAAGCGCTTCATCGTTCTCGCGCATCAATTCCAGGGCGCACATCAGCGTCGCGGCACGACTCAACTGGTCAAGCGTTAGCAGGCGTAGGGTATAGCGCATCAAGACGCTGAGGCCCGCGCCCGTTACTCCAGGATTGCGGAGCCGTCGCAGGATCAGCGTAAAAGCGGCCAACCCAAGATACGCCTCGGTCTTGCCGCCGCCTGTTGGGAAGAAGAGCAAATCGACAACCTCCCGGTCATCACCATTCGGCTCGGCAATTCCCGGTAGGTTCATCAATAAAAACGCGAGCTGGAAGGGCCGCCACGCTGGCGGTTTCACTGACTCCACCGTCTTCTGTTGCATCGGGCCGAAGCGGCGGCGGGCGGCGGTTGCCATTGCCTGATTTGCGACGCAAAAGGCTTTCAGGCAATCGGGCTGATTGAGGAGCTTGATGCCGTTCTCGATCCGGTTCGCCGCAACCTTGGCGCGATCCAGCAAAGCCTGCGCTGTCTGAGTTCTTTTCAGGGGAGAAGCAGGAATCGTGGCTCGCTGCGCCTCAATCCATTCCCGATAGTGCTCAACCAGCGGCATCAACTTCCGAGCTGCATCTGCGCCGTCGGCAAGCGTGCCCAGTACATCCATGCCCAGCGTTATACCTTCGATCTTGGCAGGTGCAACACGTTCCACCTGCGCGCGAGGAATCCAGTAGGTGCGAATCTCACGGGCATCCCCGTATGCCGAAACGTTGTGGCCAACTGCGTACTCGCCCACGTCTCGGTATTGAAGGTCGGCAACATTCTCGTCCCAATCGTCCGACATCAGCCCAACGGTATTCGGTCGCGGCAGGAAGGGGCCGTCCGCGGTCAAGACCAATTCAGCCTGAAAGGCAAAGGACTCATCCTTGTACTCATCGGCCTTGGGGGTGCGACGGTTCACGAGGAAGACGGAAATGGTCCGCGCGTCCGGCGGCAATCCTCCATCCTCTACGATCCGGCCGACAGGCTGCACCATGAGTGCAACACGAAGTCCATTGCTATGTGGAACCTTGTGTTCCGTGGGCTGGTCCAGCCTTTCGGGTATTTCCAGTGTCAGCGTCTCTTCGCGCTGCTCTCGGGGCCATTGTTCTGCTGCTCCGCCGTCACTCTTTCGGCGATAGTCGCCCCAGCGAACATGAACCTTGAGAGCCTTTGCTTCCTTCGGAAGCAGAACACTGATGCCGATCGAACTGGGCAGATACTTCTCGCGCGCGGCGGCGGCGCGTTCGGGCTCTGCGTCATCCTCCACCCCGGCTTCGCCGCTGGAATCCAAATCGTCATCGGCCTCAACGTCGGCGCGTTGTTCCGCAGGCGCGTCGAGCGGGGCAAGAAAGCCGGTAAGATACCAGCGCGACGGTGACTGTGGCAGAATCTCGGCGGGATCACCCAAGACCGAATCCGGTTCAACTTCCGGGCCTACCAGATCGAGTCGCAGCGCCTCGACGAGTTTGTTGCGTACCTTTGCGGATGTAACAGCCATGCTTGTCCTCAAAAGAGCTTGGGCTCAGTTTCTGCCTTGGATTTCCTTTTCACTTTAGCCTTGGAGGGCCGTTCAGGGGTGATCTCCTGCGGCGCCGCTTGCAAGGCGGCGCGCTCGCGATTCAGCGCCAGCAACCGCGCCAACACCTCATCGTGAATCTCCTCGGTCCAGCGGTAGCGATATTTCTTCTGCTTTGCGCGGCCTGAACCAGAGTCATCGTCCTCTTCTTCTTCGTCGAACTCGGGGAAGAATTCACAAACAGGATGCAAGTCGGTCCAGCCGTAGGCATCCAGCACCGCACGATCCATCGCGTCATGCAACTCGCGGAGCCGGATGATGTCTGGCGACTTTTCATCGGGGCGATGAAACCGATTGTAGGTCTTGGTGAGACCTTCGTTGTTCCTTACCATCAGAGCCGCGCGAAATTCGTAGTATTCCTTGCCCGCCTGCTCCAATGCCTCGTTTGCATCATAACCATCCGGAAATGCGAAGGTCTCAAAACAATCACTCGGCGTGTAGCGTAGATCGTCTTTCATTGACGACGCCATGAACCGTGCCCAGACCTCGTGTGGACGCGACTGAAGCGCTGCAAACATTCCGAAGGATTCGTCGGCCACCACTACAGCGCTATCCGCGAAAATGAATTGAGATGTTGTCCGAGTAAATGTGTGCCAAGGATTTACGCGAGATGTGCAGAGCGCCGCTGTAACTCTTCTTAATGCGCGGGTTAGTCCGGGTCGCTTTTCGGCGTATTGCCACCAGCGCTCTCTGAGTGCATCTCGATTCTGCCCATCACGTTCCGGCTTTACTCTCTCTTCAACAATTGCTAATAAATCAGGCCAATCGGAGGCAACGGGATGAGGGTAGTCTGGCGCGACGATTCCGTCGCGCAATTGCTCTCGCTGAATCTGCTCGGTTAAGCGAAACCAGCTGTGACCAGATTCCTTGCGTTTCAGTGGAAAGTCCTCGAAATTGATCACAAATCGGTGGTGTGCATGAACTGGGCTATTGTTGACTTCCTCTCCGCCGAGATATGGGAAGATTCGCTCCGCGTTCTGCGGGTTCGTCGCGACGAGAGCGTGCATGTGAGCCAGCGAAGACGCCGCTCCCTTCGTATCTGTATCGTCGAAGGTGAAGCCCATTCCAAGCACAATGCTACCTTGAAAGCTCTTACCCGCATTGTCCTCCAATATCGCTGGATCTTCGTTTCCACCGGCATGAAACAGGAATGCGGTAACTCGATCTACCATGCGACTACCCAGCAGAAACGGCCCCGGCATTGCGCCCTTGGCCACATGCACGATGCTCACGATAACCGCGGCTTCGCCCGGCCACTTGTAGCGTTTGTTCGCTCGGTAAATTGTTCCGCCGTGGTTGCAAATCCAGCGCAGCCCGCTCGAACGGGTGTCGCCTTGAGCAATCGTATTCGTAGCAATCAATCCAAAGCAGCCATTGGGCCGCAGAGCATCAAAGGCGCGGCGGAAGAAGTGCGCGACCAGATCTGCATTGCCGTGCGACTCAGCATGGATCGTCTTCAGCCAGTCGATATAGCCTTCCGGCGAGCCATCGATAATGGTGTTCTTCCCCGCAAACGGCGGGTTGCCGACGATCACATCGAAGCCGCCTTGCGGCCTCAGCGTCTGATCTAAAGCGAAGACTTCCGGGAACTCCAGCTCCCAGTGAAACGGAACAATCGGCTTTTCGAGATGTCGCTGTTCGTGCGCAAGTTCCTCCAGCGCGACTCCAACGGGGATGTCCGGCGGATTGCCGAAGTTCGCACGGACATCCTCCTGACGCAGTAACAAGACATTGCGCCGGGACTTGCGATTCTCACCGGCAAAAAATGCTCCCGCTAGCACATCTCCCACATTGCGGATGAGCGCCAACTGCCCTTCTGCCTTTGCGAGTTGCTGGGCCGACTGCAGGTAAGGCGTATCTTCCCGTGCCTCCAGAAGTGTCTTGCGTGCCGCCGTAGCGGAGGTAATACGGCTACGTAGTTCCTTCTCGATGTACAGCTCCTGAGCCTTTGGATTGGGTTCCCAATCCAGGGCGGCAATCTGCCGCGCAGAAAGTCCAACCAGCGAGTCGCCATGGCGCAAGGAGTGGTCGAGAAAGGTGAACTCGTGATCGCGGGCCAGCGTCGCCAGCCACAGCGAGAGCTTGGCCAGATCGACGGCCATGGGATTCTTGTCCACCCCATAGAGGCAACGCTGCGCCACCAGCCGGCGCGCATGGAGAAGCTCATCTTCGTCGGGCGGCAGCGCGGGCGTCTGGTCAGGATGGTGCCACGCCTGCACCAGGGCGTCACCAAGTTGACGGCAAGCCTCCACCAGAAAGGCTCCAGAGCCCATGGCTGGATCACACACCTTGAGCGCGAGAATCTGTTCCGGCGTTGGATTGTCGCCAAGGTTCTTAAGAATGGGTGCGAGAGCCGCTTCGACAATCGGCTGCGTAAGCGACCGCGGCGTGTAATGCGATCCGCTCCGGCGCCTTTCTGCCGAGGGCTGGAAGATCATGGAGCCAGCAGGCACCGGAGCCGGTGTCACGTTCTTGGCAATGCGCTTGTCCAGTGCAGCGATCAGCCCGTCGATGGCATCGGCTTCTTTGAGTGCGCGCTCGGCCTGACCGGTCAACTTCTGGTCAGCCGCTTTGCCAAGCCACTCATTTCGCTTGGCAGCGGGTACGGCAAGGAGTTCAACGAGGTTGATGGTAATGGGTGCGCCGTTACGTTTCTTGGACCTGAGCGCAATCGACGGTCCCTTGGCAACGTGAAGCTCGAAGCCCATCATGGCCTCGTAAACACTGCCGATTTGCTCTACGTCGAGGTTGCGGTAGCTGAGGCGTTCGCCGTCGAGGATGAGCAGCTTGGTCAACACCCGGTAAAGAACGCCATCCGGTACGCGAGGGATGAGAACTTGCGCTGCGTCGGAGCTGGTTCGCCCCTCCAAAAAAGGATAGCGGTCTGGATCGAAAAGGTATCCCTTGCGGCCGGGAATGCGCAGCTCGCCATGGCGAGCGCCCTGATAGATGAGGCGGAAAAGAACGAGGAGCCGTGCCCATGCGCCGTAACGCTGGTCCATGGTGTCGGGATGCTGCGCCTGATCTTCGCGCAGGCGCTCAAATAGATCGCCAACTGAGTAGTTCTTTTCGAAGATCTCATGGGAGGAGATCAGGCCCCGGTCCTCGGCATACAGAATGAAGACCAGGCGCAACAAGACCGTAAGCAGGCCGGCATAGACCTGGTTTGGATCGTCTCGGAGCACCTCGGCCAGAACGCTGGTCTGGTTGTGTGCTTCCTGGAAGCCGCGCAGAAGATCGAAAAGTGCTTCCATCACCTGGCTGGCGAGCTTGTTTGAAACCAGGTTTTGATACTTCCGACTGGCCGCGAGCAACGCTGGCAGCCGTTGCTCATCTGCGAGTGTGAATAACCGCTCGGCTGAAAGAAGCATGTGCAAGGCGGCGAGGATAGGACGGCCAGCCACCTGAACCATTTCGCTGACTTTGAACGTGATGTGGCCGCTGGACTCGCCTTTGGGGGCGTATACGAGGCGGATTGCATCTGGACTGACGAGCAGGCCCGCTGGAATCGAGGTCTCGCGCAAGAGCCGCTCAAAACGAGCCTGTGGCGAAGCGTGCCATCGCCGCGGTTCCGGTGCCGGTTGGGTATCAAAGTCGCCAGCCACTTTGCTGATAAGAAGAAGCGGATTGTCGCCGTCCTTGACGACGTAGTCAGGGCAGATCACTTCGTCATAGCCCGGAACTGAGATGGTCAGCGCTTCATCCGGCACTGCGAGGTCGTCTGGCCGCCACTTAAGAACTTCAGTTGCGAAGCGCGGGAAGTCCGTGAGCCTGGGAACGGCGTTGCCTTCACCATCTTGCGGAAGCACGGCGAGAAATTCTCGGTGCAAAGGCACGGAGTTGCGGTTGATTGCGGCACCAGCCTCCAGCAATGCCGGAGTGGAGACGACAACACCAACCGGCTGGACATAACCAATCCATTCCTGATGAGACAACGCTGTCGGATCGTAGGCCATTGCTACCTACCTCCTTCCGACATGGGCCACAGATAGACAATCCCAACCGGCTCAATGCGCTTTGCTCGAATGGCATAGATGTCGCGAATTCTGGCTGGCTCTGTAGTCAACTCGATCTCAAGTTCATCCAGCCGCCGATTCCAATGACGGCGATCCGCATTGAGCTGGCGCAATTCCTCGTCCCGGAAGGGCAGTATCCTCTGGCTGTCCTCCAGCTTCTTTTCAAGAATGTGTTTCCTCTGGGATTCGAGCAATACGCGCATCTGGTTGGATTCATCCTGTCCGCGCTTTGAGAGCATTTGCGTGGCGATTGTCGCGTACTCTTCACCGCGCTGTTGCAAGTGGGAAAGCAGTTCTTCAATATCGCGGCCTACGGAGGCGCGCAGAGTCTCTTGGATGGTTTCGTTCGTGGTGCCGCCAAGCAGGAGAGCCTGGTCAAGCAAATCGAGTGTCTTCAGCTCCGCCTCTCGGGCATATGGCTGCAAAGGAGACTTGCGAATCGCGGGATCAATCCAGCGGGCTGTGATCGTGATGATCTCTTCATGGAGACGGGCCGCTCCCTGGCCATACAAAGCTAAGCGGCCGAGGAGCACCACACGAGGAATGGAATCGCGGGTCTGAGCAAGGCAGGCACGGGAGAGATCGTGATGCACGAAACCTTGGGAGAGAAAACGACCAAGGAGTCGCTGGACAACCCTTTGCTCCAAATGGAGTTGAACGACTTCATCGGTGACAATGCCTGGGTCTTCAAATACAACCGGTCGAATGGGCGATGTCCTGCGCCATTCAAATAAACGCTGGTCGTTTGGCTTAGGTACACGCAAGCTGTCCATTGTCTCTGCCCAGGATGCCTGAATGTCGTCCAGCTTGGGGAGGGCGAATTCTCCATTGCCGGTTGTTTTCAATGGCGGCCCATTCAGCAGTTCAAGAGCACAGGAGATCGCAGCGCTGAAATGTTCCTTGTCGAGCCCTACTTCCTTTCGTGAGCGCTCCATCATTGATCGGAGTTCGTCTATCGATTCTCGCAAGTCATTCTGCCGTTTACGATCAGACTCCAGTTCTTCTTGGATTGCCGACTGCTTTTCTTCGTCGAGCTGCGCGTCTTCGATGTCCCTCTGGATGCGTTCAATTTCTCGGCGACGAATGCCATGGATGAGAAGGTCGTCCAGCTCGTCATCGATTACTTTCGAAAGGCTTCCAAGCTCATCTCGAATTGTCTTTGTTTTCCTGATAATGGTTTCTAATATCCGATCTTCTGGACGGTCCAGATAGACGAAGTAGTAGCAGAAGACCTTTGGCGCAGGTTGCAGCTTTCGGTCGATGCGACCGTTACGCTGCTCCATGCGGCTCGGATTCCACGGCACATCAAAATGAAATAAGTGGTTGCAATGCGCTTGGAGATTGAGCCCCTCACGGGCGGCGTCGGTGGCAATCAGGATGCGAAGCGGATTCTTGTCTGGGTCTGCGTTGAACGCATTCTTGATCTGCTCGCGCTCATCTTTCGGTGTGGAACCGCGAAAGATGTTGATGCGGTCGAGAGCGCCATCAGAATCAGCGATCGACGCTCTTAGCATCTTCTCCAGGTAGCGAAGAGTATCTTCGTACTCGGTGAATATGATGATTCGAGTCTGATTCCAATGCCCGCCGGGGAGCATGTTCTCGTGAATCCACTCAGATATTGCTTGGACACGCGCATCTGGCTCGTAGCGATTTGCCTCTGCAACGTCTGCCATTTCTTTAAGTAGTTGCTGTTCCCGGGATTCATCTACGGGTGGTGCCACAGCAGCAGTCGCGGTTGCAAACTGTAATTCTTCTTCCGCGGCTAGTTCGGTGTCGCTGACGTTCGCGCGATCGTCGTCGCTGCTCACCCCTCCTTGGAGGAGATTCAATTCAGATTTTGTGGGTTCCGATACAGTGACGAGACTCCTCCGTTGCTTCTCGACTGTCTTCAGATGAACCTTCAGCGTTCGCGCAAAGGCTTCAATTGAAGAAAAGAGCCTTTGCTGGAGGCCGCAGATCAACAAGCCAGATGCCGCCTGCGCCTTCTTGGAAGCCCCTTCTAGTCGGGCTTCGCGGACTTCTTGATATTCGGCGAGCAGCGTTGCTAGTCGGAGTTCCGGCGTCTCAGGTGGCAAGTCGCGCAAAGTGATGCATTCCACGATTCGCTGAGGGAAGCCTCCTTGAATCTTGCGAAGATCCTCCTTAATCCTCCGAACCATCACATCTTCGCGGCTCTGCTTGGTAACTTTTACTCCGCGACAGAATCTTTGGGGGTCGAGGATTTCCAAGAGTGCGGAAAAGCTATTTGAATGCCCGTTGTGTGGCGTGGCGGACAGAAACAGGCGGTGCTCGAATCGAGGCGCAAGGGATCTGACAGCATGGGTCGTTTGAGAATCAATAGCGTATCGTTGCCCACCTGCTGGAGCCGCATGGTGCGCTTCATCAAGAATGAGGAGTGTTCCCGGCCGAAAATCTCCGAGCCAGTCTCGAAGACTGCCTGAGTACGCTTCGTCTATGAGAAGGCGGTGTGAAATGAGGAATCGCGAGTGAGTAGACCATGGATTAACGCTGAATCCACGTTCACGTCTCACACGTTGAACATAATCCTTATCAAGAATCTCGAACTGCAGGCCAAACCTCGCGGACAGTTCCTCTTGCCACTGCAACAGCATGGAGGGAGGGCAACTAACCACGATTTCCTTGATCTTTTTCCGGAGCAGGAGTTCGCGAGCAATGAGGCCTGCTTCAATTGTCTTTCCCAGGCCGACATCATCAGCGATGAAGAGGTTAACCCTCGGAAGGCGCAAAGCTTTACGCAGAGGTTCAAGCTGGTAAGGGTCGAGGCGAATCCCGGCCCGAAATGGCGATTGCAGTAGCCGTGGGTCCGTCGAGGTGACGCAGTTCCAGCGAAGTGTATTGAGATATGCCGCGAATTGTTTGGCAGGGTCGAATCCACGCTGTGCTATCAATTGCCAATTCTCGCCGTTTCGAATCTCGGCGTCGAGCTCATTCTCCCAGAGGACCTCCAGCGTTTGTCCTTGGGCATCATCATCGACGCAAGAAAGACGAACTAAGGTCATTTCTGCGGTTTTTGGCGCAGGGGCGACTTGTTCGACAAGATAAAGACGTTGACGGACATGAACAACTGTCCCGACGTCTGGCAATGCAGTGTTGTGAATGGATTGTGCGGTTGTCACAGTAGACCCAAGAGTTAACTTTGCATTCGAAGATCTGTTTGAAACGGGTGGCTCTGCTTGCTTAATCGCTTGTGAACCACTGTAGATAAGGGATTACAGTGATGCTTGTTGGTCACTTCAGCGCATGCCGTGACCTCTTTCTGTTTCCGAAGCCGGCGGGGCCCAGATTTCGATGAGACTGAGAAAGTGTTCTTTGAGTCCGTTGCGGATGGCGCCGTTCCGCTGGTTCGGGCCGACATCGTTATGTGATGGAATGAGCAAGTGTTCCCTCCTTGTTTTACCGCAACGGCTCCGTTCCTTCATTCAAAATGTCCAGATAGCGACGGTAGACGAAGAGGCGATGCCGCTCGCGGCCGGTGGTCTCTTCGAGGATGCCGAGATCGATCATGTGGCCCAGGGACTTCGCGACCGTTGGAGCGGAGATGCCAATCCGCTTTGCCGTCGATGGTATTGCGATGATCGGGTTTCGTTGCATGTGCTGGAAGACACGCAGCACGGATGCAGCCGGTCTGCCGAGTGTCTCGATTTGTTTCCGGTCGCGGTTG
>DAHXNO010000045.1 GCA_027365345.1 Granulicella sp.
CTGAAGGTGGTGGCCAATGTGCTGGCCAACGGGATTGCCTTTGTGATCTTCATTGTGGACGGACAGGTGGTGTGGCGCCTGTGCGTGGCGGCTATGGTTGCGTCCGCTGTGGGCGGCTACGCTTCAGCGAGCCTGGCCCGGCGGGTTCCGCAGCCGGTGCTCCGCGCGCTGGTGGTGGTGATCGGGCTGGGCATGGCTGCGTGGTTCTTTGTAAGGCAGTGAACCACAGCTCAGCCGTGAAGAGAGACTTTGAATTCGACTCCGGAATCGTTGACTTTGGGCGCAAGTTGCCGCTTCTCGCCCGGTTCAAAATGGATAAGACCGTAACGTTCCATGTTCCTGAGGGTTCGAGACAAGCTTGATTTCTCGCGTCCCGAGTGTTCTGCCAGTTCCGAGAGTGATTTTGGATGCTTGTCGCTAATCGTTGCCGGCCGCAACCAGAGCCTTGGCGAGTTCAAGAGCATCAACCGGCCAGAAGCACTCTGGACGTGGGCGGTGGACACGTGGGTCCCCGTCCTTTGGGCGGCAACTCAGGATCTTCGTAGTCCACTGGCTTGGCACCGCGTGGAGACCATAGGCGGCTCCCAAAAGGGCTCCCGCGACGGCGGCGTTGGTGTCAGTGTCTCCGCCGCGCATGACGGTATCCACCACGCCTGCTTGCAGCGATGGAGCGTTGAGTAATTGCCACAGTGCGTTGTGGAACGCGATGATGACCCAGCCTTGCTGATCTACGTAATCGGCAGGAGCCGAGCCGGGCGCATCGAGGATTGCCTTCATCAAGGTCTGCTCGACCTTTCGTTGTGTTGCCCAAAACTTGATGTCCTGGTACGTTTCCTGTGCGGTCTTCCGACCGGAGATGAGCTGGGCGATTGCCATGGCGAACAATGCGTTGGCTTGGAGACAAACTGGATGGGGATGGGTCAGCGACGCATCCGACTGCGCCAGCAGGGAGGCCTTCTCCGGGTCGAAGTTCCAGCAGAATATCCCCAAGGGGCTGACTCGCATCAGCGCACCGTTCGCCTGGCTCTCCGGCCTGGGCGAGCCGCGAAGCGCTGACCTGACTGTATGCCCAGAATCGAAGGGATCCGAGTTCAGCCAGAAGAGGTAGGCTTTGCGTGCTTCGTTGGGGTCGTAGCGGCGGTGCTTGACCAGCATCCTTGCCAGCATCAATGCCATTTCTGAGTCGTCGGTCGGCTGCCCCGCGATGGTGTCCCATGTGCCGCCGTCAGCAAGTTCGCGGACGCCGTCGGGATAACGGCGGCGAATCTCTGAGAGTGATTTGAAGTCGACAAGACCCCCGAGGGAGTCGCCTGCGAGCTGCCCGAGGAGACAGCCTTGCGCACGCGAGAGTATTTCAGGATCAACGTTCATAAGTGTCTCCATTCGTCTCTATTATCCGCCCGTCTCATCTCCGGGGGAGAAAGCTTTTGCTGTCGAGGTTGACGCGGAGAGCGGGGCGGCGTTTGGGCGCCGGAGTTATCAGGACGATGTTTCGTCCTGGGAGCTGCTAGCGAGGGTATTTCTCCAAGGGATTCAGTCCGTCCGCGCGCTGCCCGAAGAGGTGAGGGTACTCAGTGAGAGGTTGAGGAGAGCACGAAGCAGGTCGCCGAACGAAAATGTCACGTAGTATCGTCAACGGAGGCGCCTCTCCGAACTTTCAGTTGGCTGCGGGATATGCTCTTCGAGAAGGATTGGCGCACACCGTATTTCATGCTGGATTGCGCCTTGCGGTGCTCTGGAGTTGTATGCTGACCCGTCCCGATCTATTGCTGCGTATTGAGGCCTTAACGGTATTGTTGGCCAGCATGGTGTGCTACTCCGCTCTGCACGGGCGGTGGGTGCTCTTCGCGGCCTCTTTCCTGGCTCCGGATCTCTCGCTGTTGGGCTATCTGGCCGGCAACAGGCATTTTGCTGCTGGACTCTACAACGCCGTCCACAACTACGCTGGGCCGCTGGCGCTTGGGCTGCTCGCATGGGAGTCGCGCTCCCTGGGGATGGAATGGGTAGCCGTGATATGGGTTGCGCATATTGCCTTCGACCGCTTGCTGGGTTTTGGCCTGAAGTATTCGGAGGCGTTCCAGCCAACGCATATTCAGAGCGCCCGGTTTTTCCGTTCTTCCTGATCCCCCTATTTGAGTGCAGTTGGTTGCCCGTACGTGAACCGCTGGCAGGGCCGAGGGAGGCTTTGGCGCATGGGCGTGCCCGTGTAGAGAGTGGGTTCGGGTGAGTTGGATGAGGCTAGAGCATTTTCCCCGTTGATGGTATCCAAAAGCAATTGTTCAGTGGCGTTTTCATTGGGGAAAACGCCCACCCATCTCAATCTGCCGGACTACACCTACGGGAAAAATGCTCCAGGACCGGCTGCCGTAGTCTGAGATTTATTCGATGCGACGCAGCTGCGTTATTTTTTGCCGCTGAGTTGGAGCGCTGTTCACGATGGCCCCGGAGTTAATGCTTCACAATGGTGACGGATGTTCCGGCCACGCTTTCAATGTCCTTCTTGAACTCGTCCTCGTCGCGGATCGTTGACAGGTCATACACCACGTAGAGCTGGCGCTCATATTGGGTGCCGTAGGCGCGGATGTCTGCGTTGATCTCGTCCACGATCTTGCGCAGGTCGTTCTTTGACTTGGAGAGCTTGACTTCCATGCACAGGTTCAGGTTGGGGAAGGTGAAATCGGGGACGGATTCCTTGCCGGATGTCTTCACGCGGCCTGTTTCCCTGTCGTAGTCGATCCCCTTTATCATACTTCTGCCGATTAGCAGCGTTTCAATGGTGTTCTGCACCTCGGTTTCTTTCTGTGGTGCTGTGGAGACGGCGCGCCTCAGATTGGCTTGAATAAAGTATTTGAGTTTCTGTGTCTCGTCTTCGGCGTATCCTACGGCGTTTTCCAAATTGGCCCGCAGGATGGCCACATTTGCTGAGACGCTGTCGAATAATTCTTTCTGTTTTGGCCACCTGTATTCGCCACTGCTTTTAATCGAGTCAAGTTTGAACTCATCGAGAAGGGCTGTGTCCGGCAGGAGCCGGGTGGCAGCTTTGACGAGCCGGTTGTATTTCTGCATGTAGGTCTTGAAGCTAGCGTACTTGGCGAGGTTCGCATGTTCGCCGGTTACGCTCGCGAGGCTCTCGCGCATAGCTTCTTGCAATGCGGTTGTGCTCGCGAGCAGGGATTTCAGGCGCTCTTTGCTATCCATCGTCCACTTCTCGGTCGGTTCGCGGGTTTCAGGTTCTCCGCCGTCGTTTTGGTAGTTTCGGTCGCTTTCGGTCCACGGAAAGGGCCTGCCACAGGCACCGCAATACGCTGGTCTTCTGCCTCCGAGGTCATCCTGCTCGATTGGCGCCTGGCAATGCAGGCACTCGGTGGTGGCTTCTTTGCCACATTTTTTGCAGTGGGAGGAATTCCTCAGCTCTCCGGCAAATTGCACTTCAGTCGTTTCGCGCGCCTGTCTCGGAGGGAGTCCGCCATGGATACGTTCTGGAGCCACGCCGATGTAATGGCCGTCGCGACAATAGATAACGTTTGGCACTACCTTTATGCTACCGCGGAGCGGGGGGCTAGGTGGCGCGCTTGCCCGTCCGTCCAGCAGTTCTAACTGAGGGAACCCGCTGAGTGACCCTGGGGCGGGATCAGGTTGGGGGAGCGTGTCCTTGCACCATGGCCCAACAAAGAGAGCGCCAGTCGGCAAAGAGCAGGTAGGCGGTGATGGTGTGCAGGTCGGTGAAGAATCCCTTGCGGGTTCCCAGAACGGAGCGGGCTTGTCGCCAAAGTGCTTCCACGCTATCCAAAACCGTGTGGAAGGCGAAGGCCAACAGATTCTGGGTCACAAAGACCTGCGCCAGATATTGCTTGCCGTGGCCGAAGTTGTGCTCCAGGTGATAGCCATGATTCTTCAGCACGTTGAAGCTCTGGTTTTCGATCTTCCAACGGGCGCGGGCGCAGGCCGCGATCTCGGCCACATTGTCCTCGCGGATGTCCAAACTGGTCACAAAGGCGCCGCGATAGGTCACCTTGCCGCCGGTATCCACCACTTCGACGCCCAGCCATTGCACCCCCAAGAGCATCTTTACCATCGCGTAGCGGCACATTCTCAACCAATCGGTAGCGGTAGGTTCGCGTACGTCCGCCCATCTTACGTTCGGTCACCGTGTGGTGCTGCGGTTCGATGCCTTGCAGATACTCGTAGAGCGTCTTGTGGCTGTCTTCCTTGCATACGAACAGAAAGTCCCCGCCCTCGGCCAGAACGGACTCGCACATCGGTTGTGAACTGAACAGTGCATCGCCCAGATAGACCGGCTGCAGTTCGCGCATCCAGGCGCCGTGCCGCGCCATCCAGCGTTTGGCCGCGTTGCGCTCGCAGTCCTGTTTCAGAGCGCCATCCTGCGGAGCAATGAACTCCGGCATGAGAGGTAGCACCCGGTTATGCCCGGGAGCCACCACGGTCGCCGCCAGCAGCGTGTGATAGTTCTCGGTCTTACCGTTGGAGCGCTTGCGGGTCAGGCAGCGCGGACAGCCCCGCTTCTCCGAGCAGAAATATTCGCTGCCATCCAGTGCGATCAGTATCCGGCCACCGAGCCGCACAAAGTCCCGCATACTGCCGTGTTGCCGCATCTGGTCCAGAGCCTGCTCAAAACACGGCTCCAGCAGTTCCGGCGGCACTTGATCCAGCAGGTCGCGAATGGGATTATCGCTGAATTCGCTCGATCCCGAACAGCGTCTTACAGTTCGAGGCGTTGCGCCCCTGCTCCATGCGCCGCTGATGCGACAGAAACGACTCGCTTTGCATAAAGAACAGAGAAAAGGCCGCCATGCCCATATCACTTACCGGAAGGTTCCCCGGACGCCACGGGCGCACATCCGGAAAACCACCGCATACCTGCCGCAAGCCGCCCAGCAATTCCTCCAAAATCTGCATACTCCCAGTTCAGCACTCTGTGCCTCCTAACCGGAGTAACGAGGCTGGTTCCCTCAGTTAGAACTGCTGGTGAATTCGCGCAAAGGGCGGATCGAGAACACATATCAAGGGTAATCGAGCGATTACAGGGGGCGTCAACCAGGGGTTTCTGCCGAGCGTCGCGTCCGGGCTCTCTGGGTGCTGGGTTCTGCGGCGCTGGTGAAGCCCAAAGAGACTGCTTCGTGACCTGCTGCCGTGCTGCAGGCAGATGGGGATGGGCTAAGGCTGGTTGCTGAGGATCGTCTTGCCGCCGCTGGCGGCGATGGCGTAGACACGGGCGAAGGGCGCGAGGTTGGCCGCGCGCGAGGTGGGATGGTAGGTGAGCAGAAAGATGCGGCGAGAGCCGGCCCAGAGATGGTCGAGCTGGGCATCGTTGAGGAAGATCTTTGGGGCGTCTGGATAGAAGCTGCCAAACCAGGGGCCGTTGCGGCGACCGTTAACCAAGAGCACCGGAGCAGCCGAGCGCGGCGTGTAAAAGAGAAGCGTGGAGCCGGAGGTGAGTTCGCCGTCAATGATGATGCGGTCGCCCGAATGGTAGTGCGCGTCGATTTGCAGCGCCAGACCTTTGGAGCCAAGGATGGGATAGAAGCGGGCCAGGCCCTGATGCGCGGCCAGCAGGACGACCGTCATGGCGGCGGCGATGAGTAGATTGGCCGCAAAGCCGCTGCGCTTGCGGAGTAGATAGGCGATGGGGCCCAGGGTGAACATGCCGATGGCGACCGAGAGGAGTGGCCCGCGGAAGAAGCCCATGGCTCTGCCGGTGAGATCGAAGATGTGCCCGAGGGAGAGGTTGTAGTCTGCCGGGTTGGAGCTGAGCAGCTCGTTGAGTGTGGCTCCGGCGTGGGGCGTGGGGGCGGTGATCGCGAAGAAGCCGCAGACGAAGGAGAGCAGAAGGCCGAGGGGCACGAGGACGTAGAGCGCGGAGCGGTCGGCCTGGCGGAGAGCCGGGGGTTGAGGTGCGGATTCGGCGGGTTGGAGAGCGCGGAGCGGCGGCAGTCGCTGGGCGTCCGCCTGGGCGAGAAGACCTGCGACGAGCAGGGCTAAGGCGGGGAGCGCGGGGAGGTGGTAGTACTCCTGACGGGAGGAGAGGGTGAAGAAGCCAAGGATGATGCCGGCCCAGATGAGGCAGGTGAGGGCGGCCTCTCGGGTTCTGTCGGGAGCGGTGGTTCCATGGGGCGCGAGGGAGACGGGGCCGGGCGAAAATTCGCGGTCCGAGTCAAAGCGGAGGTTGGCGCTGGAGGCGAAGCCGCGGAGGCTGCGCCAGGCGTTGGCCAGGGCCGCGGGAAGGAAGGCGACCCAGGGAAGGAGCCAGAGCAGGAGCAGCATCCAGAAGATGGGGATGGGGACCTGACCGTAGTCGTGGGGGATGCGGCGGCCAAGGAAGCGTGCAATGTGCTCGTTGTAGAGATAAAACCAGGCCCAGCCGGCACGCGCAGGCAGGCCCACGCCAGAGGGCATGGGGATGGGTGGATTGCGGATGGCCGCCAGAATGTGCCAGGGAGCAGCCAGAAGAAGGAAGACCAGCGTGGAGGCGAGGAGATGGAATTTGCGGAGAAGGTTGAGGCGCCTGGTGAGGGCCAGATAGAAGAGGACGAAGCCAAGAGGAAAGACCAACCCGATGAAGCCCTTGGTGAGGAGGTTCAGCGCGGTGACGGCCGCGAAGCCGAGACAGGGTAAAAGAGCAGAGGCTGGACGGTGAGTGCGGGCTGGTGTCTGGGCTTCGATCCGGGCTTCGGCGCGCGCTTCGGTTTGGGCTTCGATCCGGGCTTCGGTTTGGGCTTCGATCCGGGCTTCGATACGTTCTAGGGCGATCAGAAAAAAGTGGATGGAAAGGGTCATCCAGAGAGCGATCAGGATGTCTGGAATGTAGAAGCGGGTGTAGAGGTAGGGGCCGATGGAGGTTCCCATAGCCAGGGCTGCGTAGAGGCCGGCGCGGTCCGGGCGTTGGGCTGGAGAGACGCCGGCGTAAAAGCGGATCCCCAGAGCGTAGACGGCCAGAAGCAGAGCGAGCACGCCCAGCGCCAGAGGCAGGCGCGCGGCCCAATCGTGGGTTCCGAAGACGCGCATGGAGCCGGCGGCCATCCAGTAGAGCAAGGGCGGCTTGTCAAAGAAGCGGATGCCGTCCACGGTGGGGGTGATGAAGTCGTGGCGCTGGAGCATCTCGCGGGCTACCTGGATGTAGACGCTGTCTACATCATCGAGAAGCCCTGGGGTGAAGAGCCCGCCGATCTGGAGGATGGCCCAGACGGCGAAGATGAGCGCCAGCGAGGAGGAGCGCCAGCGCCGCGCGGGTTTGACGGAGGCGGAGCCGGGCGCGAGGGGTTGCGCGGGCGGGGCGGCGGTCGAGATGGAGGAGAAGAGGGTCAAGGGATTGGATCGAGTCTGTGGGATGGTTGGGGCGCGGCGCTTCAGGGTTGACGCAGCGGACGGTCCGTGACGAGGGCCTTGCCGGAGGTCTGCTGGAGGATGAATTGGCGATTGCCGAGGAGCTGGTCGACCTCGGCGCGATGGTCCATGGGGACGAAGAGGAGCTTGCGCGGGCCGCGGCCCCACTGAGAGAGCAGATCGGCGGAGGTGAGGAAGATGGGTGGGGCGTCCGGGAAGGTGCTGCCGAAGTACATGGAGGTGGTGCGGCCGTTGACCAGATCGACGCGGCGATCGAGATAGAAGGGGATGGAAGAGCCGAAGGCCTGATCGCCGAAGAGCAGAACGATGTTGTTGGAGGAGATTTGGCCGGAGCGCTCCAGCTTGAAGATGGTGCGGGCGAAGTTTACCGAGGAGAGCATGGGGTTGAAGCGCACCAGGGCGATGTGCGCGGCGACCAAGAAGACGGTGCTGGTGGCCGCGATGGTGAAGATGGCAGGACGGAAGCGGCCGCGGGAGTGGAGGATCCAGGCGATGGCCGGGCCGATGAGGAAGGCTGCCATGGCCAGCGCTGCGGGCAGGCGCAGGGCCGCAAAGGAGGGTCCGGTGAGATCGAAGAAGTGAGACATCGAAAGGGTGTATCCGCCGACGTCGCGGTGCGCCAGCAGGTCGCCGATGTCTGGGACGAAGGGCAGGTTACGCGACGACCAGAGGCCGTAGGCCAGCGCGATGGCGATGCCCAGACCGAGCGTGGCGTAGGCGGCGAAGGCGAAGTTGAGCGCGCGGCGGAGGGTGGGGTCCAGCGAGGGTGCGGCGGATTCCATGGAGGCCAGCGCCGCAGCCAGCAGCATCAGCAGCGGGAGGTAGACGGGGAAGGTGTAGTACTCCTGATTGGTGGAGATGGAGAAGAAGACCAGGACTAGAGCGGAGAAGATCAGGAGGAGAAGGATGGTCTGGCTGCGGAAGGAGTCGGCGGTGCGAGAGAGGAGCTCCGCGCGTCTGCGCCAGGCGGCGATGAGAGCGGCAGGAGCGAAGAGGCTCCAGGGAAAGAGCCAGACCAGGTGCAGAGACCAGTAGAGGTAGCCGGGGAGCTTGTTGTAATCGCGCGGGATGCGGCGTCCGAGGAAGCGGAGGACGTGCTCATTGATGAAGTAGAACCAGAAGAAGCCGTGGCCGTTGGCTCCGCCGGTGTTGCGCAGGCCGGCCAGGATGTGCCAGGGGGCGGCTACGGCGAAGAAGAGCAGGAACCCGGTGAAGGGGCGAAGGCGGCGCCAGAGAGGGTAGGAGCGGGTCCAGTAGAGAAAGATGATAGCCGTGCCGAAGACAAAGGCGATGGCGACCAGGCCCTTGGTGAGGACCGCTAAGGCCAGCGACAACCACATGATGTAGGGCCAGACTCGTGAGGCTAGCGGGGACTGGCGCAGGCCGGAAGCCGGTTCCCGGGGTGGTTGCAGCGAGCGGAGGAAGGCGTAGAGGGTGAAGGCGAGGAGGAGAGAGAGCAGAGCGTCTGGGATGAAGACGCGGGTGAAGAGGAATACGCCGGCCGAGGTGAGCAGGAAGATGGCGGTGTAGAGGGCGGCGTGCTGGTTGGTTGAGGGGAAGGCGCGACGCGCCCAGGCGAAGCCCAGCAGCGCCAGGCCGAGGACGGTGAGGGCCAGATGGAAGTGAACAGCGAAGGTGGAAGAGCGCACGGCCTGGGCGCGGGCCGCATAGGGCGGAGCAGGGGCGAAGAGCTTGAGGCTGATGGCCGTGATCCAGTAGGGCAGGGGCGGCTTTTCGAGGTAACGGACGCCGTTGACGTGGAGGGTTACCCAGTCGCCGGTGGCGAGCATGGATTGAGCGGCCTGGGCGTGGGTGGAGTCGGCGTCATCCAGCAGCGGAGGCGTGGCGGCGGCGGAGACGAAGATGATGAGCCAGAGGCTGAATGGGATGAGGAGGAGAAGACGGGAGCGGAGCGTAGGCGTGGGAGGGCGCAACCTTGGCGAAGAGGGGAGTGGGGCAGACGGCGAGTTGGCGTGAAGAGGCGTAGGGTGGATTGCGCTCATAGGGTAAGGCGAACGAGGTGACGGAGGCCGGCCCGCGGAGGGCTCCTCTTAACTAAGCATAACGAAAGGTTGGGTTGGGGATGGATTGGAGGATGGGCTGGAGAGCGGGGGGGCCGTCGGCTCGCTTCCCGCTTCGGGGGTGCAACGGCGGGATTGACGGCATGGTCTGCGGTGTGGATGCGGAGGAGGCGTGCCTGCTGCGCGGTGGGTGAGGGCAGCGGCGCATGAGGGCCGCCTTTGCCCTTCCTCGTTTAGGGGGTCTTCCACTGGACCCATGGACCGCTTGCTGGTGGATGTGGCGCGGGAGTTGGGTGTGAGGATCTTTTCCCGGTCTTCCGGGGGGCTGCTTGCGGTCTTTGTGTTTGGATGGCGCGGGACGCCGCGGTGGTGGATTCAGCCGGTTCGTTCCTGCACTGGGCAGGGATTGGGGTGGCGCGAGTCGTGCCTGGGTGGCGGCGTCCTGGGGCGGTGCTGGCAGATTCGCCCTTGCTGGGTGGGGCGCACGCGCGCCAGCCGACGGGGCGGGGTGGGCTCCTTCCTTGCACGAACGTCGCGGCAGGGGTGCGTGCTATGCTCGTTGAGAAATGATATGCCCGCATTGTGGCCTGGGGATTTTCGAGTCCTTGACGACGAGCCAGCCTTTCCGGACCGGGGACGGGAGGCATTGGCGGGCATTGGCGCAGATCTGTCCAGAGTGTAGGAAGCCGATCGTCTTTCTGGAAGCAAGTAAGGTGCTCGAAAGCGGGGGCGACACCACTGTCAGCATTCCGCGCTTCATGGCTTATCCGCAGAACGTCTCGCCGCGGCCGCTGCCGGCTGAGGTCCCGGACCCGTACCGGCGCGACTTTGAGGAGGCGGTGGCGGTTCTCCCTTTCAGTCCGAAGGCGAGTGCGGCCCTAAGCCGTCGGAATCTGCAGGCGGTCATGCGCGACAAGGCGGGCGTGAAGAAGGGGGACCTACGCGACGAGATTCAAGAGGTGCTTGACTCGGGGGCGGTTCCCTCATTCATTGCGAAGGACCTTGATGCTGTACGCAATATTGGTAATTTTGCGGCTCACCCTAGCAAGCGCGCGTCGACGGGGGAGATTGTCGACGTCGAACCTGGGGAGGCCGAATGGAGTCTGAATGTGTTGGAGTCGATGTTCGATTTCTATTTTGTCCAGCCTGCGCTCGCGGAAAAACGTCGAGCGGCCTTGAACGCGACGCTCGGTGATTTGAAGAAGCCGCCGCTCAGGTGATGTTCTCAACGTTCCCCTCGGTCGCCCGCGGTTACGGCAATGGCGCGGGAGACGAGAGAAGAGGCATATCCGATGGAGGCGCTGCGTCAACTGACGCGCAACGCCTTGATGCATCGCAGCTACGAGGCCACGAACGCGCCGGTGAGGGTGTACTGGTTCGACGACCGCATCGAGATTCACAATCCGGGCGGGCCGTTCGGCGGTGTGACTCCAGAGAACTTTGGCCAGCCGGGCGTGACGGATTACCGCAACCCGAATCTGGCTGAGGCGCTCCATGCTTTGGGCTATGTGCAGCGGTTTGGGGCGGGGATTGCCATTGCTCGAAAGGCTTTGGGCGGGCGGCTCTGCTTTGAGGTGCAGGCGGGGTCTGTGGTTGCCGTGGTGAAGGGAGCAGACGCTTGATCAGCATTGCTTTCTTCAATAACCAAGGGGGCGTGAACCAAGGGGGCGTGGGCAAGACCTCACTGGTGTACCACACACGGCCTGGATGTACAGGGAGCTCAACTACAGAGTACTGGCGGTGGATCTTGATCCGCAGTCGAACCTCTCAGTCATGACGCTGGACGAGGATCGATTGGAGGAGCTATGGCCCGACGGCGATCATCGCGAGACGCTGCATGGTGCTGTGGCTCCTCTGTTCAGCGGCACAGGCGGCGTTCGAGAGGCGCACATTGAGGAGCTGAGCAGCGGTCTGGGTCCGCTGGTGGGCGATCTGGCGCTGTCTCGGATTGAGGACGATCTCTCGACGGAGTGGCCGCGCTGTCTGGAGGGCAAGGAGCGGGCGTTTCGGGTTACCACAGCTTTCTGGCGCGTGGTCAGCGAGGCGGCTGTGCGCCATGAGGCAGAAGTGGCGTTGATCGATGTGGGGCCGAACCTTGGAGCTATCAACCGTGCGGCGTTAGTGGCGTCGAGCCACGTGGTGGCGCCGGTGGCTCCGGATCTGTTTTCCTTGCAGGGGCTGAAGAATCTGGGGCCGACGCTGCGGCAGTGGCGGGAGACCTGGAAGAAGGCTGTGGCGCAGTCGCCGGGCGCTTTGGGCGAGATGACTCCGGTGGGTTACGTGCTGATGCAGCATGCCGAGCGCCTGGACAGGCCCACGAAGGCGTATGCCAAATGGGAGCGGCGGTTGCCCATTGCGTATCGGCAAAGCGTTCTGGGTGAGGGTGCTGGAGTGGTGGACGCCGACAGGATCCGTGCGATCAAGCACTACCGCAGCCTGATGCCAATGGCGATGGAGGCGCGCAAGCCCATGTTTCATTTGACCAACGCCGATGGCGCCATTGGCGCGCACTAGGCCAACGTGCAGCAGTGCTATAGGGATTTTGCGGAACTTTGCCGCGCGATCGCGCTGAGGGTTGGCTTGAAGAGTTGAGAGGGGGAGCGGGGAGAAGAGGGGACCAGTTTTCCACCGTGGCGGTCGTGAAAGGATGCAGGTGAAGATGCCCACGTTTGCAGCCATAGATATTGGGTCTAACTCGGTCCGGCTGGCGATTGCTTCTGTGCAGCAACACCGGCTGAAGATGCTGGTTGAGGATCGCGAGGTGACCCGGTTGGGCACCAGCGTCTTTGAGACCGGAGTGATCTCTCCGGAGGCGATGGCCAATACCATCAAGACGCTGCGGCGCTTTCAGCGCGCTGTGCAGGCGCATGTGGTGGACAAGGTAAGGGTGGTGGCCACCAGCGCGGTTCGAGATGCGCGCAACTCGGAGGCGTTCCGGGCCTGGGTGAAGTCTGCGACCGGCTGGACCGTGGAGGTGATCTCCGGGTTGGAAGAGGGGCGGCTGATTCACCTGGGGATTGTGAATCGCGAGCCGGGAGCGCAGGGGAAGTGTCTGCTGATTGATCTGGGCGGCGGCAGTTGCGAGCTGACCGTCTCTGACCGGGGACGAATCCAGCAGATGGTGAGCCTGCCGCTGGGCGCGGTGCGGTTGCAGAGTGAGTTTCTGCGAGTGGATCCGCCAGGGAAGGAAGATATTGCGCGGTTGCGGAAGTTTATCGATCGCGAGCTGGGACGGGCGGAGCGCAGGCTGGGACGGCCCAGGGTGGGTCTGGTGATTGCGACCTCCGGCACAGCGGCGGCGCTGGCCGAGGCCAGCAGCGCCCTGGAGCTGGGGCTGGAGCGTAAGAGCCAGAGTGCGGCGATAGACGCCCGAGCAGCGAAGAAGTTGCCGGTGAAGCGGGTGAAGCTGCTGGAGGCCGAGACCAGCGCGGTACGCAAGATGGCGGATCGGCTGCTGAAGATGAATCATGCGCAGCGGTCCTCGGTGGTGGGGATTGGGCCGCGGCGCGCGGAGATTATCGCCGGCGGAGCGCAGGTGTTTGCGGCTCTGCTGGAGCGGATGAATCTGAAGGGATACCGGTTCTCCAGGATGGGGCTACGCGATGGGGTGCTGGCGCAGATGCTGGCCGACAGCGATGTGCGGGCCAGCGCTCACCAGACCATGGAGGCCGAGCGCTGGGAGGGCGTGCTGGAGGTTTGCCGGCGGTACGGAGTGGATCCGCGCAAGGCAGAGCCGGAGAGAGAACACTGCGTGCAGTTGTTTGATCAGCTGCGGACGGTGCATCAACTACCGGAGGAGTATCGGCTGTGGCTGCAGGCGGCGGCGATGATGCAGGAGGTGGGCAAGTATATGAACCACCAGGGCCACCATCGGCATACGCAGTACATTATTGCGCACAGTGAGATCTTTGGATTTTCGCCGGGGCAGCGAGCGATTGTGGCGGCCATTGCGCGGTATCTGGGCAAGAGCCGACCGGAGCCGATGGACCGGCCGATGCGCTTTGTTCCGGTGGAGGAGCACGGCCATGTGCAGAGCGCGGTGGTGCTGCTGCGGCTGGCGGAGGCGCTGAACCAGGATCGAGCGACGGCGGCGGTGCGGTTGCGGACCAAGGTGTATCCGAAGCGGGTGGTGCTGGAGCTGATCCCGGCGCGGGGTGGGGCGGAGCTGGAACAGTGGTCGCTGAAGAAAGAGGCTGGCTACTTCCGCGAGGTCTTCCGGCGCGAGCTTTTGGTTGAGGTGGTGTAGAGCGCGCGGATGATGCGGGGATCGAGCAGGGTTTGCAGCACAGCGGTGTTGCGCTGCAGGGTGACCCGGGCCAGTGAGCCTTTGCGCAGGCGGATGCGGGCCGGAGCGGGCTCTGGACCGTCCTGAGCGCAGACGCCGAGCAACTGGCCGAGGAACTGGGTGATGTTGGGATTGTGGCCCACGACCAGGATGGTTTCTGCGCCGGCGCAGTCGCGGAGCAGGCGCTGGAACTGGGCAAAGGTGGCGGAGGGCGCCAGAGCCGGGGTGATGCGTAGCTCCTGCTCGTAGCCGGTCTCGGTGGCGATGAGCTGAGCGGTCTGGAGGCTGCGCTTGAGCGGGCTGGAGACGACCAGATCGAAGTTGACCTTGAGCGCGTTGAGGACATGGGCGAGCTGGAGGCACTGGGCTTTGCCGTCCTTGTCGAGAGGGCGTTTGGCGTCAAGGAGCGGATTGGAGCGTCGGGTGCCGGCGCTGGCGTGGCGAAGAAGAAAGAGAGTCATTCCGTGTGGTCTTAGGGTTGTGCGAGTGGCAGGGTGGCTGCGCTGGGATGCGCCCGAGGCGTGGAAGGGGCGGGTTCGGACAACGCAGGCGGGGCTGGGGCTAAGGTCGGGTCCATGGTGGCGAGCTTCGATAAGTGTTCATCTTAGAATAGTTCGCCCGGGGCCGGAAATGGGGAGGGCGGCAAAGGTGGGACGGGCGGTGTGCGCTGCAAGGCGCGGGGATCTTCCACGGCGGGCCTGGATTCCTTCACCGCGGGCCCGGATTCCTGGCATTGCCAGACCTCAGTGTAGAGGAGCCCGCAGAGCAGGCTGTGCCGAGCGATGCGCTGAAAGCCCGCCGCGGCAAGGGCGGAGTGAGGATCGGGGAGGCGGGTGACGCGGAGGCCGGTGAGGATCCGGAAGGCGAGGTAGAGAAGACGGACGTAAAGTGCGGCAAAAGGGGCCAGGAGGCGGTGGGAAGGGATGGCGAAGTCGGAGTGCATCCAGAGAGCGCCGGGGCTGGTGTGGGCGGCGAGATGGTGGGCCAGCCGGTCGACCTCGGGCTGGGTTAAACAATCGAGAAAGAAGTGCGTGACGATAAGGTCGGCGCGGAAATTCGGGTTAAGGTGGTCGAAGAGATCCAGAGCGGAGGTCTGTTGGGTCCGGAGGCGATCGCCGTAGGGTATGCAGCGGCGGCGCAGCAGAGCCAGCATGGAGCGGCTGGTGTCAATAGCCAGCGCATGGAGTTGGGTTTGCTGGGCGAGCAGTGTGGCCAGGAAGCGGCCATCGCCGTCGCCCAGAACCAGAGCCTCTCGGCATTCCACCCTGAGGGCTTGTTGCAACGCCGGCAGTTGAGAGAGGAAGTGGGTGCGGGTTTGGTGAAGGAACGGGCCAAGGGAGAGATACTCCGCCCAGCGATAGATGCGGGCTACGCGATCGAAGTTGGGAGTGGGGGTCATGGTGCGGGCCATACGGGGAACGTCTCTGCGTAGTGATACGTAGCTGGAAACAACAGCCGGGCGAGATCTATCTCGTAAAGGGAAGCAGCAGCAGCGGGGTGAGGAGGGCGAGGTCCGCCGCGCCGCGCAGGTGGATCGGTGAGAGTTTGCCGCGCAGGCGATCAAGGATCAGCAGAGCAGAGACGCTGAGGCCGCAGGCCAGGGCGGGAAGTCCCGCGGCTTGGATGCCGACTGGAGCAAAGCCCAGGTAACCGGCGGCGGTCAGCGTGGAAAGAGCGATGGCAATCCCTGTGAGGAGCTTGAGATGGCGTGCGCCCCATTGTGTGCTCCAGTGGGACGGGAGGGTTGGCTCCGGCTGTGCGGACAGGCTGGAGGCGGCAGCGTCCAGCGTAGCGGAAGGATGGGGAGGCGAGTGCTCCCAGGCACAAAGGTAGAGGCAGTTGAGGGTGCAAACGCAGCCGAAGAGAGTGGCCGAGGGGAGCAGCGAGGGGCGCAGCCACGTGGCCGCCCAGCCGAGCAGATGGGTCGCTTGAGGCGTGGGCGCGGTACGGGCCAGGGTGGGGATGAAGACGGCTGCGGGGAAGAAGATGCCTACGGCAAGTTCTTTGGGAAGGAGGCGCAGGTGCGGGCGGGAACTGGCCGAAGCAAGCAAGGGCTGAGCGTGGATGAGAAGCATCCAGGCTGCCAGAAGTGTGGCCAGAACCGCGTAGATGTGCAGGGAGCGGGGGTCCAGGGTGCAAAGCAGGAATGCGAGCAGGAGGGCGGCAAGCAGGATGAGGAGAAGGAAGATGGTGCGGTGCCGGTGGTGGAAGTAGTGCCGGTCTCGCATGTCAAGAAGCCGGACGTCCAGGATATTTCTGGGTAGATCGAGGTCCAGCATGCGGGCGTCAAAGAGGCGATCTGTGGCGTAGATCATCCATACGGCGACGAACATGGCGGCAGGGGAGGTGAAGGGAAGTTCCAGGTGGAAGGAGCGAGCGATGAAGAGGGTCCAAAGTGCGGCGACCGTGGGGGCATCCAGAGAGAGAAGGTGCCAGAGCGCCAGAGGCGAGTAGCGTTGCACGCGAGCCAGTTGCGTCCGTTGCGCGGTGAGGAGCGGAGAATGAGGGCGGAGTGTGGGCAGAGGTTCGCTGGAACTATTGGAGGCGGATGAAAACCACGCAGGGAGTTGGGCTGCGCCATGAGGTTCCGCCTCGGCCTGGTGCTGGAACGAGGCAGGTGGCATCGTCGCGGGTCCACTCGAGTATGGCTGGAAGGGGTGGCTGGACGTGGGAGAAGAATTCATCTTGGATTCGAGTCTAGATGCATCGGAGTTCAGGAGTTTCGCGAGTTCAGGAGTTCCGTGAGTCCACTGGACTGTAAAGTCCGTTGGAAGGCCAGCCTTGCCGCATCGTCTGCGGCGGGGCCGGTTCTGCTGGATTAGATGGTGGAGTTACGGAGTTGGATAGGGTCTGGGTTGGACGCTGGTTCCGGCGCCGGTTCTGAGGGGGAACATGCCGGAGGATGGAGTGAGGCAGTGGTTCCGTGGGGTGTTTGCCGGCTGCTTCCGGCGGCCCACAGGCTGGGGTCGATCTGCGCGAAGATGTTGTCGGTCTCTTCAATGGCGGCCAGACGCGTCTGCTGTTTTGCAGAGATCACCCGGTGGGATGCAAAGTGCTGCCAGATGGACTTCAGCTCTGTGAAGGAGTCGTGATGGGTTCGAAAGCGGAGCTCGGCGTAGTCACGGGCCGCGCCGGTGGTGATGAGAAACTGCCAGTCAGAGGATTCGAGAAGGAGAAGTTCGCGGCAGAGCTGCTTGACGATGCGTTCGCCCAGGCCTCTGTCTTTCCACTGCTCGCTGGTGCAGAGTTCGCGGAGGTAGATTTCCGCGGGATAGATCTGTTCGTAGGTCCAGGAAGTGCCGGGGTTTAGCCAGACGGAGTTGGCTCCTTCGACGCCCCAGGAACCTTCGCGCATCTGGATGAAACCTGTGGGGGGATAGTGATCCAGGTAGTTGGAATCGGAGGTGAGTTGGAGGCCGATGGGGTGTTTGTGCAGCGTGCGAGCGACGGTTTCCAGCCAGAGCGGCCCCTCAAACCACCAGTGGCCGAAGAGTTCCGCGTCGAAAGGAGCGGAGAGGATGGGAGGAGCGTCTCCGTTGAGAGCGGGGTTCAAGGCGTCCCACACAAGATGGACAAAGTGAGCGGCGTGGGACTGGATGCGCTCTGCCGCCAGGGTGGGATCGTAGGGCTGTTTGGCGGTGATATCCACCCCGGCTCCGGTGACAGACCAGTAGCGATGGCCGCCGGGCCAGCGTTTCTTGTGGAAGTCGAGATAGTTGTTGTCGGCGGGATATCCGACGTCGCCGGACCAGACCTGGATGCCGGAGCCGGGATCGCGAGGAAAGACGGAGGTGGGTTGCGGATGGCCCTGCGAGAGGTAGGGTCCAGCGACGAAGTAAGGCCGGTAGAGGCGGTGGATGCCTGTGACGGGAGGGGGTTCTTCATGGCGGCGGGCTATGCGGCCGTTCAGCAAAAAATAAGGAGAGCGGGTGCGGGCAGACTCTTCCACCAGGTGGGCATCGACGATGAAGAAGTCGATGCCTGATTCCCGCAGGGCCTGCTCAACGCCAATGCGATCGAAGGCCGGGGCGAGAGGGGCTCCGTTGCTGCCGGGGATGGGATAGGACCAGAGGCCGGCCGGGCGGTAACCGCACTCCGGCGCCCACATGCCGCGCGGAGGCTTGCCGAGATGATGCTGATGGACGGCGACGGCGGTGCGGATCTGGGCGCGGAGGCTCTCATCGGTGCCCAGCAAGGGCAGGTAGCCGTGCGTGGCGGGACAGGTGATGATTTCAATCAGGCCCTTGTCGTTGAACTCGCGGAAGCCTTGCACGATGTTGCGGTGGAGTGCTTCGAAGTGATGCAGGGCGGCGGAGAAATACTCCTGCCAGAAGCGGGCAAGCTGGGTGTAGCCGGGCTCGCCGGAAGAGCGGAAGTAGGCCTCATCTTCGCGGGCGGCATGGATCTTGCGTTCGAGGTAGCGAGGAAACTCGGCTTGGAAGACAGGATGGGCGAGCTGTTCGAGGAGAATGGGGGATAGGTTGAGGTTGCAATGAAGCGCAATGCCGTCGCGCTCCAGGTTGGAGAAGACGCGCAGAAGGGGAAGGTAGGTTTCCGCAGCGGCCTCATGCAGCCACTCGATGCCATGCGGCCATGTGCCATGGTTGACCACATAGGGGAGATGGGCGTGGAGGGTGAAGGAGAGAAAGCCAGGCGGCTTGGCCTCGGGAGGAGCGAGGGTACTGGTGCGGACCGTTGGTGAAGTGATCGAACTCAAGGCGTGGTCCCTTCTGGAAGTTGCCGGTTGAAGTTCGCCGCGAGGGAGTAGCGGGGACTCGGCGGTTCCCATGGCCGAGTGAACCTGCTGCTTAATTTTGCTCCTTAAGATGTTGAGGTGCGGTGAGAGGCTGCAAGGAATTGGGTGAGCGCGGGGCGGACTGGCAGCGAGCCTGTGATTCCCAGCGGCGCAGTGTTGACGTGTGAAATGCTACGCCCTGCTCCTGGGATGCGCAGACGTGGCGAGAGGCTGCATGCAAAGGCCGTTAGAGTAGGCGCTGGAGTAGTCGTTGGAGGATGGCGCATGAGCGGTTGAGTGGAATGCAACCCGGAAGCGTCGGCGGAGCATCCAGTGAAGGAAAGCAGAGGATCGGGTCCACAGCGTTCGTTTGCGAACCAGCGCCCGGCGGAGCCGAAGGCGCCGCCGGGCAACTTCTGCAACGAAGAAGCCACTGCCTGAGGGCTTGGGGTGATCCCATCCATAGCAAAGCTCCTGTTGCAGGAGCGATTGCGCCGGGCGTGCTGGGTCCGTTGGGGGTATTCTGGGGCAGAGTATTAAGGTATAGAAGTCAAGTGAGGAGATCGCCATGGCAGACAACAGCGGATTTGGATGGTTTTTGGCAGGTTTAGGCATCGGAGCGCTCGTAGGCGTGTTGTATGCGCCCAAGAGCGGCAAGGAGACACGCGAGGATCTGGCGACTGGGGCCAAAGAGGCCAAAGATAGGGCGAATCGGCTCTATGAGCAGGGGAAGACCCAGGCTGGCCAGTTTGCAGAGCAGGGCAAGCAGGCTGCGAACGAATACGTGGAGATGGGAAAGCAGACGGCTTCTGAGTACGTGGATAAGGGCCGGGAGTACTACAACCGCGGGCGCGGTCAGTGGAGCGAGTACGTGGAAAAGGGTAAAGACCTGATCCAGACCCAGGCCGAGGCCGCCAAAGCGATGGTGGAGGCAGGCAAGGAGGCCTACCTGGCCAAGACCAAGGAGACCACTCCCGTTCCGTAGAACTTGAGACCACTCCTCATGCTCCGGAATGGAGACGACTTCCCTCCGGTAAGGGGTCAAGGCCGATCTGGCCGAATCGATGGCTCAGGCGCGTGCATGGCAGGATTTGCAGCCATAGGGGGATCTGCTGCTGAGAACTCTATGCGAGGGGCCGGTGGTCGACCGGCCTTTTGTTGTGGGGTTGCCCGGAGGGCCATCGTCACAAAGATGGGCGAGCCGCTTGTAGCGCGAGATGGGAGCGCCTGTAGTTTGAGCAAGTTTGCGTTGTGGCAGGTTGAGCTCTTGCAGGGATGAAAGTGCCGGATACAACGATAAAGAAAGAGATTGCTCAAAAGAAGAGGGACTTGGGTATAACTAGATTGAAGATACAAAAGCATTCGGCGTTTGAGGTGGAACAGGAGCGCATTCATGCCGGTTTCCAATGGACCAGCGGCATTTCTTCTTCAGGAGTCAGATTTGACACAGCATGATATTCATCTGGCGATGATCTTCCTGGCGTTGATCGCCGGTGCGCTGGTGCTGCAAGCGGTGGGCGTGCTGGTTGCCAGTGCGATAGCCGCCAGGATGATGATGCGGGCCAGGAACCTCGTCTGCATTCTGGACGCCAAGGCGGGGCCGGTGCTGGACCAGACTACGACGATTCTGCATCAGACCCAGGGGATTCTGGCCGATCTGACGCCCAAGCTGCGCAGCGTGAGTGAGAACGCCGACCACATCTCCGCTACCGTGCGAACCAAGGTGGAAGATCTGAGCGTGATGGTAACCGAACTGAATGAAACCATGCGCGAGATCAATGGGCGAACCCAGGCGCAGGTGAAGCGCGTGGATGGCATTGTGAGCGATGCGCTGGATGCCACCGAGGAGATTTCTAAGACGGTGCAGCAGGGGATCAAGGGGCCAGTGAAGCAGATTGCAGGATTGATTGCCGGGGTGCAGGCCGCAGTGAAGACGCTGGTGGAGCGCTCACCGTTCGGGTCCAGACGTTAGCAGAGCGCTGATCGGAGTTCGCTTCGCCAGACCCATCCAAAAGGAGCAGGTGCGGTGAGTTGGGGCTACGCTCTACGCTGGGCCTTGATCCAGGATCCAGCCGCCGCCGGCAACTTCGTCGCCTTGGTAAAAGACGGCCGACTGGCCTGGGGTGATGGCGCGCTGCGGCTCGTCAAAGATGGCCTCAATGGTGTCTGGAGCGGTGACGCGAAGGGTAGCCGGCGCCGGTTCGTGACGATGGCGGATCTTGATGCCCACTCGAATAGGGATTGCGGGCTCTGGGATGGAGACCCAGTTGAGACGGTTGGCGGTGAGCCTGTTGGAGAGAAGTTCCTGATCGGTGCCCACCTCAACCCGGTGCGAGTCGGGATGGATTCTAAGCACGTAGAGGGGATCGCGTGAGCTTACCCCCAGGCCCTTGCGCTGGCCCACAGTGAAGGTGTGGATGCCCGGGTGAGAGCCCAGGATCTGGCCGGAGGAGTTGACCACTTCGCCGGAGGTGTCCGGAAGATCGCGGCCCTGCTCTTCGAGATAGGCGCTGAGGAAGCTCTGGTAACTGCCACCCGGGATGAAGCAGATCTCCTGCGAGTCAGGCTTCTGGGCCAGCGCCAGGCCGTGGTCGGCGGCCATGGTGCGGACCTCCGGCTTGCGCATCTCGCCGAGCGGAAACAGGGTGCGGCTAAGCTGCATCTGGGTCAGGCCGAAGAGGAAGTAGGTCTGGTCCTTGGAGGTGTCGGCTGGCCGGGCGAGGATCCAGCGGCCGCGCTCTGGATCATAATAGTTGCGAGCGTAGTGGCCGGTGGCGATGCGCTCGGCTCCAATCTGGCGCGCAGTGAGCAGCAGTTGGTCAAACTTCAGATGATTGTTGCAGAGCGTGCAGGGGATGGGTGTGCGGCCTGCCAGGTACTCGTCGACGAACGGGCGAACCACCTCAGCCTCAAAACGCTCCTGCGCGTTGACCAGATAGTAGGCGATGCCAAGCTGCTCAGCAACGCGGCGCGCATCGTAGACGTCGTCGATGGAGCAGCAACGGCCCTGCGGAACGGTTTCAGGAAGGCCGAGGGTGGCGTAGTTGGCGGCCAGACGGCGCTGGTTCCACAGTTGCAGCGTGAGGCCGACAATGGGGTATCCCTGGGCGTGCAGCAGCGCCGCGACGGCCGAGGAGTCGACGCCGCCGGACATGGCTACGGCTATGGTGTCCTGCTGAGACATAAACGCTTGGGCCATCTACCTGCCGGCGGAGTGCTGGGCTTCAGTAACAACGGGCATCGTTGCCAACGAAGACGCTGCTGTGCGTCATCTCTGGAAGACCCTTCCACAGGAAGGCTCCCTCGGGTGAATCAACACAGGTATCATGATAGTCTGCGCGGAACGCCGCCGGAAGAGCCCATGGAACCAAGACAGCACCGGGCGCACGGACGGCGAAAGAGGCGGCGCGGCGGAGAAGGCAGGCCGTAACGGGGATTGGCCCAAAGGTGAGGCCAGAGGGCCCAAGCAGCGCCAGACGACTGGGGATGGTGATTGGACGATAGCAGGCTACAGCAGACGATGGCAGGACGATGGGCGCTGCCGTTTTTGGGGGTAGCGTGCGCCGTTGGGGTGGGTTCGATTTACTACAACCAGCCGCTGCTGTTGGTGATGGGCAAGAGCTTTGGGCGTGGCGCCCAATCCATGGAGTGGGTGGCTGTGGCCACGCAGTTGGGATATGCCGCGGGAATCCTGCTGTTTGTGCCCTTGGGAGATGTAGCGGAACGGCGCTCCCTGATGATGCGGATGTATGCCGCGGTGAGCGTGGCTCTTTTGCTGGTGGCGCTGGCCCATGGGCTGGCGTGGCTGATTGTGGCCAGTGCGCTGGTGGGATTGATGGCGTCCGTGGCGCATGTAGCGCTGCCGATTGCTCCAGACCTGGTCTGTGAAGCCCAACGCGGCAAGGCGATTGGGACCGTGATGACCGGGCTTCTGTTGGGCATTTTGCTGGCGAGGTCGTTTGCGGGCTGGCTGGCCCACGTGGAGGGTTGGCGATCCGTCTTTCTGGCCGCTGCGGTGATCAACCTGTTGTTTGTCCCGGTGACGTTCCGTGTGATGCCCAGGATCGAGGCGAAGGAGACCTTGAGCTATCAGCAGACGATGCGATCGCTGTGGACGCTGTTCCGCGACGAACCGCTGCTGCGCGAGGCGGGCTTGGTGGGAGCGCTGACCTTTGGCTCCTTCAGTTGCTTCTGGACCACGCTGGCCTATCTTCTCTACTCACACTATGGGATGGGCCCAGGCGTTGCAGGGACCTTTGGGATGGTGGGCGCAGCCGGGGCGATGGTGGCTCCTTTTGCCGGCTGGCTGGCGGATGAGCGTGGCGCGCGATTTGTGATTACGGTGGCCGGGGCCGTGCTGACCACCTCCTATCTCTGGCTGCTGCTGGCGGTCCGATGGCATGTTTCTACAGCATGGCACATGGTGGCGCTGGTGGTTGGCGTGGTGACGCTGGATGTGGGCGCGCAGATGATGCAGGTGGGGAATCAGACTCGCATCTTTGGGTTGGGGGCCGCGGTGCGGAGCCGGCTGAATACGATCTATATGACCATCTACTTTGCAGGCGGAGCGGTAGGCTCTGCGCTGGCTGGCTGGGCGTGGTGGCGGTGGGGATGGGATGGGGTCTGTGCTCTGGCGCTGACCTTGATTGCAGCAGCCGGGATTCGTCACCTGACCGGGTACAGCCGGAGGCACCGCGAGGCAAAGGTGCATCTGCCGGCCGAGGAACGCGAACCGGTCTAGAGTTGGCTACTTGCCATCAGCGCAGGATTTTTGGAGAACCATCTGCTGGGAAGAAGGAATCGTCGTGGTGCAACGAACGTGACGACGGCGACGAACGTGAGGACAATTAGGAGTGCAGCGCAGTGTCAGGAACAGTAGAGTCTTCAACAAGTGCGGCGGCTTGGGCGCGGTGTTCGGCGGAGCGGCGGCTTTGGCGCCAGGTGGTGTTGGCCGTGACGCCGTAGTTCCAGATTCCGCTGAACAGCAGACCGGTAACGCCTGCCAGAGCCCACGGCATTCCGTGGCGAAAGGCCTCTGAGCTGATGCCCACGTTGGCCACCACGCCCAGCGAACAGGCGATGCAGAAGGTCAACATGCCGAGTAAGAAGGACGCGCCGCGGCGTCGGCGGTCGCGATAGGTGAGGGAGTTGTTCATGACGTAGTTCAGGATCATGACAATCCCGGTGGCGCAAGTCTGCGAGTCCACAAAGCTGAGACGTTCGATCTTGAGCATTGCGCCCAGCAGCAAAAGATGAATCACCGTTCCTAAAGTTCCAACCAGGGTGAACAGGACAAAGCGCACCGAGACGTAGTCTCCGATGAGTTTGTCCAGAATCAGTTCCAGATACTCCAGGCCCACGATCAGATCCAGCTTGCTGTGGCCGTGCTGACGCAGGCGAAAACGGTAAGGGACCTCGCTGACGCGGATGCGGCCATCCGACGAGAGGACGATGTCCAGCAGGATCTTGAAGCCTCTGCCGGTGAGGCGATGGGCCACCCGCTCAAAGAAGGAGCGGCGAATGACGAAGAAGCCGCTCATGGGATCGGTGAGGGAGGCATGGCGCTCCACGCCGCTTAAACGGCGGCCAAGGTGGCTCAAGCGGAGCCGCCAACGGGAAAACTCGCCCATGCTGCCGCCATCGATGTTTCGAGAACCCACCACCAGATCGAGATCCTGGGAGCGTATGCGGTGGTACATCTCCGGAAGGATGGTCTCATCGTGCTGCAGGTCGGCGTCCATCACAGCGATATAGGGGGCGGAGGTAGCCAGCATGCCTTCAATACAGGCTGAAGAAAGGCCGCGGCGACCGATGCGATGCAAAACCCGGAGGTTATCCTGCGTGCGGGTGAGACGCTTGGCAAAGGCAGCGGTGCCGTCCGGCGAGTCGTCGTCAACCACGATGACCTCGTAGCGGATCGATGCAAGGACGCTCCGCAGCTTTTCCAGAAGGAGCCCAATGTTTTCGCGCTCGTCCAGCGTCGGAATCACGATGCACAGATCGTAGGGCGGCATAAAACTCCTCAGGCGCTTGCAGGTCGAACGCTCCGTAGCGAGGGGCTCGCGAGCGTCTGCAGGTTGGTGAGATTATAAGGCTGTGAATCGTTATGATTAAGTTTTATTAGGATGAAAGAATCCTGCATCATTGGACGATCCTCATCAAATTTGGCATGCCGTCACAGTGGTAAATGGTTGATTCCTAGAGCTATAACTTGATATCCGCTATCAGGAGATCGATGTTTTCAGGACCTGCCGTAAGACGAATCATCGGCTCGGCGCTCGAACGGCTCGGGGAGATGGTGGAGGAACGCGCCGGAATCCTGATGGGCTTGTTGCTGAGTCTGCTCTTTGTGGCGCTGGTGGGGCTCTCCGCGAGTGACTACCTTTGGTATGACGAACTGGTGCTGCTGCGGGTAGCCAGGCTGCCGGACTGGCACGCGATCTGGAACTTTTATGCCCACGGGTTGGACACGATCGGACTGGTCTATGCGCTGGTGCTGCACGCGATGCTCCGGCTGCGAGCCGATGCGGAGATCAGCGCCCGGCTGCCGGCGATTCTGATGTTTCTGGCGATGCTGGAGTGCGTGTTTTTATTTGTGCGCAGACGATATCCGGCGGTGTATGCCTTTGCCGTGGTCCTGCTCCTGATGATGTATCCTCTCCTGACCTTTGCGGTCTTCGCCAAGAGCTATACGTTAGAGCTCGCCGGCCTGGCGTTTGCCATGCTGTGCTGGCAGAGCGGGAGCGAACAGCCCGCGCTATGGCGCAGCGCCTTGGGGGTGTGGTCTGGCCTGGCTGTGGCGATCTATTCGCATAGCTCCTCCTTCGCCACTGGTGCGGTGGAAGACGCTATGTCTTTGGGGTTTGGGCTTCTGGCGTAAGCCTAGTACCATCGACGGGGCGCGCCGCCCGCGCGTGCCCGTACTTGGGTGGCGTGTAATACACAACATAGAGTGTCCCGGGCCCAGAGGCGAGCCAACGCGAGTAGTGCACTGGGGCAAACGGCGCTGCGCCATAGCACGCATCTGGGTCAAACGAGACCCCGTAGAGCGGGCTGATGTGTGGGGTCTTGTCATACTGATTCATTGGACAGATGTCGGCAGGCTGCGGCGCCCTGCGAACATACGCATCCGCCGGAACCACAATCGACGGCTCGTTGATGTGGTTGGCGTAGCGCAACTCCACCCCGAAGTTGTACTCCCATCCGTTGTCAACCGAGGTGTCTGAGACGCCGTGAGCACGCATTTCAGAGGCTATCGCAACGCGGGCACGATAAAGGGAAAACATGTTGTGGGTGGCGGTGACGCTATAGACCGCCGTGAGCCCGACCAGCAGAAGACTCACCTGGGGTAGCCGCGGCTGGATGGAATCCTGATAGTAACGGACCAGGCACAGCAAGGCAGGCGCCAACAGCCCCAGCAGGTAGCGGTCATGAAGCCCGGTGGTTGCTGCGCGGGGGATGAGCAGAAGACCATAGGCAACAGTGAATGGCGCCAGAAGCACGCCCAGCTGCCTCCAATGGGTTCCCGCAGAGATAACTTCAACCGAGGGTCTTCGCCGGTATCGGAGCAGAGACCCGGCCAAGCCGAGCAGTCCGCCGAATGAGATCGTCGTCAACAGCACCTGCGTCCCTCTGGAGAGGAAAATCGGGAGCTGGCCTTTTAGCAGGCAATACTCAAAGGTTGCATGGACATTGACCCATTCCCCGATTCCGCCAGATATCGGCTCCAGGGGAAAGTTGCCACGCAGGTGGCTGGGGTGGATGGCCAGCAGAAGATATCCCAGGAACAAGACAACCGCGAGGATGATGGAGCGGGGGCGGCTCTTGCGTATCTCGGGCAGAAACAACGCCACAATCGGAAGCAGTAGAAACGGAAGATCCAGAAACGTGAAGACCAGCTCCCACAGGGTATGCATCACCGGAAACACGTCTGGAAGCAGGTGCTCAGGAACGGAGTAGGGCTGTCGCTTGAGCCATTGCAAGCAGACGAAGATGAACAGCGCGCCTGCGGCCGTCACAGCGCCACCGGCCAGCAGTACTCGCCGCCGCGAGCGCAGCAGCCAGAGCGTGGATGGCACCATCACCAGGATCCCCAGCCACGCGATCTGCCGGGAGGTCCCGCAGACCGCATTGGCCGCCACTGCGAAGCATAACCACCCGATCGCAGCACGGGAGCTCGCCGACTGCAATGCGCGCAGACATCCATAAAGACAGAGCACGATCGCAAAGAGCCCATGAATATCGGTCATGAAGGTGACTGACAGCATCAGATACAGCGGCGAGAGCACCAGCGCCAGCGTGCCGATGGTCGCATTGCGTTCGCTGATGTTGGCCCGCACCAGCGTCCGCTGCAGCACAAACGCCAGCGCGACCGAGACCAGCAGCGTGCTCATCCGCACCGCCGTCAGCGAGAAGCCAAACAGCTTGATGAAGCCCGCCCCAAGATAAAGCTGCCAGAGCAGCATCGGCGCCGCCCATCCGTTGTAGACCACATGCCCCGTCTCGGCCAGCGTCCGCGTCATCAGAATGTACGGCCAGTCGTCGCACACCCCCATGTT
>DAHXNO010000074.1 GCA_027365345.1 Granulicella sp.
AGTACGAGAGGACCGGGATGGACGAACCTCTTGTGTTCCAGTTGTCATGCCAATGGCACGGCTGGGTAGCGAAGTTCGGTTGTGATAACCGCTGAATGCATATAAGCGGGAAGCACGCTCTAAGATGAGATCTCCCAACCCGTAAGGGAAATGAAGGGCCCAGGAAGACCACCTGGTTGATAGGCTGGAGGTGGAAGCGCAGTAATGCGTGTAGCTTACCAGTACTAATCGCCCGTTCGGCTTGTCCATAGAATTTACTCTGTGCAATGTTTTGTCCATTGTTCTGGAGCGCATTCAATACAAGCTTTGTGGTTATAGCAGGAAAAATCCAATCTATTCAGTTGTGAACGATCGCGCTGCGGCGCACGTTTGAAAGTTTGCCGGTGAGTATACTACGAGGGTTCCACCCGTTCCCATCCCGAACACGGAAGTTAAGCCTCGTTGGGCCGATGGTACTGCACGCGTAAGTGTGTGGGAGATTAGGTGATCGCCGGCATAATTCTCAAAAAGCCCACCCTGGCGGTGGGCTTTTTTGTCAGCGCCCATCGTCGCATTGCCGAGGAAGACCGTTGCTTGCGGCTTATGCGAACCTCAGACTCACATCTCAAACAGCGAGAGGTGGGCCGCCCGGCAAGCGTCCGCCTCAGCTTCTGCGGGTCAGGACGAACGGATTGGCCTGCGCCGTCGGCGTGAGAACCACACTCTGAATGTCCACATGCCGAGGACGAGTGGCGGCCCATACGATGACATCCGCGATATCCTCCGGCTGCAACGGTTCGACGTTCTGATAAGTTTTGGCCGCGCGCTCCTCGTCGCCCCGAAAGCGCACCTTGCTGAACTCCGTCTGCACCATCCCTGGATCGACCGTGGTGACCCGTATCGCGCTTCCGTTCAGGTCGATGCGTAGGCCGTCGGTGATGAACCTCTCTGCCGCCTTGGTGGCGCAGTACACGCTGCCGTTGGCGTAGGCCATGTGTCCGGCGATGGAGCCAAGGTTGATGATGTGCCCGCGGTCGCGCTCCACCATGCCCGGCACTACCGCGCGGGTGACGTAGAGCAACCCCTTGACATTAGTGTCGATCATCTCCTCCCAGTTCTCCGGATCGTCTAGATAGAACTTGCTGAGCCCACGGCTCAGACCTGCGTTGTTGACCAGCACATCTACAGCCCGCCAAGGCTCCGGCAGATCCCGCCAGACGCGCTCAACCGCCCCCGGGTAGCGCACATCGAGCGCCACCGGCAGCACATCCGCGGCACCCGCTTCGCGCAGTTCTGCCTCCATCGACTGCAGCCGCTCCAGGCGGCGGGCGCAAAGCAGAAGCCGGGCTCCGTGGCGCGCAAACTCCATCGCCGTTGCGGCGCCGATTCCGGCGCTGGCTCCGGTGATGAAGACGATCTTGTCCTTCATGGCAGTGCTCATGACGTTTTCGTTCTCCTATTCGTGCGTTCTTGCGCCCAGCTAGCGAAACGGGCAGCTATGGGATGTCTTTTGTCAGCTCTCTTGTTGTACGCTTCTCCGGCGCGGCAGAAAAGCCCTTTGCCAGGCAAGCGCCCCATGCCGATGGCGGGGCGCCTGGTTCGAAGTCCCGGGTCAGGGGTGCTTGGCGGAGGGGTGCTTGGCGGCCAGGTCGCGGGCGATCAGGTCGCCGTGGAAACGGCCGTTCTCAATGAAGATCTCATTGGTGCGCTCGCCCGCAACCACCACCCCGGCCAGATAGATGCCTGGGACGTTGGACTCCAGCGTGGCTGGATTGCACACCGGGCAGCGCGCGTTGCCCTCATCCAGACGCACGTCCAGGGACTGGAGAAAGGCGAAGTCAGGATGGTACCCGGTGAGAGCGAAGACGAACTGGTTGGGCAGGATCCGAGGCCCTCCCGGGGTGAGCAGAGTGACCGCGTCCTCGCTAATCTGGCTCACGGTGGTGTTGAAGTGCGCTGCAATCTCACCGTTTTTGATCCGATTCTCAAGATCAGGCTTGATCCAGTACTTGATGTGGTGATGCAGTTCGGCTCCACGGTGCGCCAGGGTGACCCGAGCTCCGTGCCGCCACAACTCGAGCGCCGCAATGGCCGCCGAGTTCTTTCCCCCGATCACCAGTACGTCCTGCCCAAAGTACGGGTGCGGCTCATGGTAGTAGTGCATCACCTTGGGCAGCGACTCCCCGGGGATGTCCAGTGTGTTGGGTAGATCGTAGTAGCCGGTGGAGACGATCAGCTTGCGTGCCTGGTGGGTCAGCTTACGGCCAAAGGAGTCCGTGGCGTGCACTTGGAAGGCTCCATCGCCGCCGGTAACGCGCTCGACGTTCTGGTAGAGGCGCGCGTCCAGCCGATAGTGCTCGGCCACTTTGCGGTAGTACTCCAACGCCTCCGCGCGGGTAGGCTTCTGGTTCGGCGACGAGAAGGGAATATCGCCGATCTCCAGCAGCTCCGGGGTGGTGAAGAACGTCATATTCGCCGGGTAATGGAAGAGGGAGTTGGTCAGGCAGCCCTTGTCCACCAGAGCTGTTCGCAGACCTGCCTGCTGCGCGGCGATGGCGCAGGCAAGTCCAGTTGGACCGGCGCCGATCACAAGTACATCCACTTCCGAGAAGTTCTGCGTATCCTGGCTCATGCTTCGATTTTACGGATGCCGAAGGCATGCCGGGCGAGCGGGGTTGCCGATCTGGCTGGGGGCTCTGGGTAAGGAGTGCTGCCAGCCCTTAGACGAAGGGGGTAAAGTTAGGCCATGGGACAGAGTGTTCAGCTCCGCCTGCAAGCCAGGAGCCTGTGGAGAAAGGGCTCCGCTTGAGGTCCCTTTTTCCCATCGTGGCTGCGCTCCTCCTGCAGGCGGGGTTGCCGTCCATCGAGAGCATTCCATCGGCGCAGGCCTCGCCACAGGACTTCCGCTATGTTCGATCCCTGAGCCTTCCGAAGGGCGCCTCCGGGGTTGCCTGCGCGGTGTTGGATGCCGGCGTCTATGCCCACGCCTCCAGCCCCTCGCTGGATGATCTCCGCATCTTTCGTATGGCTGAACGCGGTCAAGAGGACGGACGGACGCAGGAGGTTCCCTTTGTCATTCGCTATAGCCAGGCTGAACCCTCCGACGAGCAAACGGCCACGGTGAGCCATCTGCGGCTCCATCGAGGGGAGTTGGAGTTTGACCTGGCGATGCCGGCCCGCGCCTATACACAGTTGGATCTGCGCCTGGCAGCGCGGAACTTTATCGCCACGGCGAGTGTGACGGGGCTTCAGCCTTCGAGCACGTTCCGTGGAGACCGCCCTATGGTCAGGTCTCTCGGCGAGTTCGTGCTCTTTGACCTGACCGCGCAACATCTGGCGCGCTCCACCTCACTGGCGTTCCAGGAGTCCAGATTTCCGACTCTGCATGTTCGGCTACGTCTGCGCTCTTTGAACGGCGCGGCCTTTCCAAACCTCTCTCCAGCTATCGTGCAGGGCGCCACCGTTCCCGCCAGCCGCGAGGCGCAGACACTCTACAGCGTGGTGGCCAGCACCAGCGCCATTGTGCAGAACGGAGGGACCACCATCGCCGAGTTTCACGTCCCGGCTCATGTCCCGATAGAACGGGTCCGGTTCATCCTCAACCCGGCGGGTTCTCCGGTCTCTGCGCACCCTCCGCCGTCTTCGGAGCCGTTGCAGTTCCTGCGCCGGGTCGAGGTCACCGCGCAGGCGGAGGACGAGCCCGCCGACGCCGAAGGTTTGCTGAGCAGCAGCGGCCAGGCTGTTCCACCGCAGGAGGTGGTGAGCGGCGAGATCTGGCGTGTGGCCCGCCCAGCCGCCCTCGGTTCTCCTCAGGTGCGCGCCGCCCGGCTCACGCTCGCCGCTGTTCTCGCGTCCAACTTGAACCATCCGGCAACGGTTCGCGTGGTGGTAGAGGACCAGGGGCAGCCTCCGCTTGGCATCCACGCTGTGCAGTTGGAGATGCGCCAGCGCACGCTTTGCTTTGATGCCCTCGCAGGGGCACGTTACGAGCTGTGGTATGGGGACCCCGGGCTGGGTGACGACGAGCCGGGAGACGGCTGGGGAGAGCTGGCCAGCCTGCCGACGGCGCCGATGGCGGCCAAGCTAGGATTGGAAGAGATCAACGGCGGCTACATCCGGAGGCCGGTCGAGAGCACCTACGGTCAGCGCAATCCCGATCTTCACTGGATTATTCTGCTGGCTGCGATCGCCGTACTGGGAACAGTCGTTAGCAGGCAGGCCACGCGGCAGGGAAGGCACAGGTAGAAGCTTTGAAACAAGACGAAGAACAGCGGCGAAGGGCTGACGTTCTGGGTTGGACAGGGGTTCTGTTCTTTGCGTTGGTGCTCCGCGCCCCGGCATCCATCCGCCAGGCGGCCTCTGCGGTTCCTTCCGGCAGTCAGAGGCCAGTTCCGGCGGAGATCGCGGCGGCGCGCCAGGCTCTGGCGGCCAGGCAGTATCAACGCGCTGAGGAGATGTTTGCAGACTTTGAACGATCGCATCCGGGCAACATTGACGCGGAGGAGGGTATCGGAGACGCCGAGCTTGGTATGCACCAGTACCTGGCTGCGGAGATCCAGTATCGCCGCGTGGTGGCGGCCGAGCCCGAGTTCTGGGTGGCCCACAAGAATCTGGTGATTGTGGAGGCAGCCTTGGGCCGCTGGAGTGAGTTTGACCGGGAGCGAACTCTGCTGCGCGATGCCCGCGAGCGCGGAGCTCCCGGCATCAGCGCCCGGGAGAGCGATGTGATTGACTCGTTCCAATTCCACCAGGAACACTGGATTGTTCGTGAGTACTTTGAGCCGGTCGGCCGCTCGCTGACGCGCTACAACTTTGAGTACTTCGGCCCCGATGGCCGGGTGCGCGAGTATGTTTCGCTGGAGTCCGCGGAGGGCGCCCGCCAGGCGTTGGTGCGCAGTCCCAATGTGGTGATCGGCGCCGACCCCACCCGAGCGCCCGCCATCAAGGACTTTGCGTTGAACTACTACACGCTCAAGTCCCACGGAACCATCAAGCTTTACCCCCAGGGCGAGCCGAGCTATGAACGGGTCCGCGCCGACCTGATCCGCTGGCTGCGAACCCATCCCGCCGCGCCGGGCGATTGAAGGAAAATGAGCTGGGGGCCAGGGCTTGCCGTAGTCACTGCCTGAGCGCATTGCCTGGGCGTGCTGCCGGAAAGGATAGCTGCTACTGTCAGCGTAGCGAGGCATCCATCTCAGAGAAGTAGCTGGAGGGCTTGAGCAACTCGCGTGGCTTGGAGCCGTCGGCCGGACCTACCAGTCCATCGCGCTCCATCAAGTCGATCAGATGCGCGGCGCGGCCGTAGCCGATGCGCAAACGCCGCTGCAAAAGCGAGGTAGAGGCCTTGCCGAACTCAAAGACCAGCCTTACCGCATCGTCGAAGAGCGCATCGTTCTCTTCGCTGTCTGCGGAGCCTGCGTCCTCGTCGGCCTTCTCGTCCTTGGGCCCTTCGAGGAATCCGTGTGCGTACTCAGCCTCGCCCTGCGCCTTCCAGAAGTCGGTGACCGCCGCAATCTCCTTCTCCGTGACGAACGGAGCGTGGACCCTCTGCAAGCGGGAGGTGCCTGGAGGAAGGAAGAGCATGTCGCCGCGGCCCAGCAGACTCTCGGCTCCATTGGAATCGATGATCGTTCGTGAGTCCACTTTGGTGGCCAGGCGGAAGCTCATGCGGGTGGGCACATTGGCCTTGATCAGACCGGTGATGACATCCACCGAGGGCCGCTGCGTGGCCAGAACCAGGTGGATTCCCACTGCGCGCGCCATCTGCGCCAGCCGGGTGATGGCCTCTTCCACGTTGGCCCGGTCCAGCATCATCAGGTCGGCCAGCTCGTCGATGATGATCATGATGTAGGGCAGTGGTTCCTGATTGACGTCCTCGAAAAGGTACTCGCTGCCGTGGTCAAAGAGTTTGTTGAACTGCTCGATGTTGCGCACGTGATTGGCGGCCAGCAGCTTCAGCCGCCGTTCCATCTCCCGCACCGCGTTGCGCAGCGCGTTGGCGGCCAGCTTGGCCTCCGTAATGATGGGCGTGAACAGGTGGGGAATCCCTTCGTACATCCCCAGTTCCACGCGCTTGGGATCGACAAGGATCATACGCACCTGCTCGGGCGTGGATTTGAACAGCACGCTCATGATCATGGCGTTGATCGCCACGGATTTGCCCGAGCCCGTGGATCCGGCGATCAGGATATGGGGCATGCCGGCCAGGTCGCCGGTCACGATTCTGCCGCTGATGTCTTTGCCCAGAGCGAAGGCGAGCTTGCTCTTGCTCTGCGCGAAGCTTTCGCACTCCACCACCTCGCGCAGCCAGATGGTCTCGCGATGGTGGTTGGGCACCTGGATGCCCACGGTTGATTTGCCGGGCATGCGCTCGATCAGGATGGACTCGGCGGCCATGGCCAGGCAAAGATCGTCGGCCAGCCCGGTGACGCGGGAGTATTTGACGCCGGCGTTGGGGCGAAACTCAAAGGTGGTGACCACCGGCCCGGGATTGATCTGTTCCACGCTGCCATCGACGCCAAACTCGGCGCACTTTTCCACCAGCACGCGGGCCTCTTCGCGCAGCTCGTTCTCGCGCACCGCGGCCCTCTCTTCAGAGCGAAACAGAAGGGAACTGGGGGGGAGCTTGTATCCGCGCACGGATTTGGGAGTAATGGCTACGGCCATCAGGTTGGCGTCCGCCCTCTGGCCGAAGGCGATGTTCTGCGCGGCTATGTCGGCCATTGGCGAAGGCATGGGGGGCAACTCCGCAGGGGGCGTGGGCCGGGCTGCGGGCAGGCGCGCCGGGGGAGGCTCGGGCATGGGCACATGAGACGATCGCGGAGAGGAGAGAATCGGCGGTGGCGTCTTCCGTTCCGGTGCGTCCAGCCATCCATCATCCGGATCCTCGCCCCGGGCGGGCGATGCTGCTTCGCTGAAGGGCAGTCCAGACTCCGCGGGACTCCCCAGGGGAGCGGCGGCAGCGGCTAATTGTTGGGCAAACGGCGCGGCTGCGGCTGCGGCAACCTGCAAGCCGGTCGCTGGCGCCTCATCCACCATGGTGCGTGGAATCGAGTTCCAGACGGAGGGAGTCTCCTGGGTGGTTTCCGGCTCGGAGGAGAGATCTGCCGGGTGCTGTTCCTCGGCGGTACGCTTCCTGCGGCTGAACCAGCCAAAGAAGCTGGAGAGCAACGAACTGTTGGGCTCGGCCTCCCGCGCCAGCCTCCTTTGCTCGCTCTCTTGCTGCTTGGCCGCTCGGATTGCCGCGAGCGACTGCCGGGAGTCGAAGCGCGGTAGGGAGTCGGGGTCGAACTCCTGTTGCGCCGCCTGCCGCCTCCGGCTTCTCCACTGGGTAAAACGGTTCGTCAAGCTGCGCACAAACCCAAAGTGCGAGGAGAACCAGGCCCCCGCCGTAGCGACCAGAAAGCTGGTGGTGAGATACAGCGAGAGCGCCACCATCAGACCGCATAGGGCCAGCGCTCCGGGAAGGTTGGCAAAGCGCGTGAGAGCTCCGGCAAGGATGGCCCCCTCGACGCCGCAGATCGGCAGCGCGCCTCTCCACAGAAGATGGCCGGGCAGCAGTGCGATCAGGGCTGGAGCGAAGATCAGCCACAGCGCGAGGCCCGCTAACTTCAGTGGCGTAGAGCCTGCGGCGAGGGATCGCATCCAGGCCAACCCGATTCGAATCAGGGCCAGAGGAACGAAGAAGATGGCGATGCCGAGGGTCTGAAGCAGCAGGTCTGAGGTGTAGGCGCCCGCCAGCCCCGCCCAATTCTGCACGCCGCCGTGGGGCAGGCCTGGCTGAGCCCCGCCCCCGACGGTATTCAACGATGGATCAGACGGCGTATAGCTGGCCAAGGCAAGCAGAAGTAAGCCGGCGCCCACCAGAACGATGAGGCCGAGCATCTCGTTGAGCCTGCGGCTCCGTGTGGGCGAGTACACCAGTCGCTGGGTTTTCATAGGGAATGTATGGCCGCGGCGAAGCCGAGTGTCAGCGCGCGTCTATAGCGCAGCCGACAGGCTGCCAATCACCGAGCAACCAGAGCATATCCATTGTTCCACGCCGCACTGCGCTGTGCGTAGCCCGGCGGGGTGGAACCAGACTGGTGACTCCATCTTGCCGGTGGACATGTCCCCATCTTTGAGGCAAGCGATTGAGGCTCTAAATCCAACCAATGGAGAAACGGAATCACGGATTTGTCACGCAGCCCGTTCGCCATGGACTTCAAGCTGGCTGCGGATAACCAAGACGTTTCCCTGAGCCGGTATTCATCGACCCAAGTGAAGCTGCATCTTCAACCGGCGGTGAAGGATCTGATCGATGGCCAGAAGCGGCGTTCAGCAGTGTGGGCAACCTGTTTGCAGGGCGGATGCGCTGCATGAACCCATGCCGGTGATCCAAGTCCCCCCTCGCTGCTGGCTCTTCCGAACCTCATCGGCGGATGAGGGGCTCCGAGCCCTTCGCTTCTGCCTCCCGGAATGCTACAATCGGAAGCGATACGGCGGCTATAGTTCAGTGGCAGAACGCCGCTCTGTGGCAGCGGATGTCGTGGGTTCGACCCCCACTAGCCGCCCCAATCCTCCAGTTAGATCTTCACCTTCCAGAGCGCTCGCCCTGAGCCGTCTCGGACGTCGTCGGTGCCGGTGGGCGCTGCTGAGGATCTGCGCGGCGTGCGCCATAAGGTTGACCGTGGCGGATTGGACGCCGGGAA
>DAHXNO010000078.1 GCA_027365345.1 Granulicella sp.
TGCCTGAGGTCGAAGAGAGCGATCAGCCGCCGCCGGTAGACCCCGCGCTGCTGCCCGGCTTCACCAAAGGCGATCTCAATCCGGCCCTGCAGGCCCCCAATGGAGCCACCGCCAACGTTGCTCTGGAGTCCAGCGACCCCGGATCAGTGCTGAACCTCTATCGCCAGTTGATCGCCCTGCACCACGACAACGCGGCGCTGCGCGACGGAGCCCAGGAGATCCTCGACTATGACGCTCTGGATGCTCTGGTCTGGGTGCGAAGATCTCCTGCCGACTCGCCAACCTCCAACACCGTCGTGGCAGCCTGCAACCTCTCCACCCGCCCGCTGGTGCTAAGCCGTGATCTGGGCGCCGTGACCGTGAACATCACGCGCTCGGTGCTCCGGCCCGAGCCGCCAAACCTCCTGAAGATCGAGCCCGGTCACGTCATGCTGGGGCAGACCCGCTAACTCGCCGCGTCATCTTTCCGAGCAGGCTTGGTGCCTCAATTTCGCCTCTTGCAGCATCTAAAATAAGTAATGTGGCGTCTCCGATGCCTCCGCCATCCGAGGGTTCCTGATCGATGAAACTCCGCCCTGTCCTCCTGGTCCTTTTGATTCTGACCGCCTTCTACTTCCTGACCACCCGCTGGGCGCCCTCCGGAGCCATGGCCGGCCTCCTGCGCCCCAGCCAGACCCAGGTGGCCGCCAACGCCGACGGCAGCACCACCGCAACCACCAGCACCCCCGTTGGCCAGTTCGCCATCACCAAGGCAGAAGCGGCTCAGGAGTTTACCTCCCAGGAACTCCAGAACATTGCTGTCTACAAGAAAGCTCTCCCCTCCGTGGTCAACATCACCAGCACGGAGGTCGTCTGCTGTGACTTCTTCCTCCAGCCCGTCCCTCAGGAGGGCCAGGGTTCCGGCTTCCTTATCGACAACCAGGGCCACATCCTCACCAATGATCACGTCATTGACAACGCCCAGACCGTCGAAGTCACCCTTTGGAACAAGAGAAAGTTCAAGGCCACCGTCGTCGGCGCGGACCGGTTTCATGACGTCGCCCTCCTGCAGATTCAAGGAGCCGCGAACATCCAACCGGCCACCCTCGCTGACTCCACCCACCTCCTGGTCGGCCAGGAGGTCTATGCGATCGGCAATCCCTTCGGCTTCTCCGGAACCATGACCCACGGCATGATCTCCGCCATCCGCTCGGTCATTCTTCCCTCCGGCAATCGTATTGAGGACGCCATTCAGACCGACGCCTCGGTCAACCCCGGCAACTCCGGCGGACCTCTGCTCAACTCTCACGGGGACGTCATCGGGATCACCACCATGATCGCCTCCAACCCCAACGGCGGTGCTGACCAGTCCGCTGGCATCGGCTTCGCCATCCCCATCCAGACGGCGGAGGCCGTCGTCCAGGACATCATGCGTTACGGCCACGCCGTTCGCCCCTCCCTGGATATCGTCACCCTACCCATCGGCCCCGACGAGGCACAGGAGATCGGCCTCCCCGCCGACTACGGCATCCTCATCGAGCGTGTTCTTCCCGGCGGAGCCGCAGCCCGCGCCGGCCTCCGCGGGGGCAACCAGTTGGCCTACCAGGGCAATACCCAGGTCATGCTCGGCGGTGATCTCATCGTCGGCTTTGACGGCCAGCCCATCACCTCACCCCAGGATCTATCCAACGCCCTCAACGCCCACCGCGCCGGCGATACCGTTACCCTCACCATCTACCGTGGTCGGCAGCGCCTAAACGTCAAAGTCACCCTCTCCCAGGCCAGAGAGAACTACAACGGCCAGGTCGCTTAACCCTCCAGCGCCACAGCCAGCCCAGAGATCGGTTCCTGTTCCACGCATCGTCGGCGCCGGCTCAACGCATCATCGGCTCTGGGAGCCCAAAGGCTGGGTTTCCGATCGCTTGGTGTTTCAGAGATCGATGTCGGCGTCTGCCTTCCATCCCGGCGTCCTGCGCAAAATCAGCTCGAACTCAAAAAATCTTCCCTGGCCTATGCGGCATGCAGTTCGTCATGCAGCGCATCAACTGTCACTCTGGCAATCTCTAAACCGAAGTTCCTACGCCTTTCGAGCAGTATTCTTCTGATTCATAGGAAGATAGGCCGAAAGTCAGTTTCCAGTTACTGGGAAATCAGCGAGCAACTGGTATGCCTCTGCCTGAATGGGGTTGGGTTCAGGCACTTGTCTAACGACAGTACTTCCGGAAGGATCATTGGGCAGCCCGAGAGTGACGCGAGCGCGACCGGCCAGCTCTGACATGAGCGAAGAAAAGCTGTGCAGGGCAAGCCCGTCGGGAGTTTGCCTGGCCGCCTTCTTTTCCTTGGCAGAGTCCGAGATGGTAGGTTGCAGAACCGGATCCCGCACCAGTCGTTGAACGGGGAGTTCTTCATCGGCAAACAAGATCGGCACCCAGGCGCGAAGCATATGCCACTGGACGTAATAAGCCAGCATACAAAGGAAGATGTGGGCCTTGACGCGATCTTCGATGCGGTGGCGGATGGGACGCACCAGCAGCTCCAGGCTCTTCATCGTCCGGAAGACGCGTTCCACCTGAGCCAGGCTCTTGTAACTGCGCACGGTGTCTTCCGCTGACAGCCGCTCTGCCGGCTCGCTGGTGCGAATCACAGAAATGCCATCCAGGGCGGCTTCCTTCTGAATGGACTCTTGGTCCCGCGACCAGGAAAAGGATCCGTCATTGATGGTCAGATGGAAATGCTTGGCCATCTTGTGGCGTCCCAGAATCCTGCCAACCTTCAGTCCAATCTCGCCGGCCGACAGTGGCTTGCTGATTCGGCGCGCGACTTGACCGCCAATCCTGGCTAATTGCTTCTCTGTGGCTTCCAGCAACTCCTTGCGCTTCCGCTCACGCCCTTCAGCTAACAGAGGGTTGTAGCAGACCATCAACCGCTCTCCGGGATAGTCCGCAGAAGTGATCTCCGTCAGATTCTTTTCATCGAGCAACGAGAGTTGCAGATCATCCTTGGCCACCAGTTGCCGAATGGCATCGTTGGTCAAGGCGGTGATCCAGCCCAAACCAGAGTGGCCTTTCAGCTTGTCAATCCGTGGCCGGGTCAGCATGCCGCGATCCCCCACCAGCACCACCTGGGACAAATGGAACCGGTCCCGCAACTTGTCCACCTGATCGATCACCGTGGTCGGATCTGCGGTATTGCCCGGATAGACCTCAACGCCTAACGGACGGCCCTGGCTGTCGGTCATCACTCCGTAGACGATGATCGGCCATCCTCTCTTGCCATCACGGTCATGCCCGTAGTGGGCCAGTGAACAGTGATGTCCCTCATAATAGCTACTGCTGACGTCATAGAGCACCAGGCTACCCTCTGGCAGATGACGCTCAGCCAGTTTCTTCTCGATGCGCGGCTTGCGCTCCAGCAGCCAGTCCATGGCCTGATAGAGTTCGTCCTCACTGGCGTCTTCCACCAGCAGCTCTTCCGACAAGGTCGTCGTGCGCCAGTCGCGCACGGTTGCTAGCTTCGAACACGGGTTCACCAATCGCTGCGCAATCATGACCAGGACCAGGTCCCGTTGCCGGCAGCGCCTGGCAGCCAGCAACGCATCCAGGCCAAGGCGGCGCATGCACATCAGGACCGCTTCGACGTGGCCATGGGGCAGGGTCTGGCGGGTCTGAAACAACTCGCCGATACCGACCAGAGGCTCATCGCGCAGCAGGCGGC
>DAHXNO010000094.1 GCA_027365345.1 Granulicella sp.
ACGCATCAAGGCTCGGTGACTGCCGCCCATCTGGACGCGTATCTCGATGAGTTCGCGTTCCGCTTCAATCGTAGAAAGTCGCGCCGCCGCGGAATGCTGTTCTATCGACTGCTGGAGAACGCCGTGGTCACAAAACCGACGCGCTACCGGCCATCGCGGGCGAGCCTGCCCACGGGAAAACACAACCAGTAGTGGGTACTGCACTAAGGGAGCTACCCCACTTTGCAGATTACAGTCAGCGACTCCTTGGGAGCGATTTCCGCGATGCAACGATTGCCCACCTATGGAAAGATGTCATTCTGGAATCGCGCCTACGCGCGTTTGGCATGGCTCTCTGATTTTGGATCGATGTGCTCCTTGAGCCATTCCCGAGCAACAACCTGAAAACTGTTCGCCTCCCAGCCGGCTCGAGCCTCCGTTTGAGCTTTGCGGGCCGCCCCAGAATCGATGCCCTGCACCAACTGCTGCCGACATCTCTCCCTTGCCTCCCGAGCATTCGCCAAGCTCACGGTGGGATATACGCCGAGCGAAATCCGCTTCTCCTTACCGGCAGGCCTGTACTTGAATCGCCACTACTTTCCTCCCGAAGGATCAACCTCCAGATAGAGTCCCGCTCCATCGGCCATCTTGCAGGGCTTGGTTGTCTTTTCGAATGGCGAAACATCGTCAGACCCAGCAGACTTCGCGACGATGCCTGAAATCGAGTTCGTGGCTTTTGTCAGCCCCGGCAATGGCGATTCCCGGTCTTTGGCGCGTTTCCGGGGCTTCACGCCGGGCTTGGCATTTCGAACCCGGGTGTTGGTCAATGGCATTCTGGGGGCAACTCCTTCGAGTGCTGGGGGCAACGCTTTTAAGACTTTTAAGATAATTCCAGTTTCCCCCAAAGTTGCCCCCGGGATAGCGTGCGCTGCCATGGAACGTGGTGGGACATGCTGGGACGCAGCTACATTGAAAAATGAGAACTTAGATGGATTGTGGGACGGGCTGGGATGCGCTGGAATGGGGTGGTGGTGGGCGAGACAGGGATCGAACCTGTAACCCCGGACTTAGAAGGTCCGTGCTCTATCCAATTGAGCTACTCGCCCCAATCTTTGGGAACCTGGCCGTCTACCTGCGGCCCTCCCTCGCTGCTGCCCAAAGGAGATACCCGCACGGGATCCGCATCCACTGCATCGATTGTAGCCGAGCCACGTGTCACTTCAAGCTCTTTGCTGCGCAGCAGACTCACTACGTCCTCCATGGCCAACTCCCAGCGGCGGCGCGCAATCTCCGGCTCCGGACCAAGCGCCGTCAGATAGACGGTGACGGAGAAACCCTCCAGCGGAGCATACAGATCCAGCAACGCCGGGCGAAGCACAAACTCCAGTGCGGCTTCGGCGTGCGCCAGCCGCTGCGCCCGTCTCACCAAACGGTCCAAGCGGTCCTGCTGCTGGTGAGCGGAAGCGAACACCGAACGCTCGCGCCACAGCAGATCGATGTAGCTGGCAAAGCCAAAGCCCGACTCCTCTTCTGGAAGCATCAGCTCCAGGCGCAAGGCTTCCAGCTTCTCCCGATGCTCCCCATCGGCACCCGGCTCAGCATCGGACACAGCCAGCCGCCACGCATCGCACTTCGCTGTAAGGAACGGCGATCGAGTCGCATTCAGCGACCGCAGCGCGCGCGCCAGGCATGGGTTCTGTTCCGCCTCTGGAAGCTCTGCAACGTCATAGGGATTGGCACGAAGGTCGATGAACCGCGTCCCGCTACCGGAGTTCGCCAGGTTCCCAGCGCCCTGATTGGACCAGGGAACCACCAGCACTGGCGCATCCAGACAACACTCGGCAGTCCATTCACTCAGCATGAGTCCTTAGAATACTGCACAGACTCAGGCCGCCGTGGCGTCATGCGTGGGCTCGAACAAAGCGCAGCGTCGTCTGCTCCGCCCAGTATCCATCGTTGCCGGTTGAGCGATCGGAGGGTTCCAGAAAGGCGCAATGCCCTCCGTGCGGGCTCACCAGGAAGACAATATGTGGATTTTCTGCGATAGCCCGGCGAGACTCTGCCCGGATGCGAATAAACGGATCATCCTCGGCATGCACAATCAGCGTAGGCACAGCGATCCGGTTCAGCACACGCGCTGCTGCCGCCTGGTGATAGTAATCATCGGCTGATTTGAACCCGCAGTAGAGCGCGGTGATATGCTCGTCAAACTCACGCAATGACCCCACATGGTCCGCACGTCGGGGATCATACGCTCGCGGGAAGATCTTCGCCTTAAGTCGAAAGCGCCGAACCAGAGCCCGAACGAACTTGCGCTCATAAAGGCGGTTCCACGGCTCATGCAACGCATCGGCGGAGGCCGCCAGGTCAAGCGCGGGAGAGATCCCCACCACGGCGCGCAGTTGTGGGGGAGCGTTGCCGCCCAGGTCTCCAGCCAGCTTCAGCATTAGATTTCCCCCCATCGAATACCCAATCAGCGCCACCGACTGCAGACCCTCCGCCTCCACATAGTGCTGCATCACCCGCTCCACGTCCTGGGACAGACCGGAGTGATACAAGGTCGGAGTCAGGCGCAATATCTGCTCTCCTTTTCTGGGGCTGCAGTTGCGCATGTTCATCCGAATCACATTCCATCCGACGTTCCATAGTTTATTGGCGTTGCCAATCACATACTGGGAGTGAGAAGAGCCCTCCAGGCCATGCAGAATGATCGCCGTTGGGCAGGCTGCTCTCTGCCGAAGTCCTTGCCAATGACACTCGCAGAGCACCTGGCTGGAGATCTGGGCGCCGCAGGCAGCGGAAACCTCCACCATCTCCGCCACAGGCTCCGGCAAAGCATCGGTTCGAGGCAAAAAGTTGCCCAGGATGGTCTGCAGGTGCCCATTCCTTAGCCAGCGTCGCGGCGAAAATTGCGGATACTCAGCAGGCCAGCCGTTCTCCTCCAGCGCCTCCAGATCTTGCTCCTTCCCGGTCCTGGCCACGGCGCCGTAGCTCATGCGCGCCACCCTTCTACTCTCACCCTCGCCTCCACGAACCGGAACAAGCCAGCCGGCCGGGAATCGCATCCCACAGAGATTCCACTACGCCGCATGTGCTGCTCCGTCCTTCAGCATCAGCCAGTAGTGGAAACCATCGACAATGGCCATCAAGGCGGCCTGATTCAGATCGCTGCTGACGCCTGCCGTCACCCAGGGTTCGTGGCCATCGGCATGGAAGCTGGCCGTCACCCGCACGTGCGCGGCGGAGTCATGAGCCTTGATGTCAAGCGCCGCAACCGTGAAGGTTCCCAGACGCATCTCGGCAAGTTCCGGGTACCACTTGTCCAGTTCACTCCGTAACGCCTTCGTAATCGCGTCCACCGGACCAGCGCCCTCGCCTCGGGTAGTAGCCAAAGTGGACTCGCCGCTGCGTTGCCCAATGCTCAAGCTCATAAAGGCCTGGATAAATCGTCCCCCGATCTCATCCGACTCATCAAACACCCGCCAACTTCTCACCGTGAACCAGTTGCGTCCTGTTCTCAGCACCCGCATGCAGGCCAGCCGGAAGGAGACCTCGCTGGCGGTGTAACCGCCTCCCTCCACCATCGCTTGATTTGCATCCATCAGCCTCTGCGCTTCAGCAGAGTTGAGGGGGACGCCGAGCGACTCGGAGAGCAGCATGATGTTCGCCCGGCCCGACTGCGCATTCACCCCGATCACCGGCATAGCGCCCACCCGCGCCGGATCGCACCATAGGTAGGCGCCGGGATCCTTCCGTTCGCTCGAGCCGTGCATGCCGGCCCACGTGCCAAACGCACCCTGGCCTACAATCGGCGTTCCATGGGGAGTCTCAAGCCCAAAGGCTGCATAAGCGGCATGGGCCATGCCGGTCAGCCCGGTCAGTGCTTCTGCCGCCACAAACTCAGCCTCGCCGCGCAGTTGCATCGCTCCAATCACCGTGGTGAGGTTCACGTTGCCGCAGCGTTCTCCGGTGCCGATCAGCGTGCCCTGCACCTGCATGGCCCCGGCCTGAATCGCCGCCCGCGTGTTGGCCACGCCCAGGCCCCGATCCGTATGGCCGTGGAATGCGAAGCACGCCTGCGGAAACTCACCGGTCAAGCTGGTAAAGACCTCCCAAACCTCCTCAGGACTGGCTCCGCCGTTCGTATCGCAGACCACGATGCGGCTCACCTTCTGACTCACACACTGCTCCGTCAACTGGTGGAAGTACTCCAGACTCCGGAGCTTGAAATCGGGGTCGCAGCGGCGGCCGCACTCACGCCGTCCGCACCTGGCATCCATCGCATGTTCCAGATCCACCAGAACCTCCAGCCCATGCGATTGCAGGCAGTCAACGGTCTCCCAGGCCATGCGCAGATTCTCCTCCGGCGTAGCCTCCAGCGACCGCTGCACATCCAGCAACCGGCTCTTCACCACAATCACCGCAGTACGAACCAGGCGCCGATGGCGCAGCATAAACCTTACATCGGGCCAGTCTTCCACCTTGGCCCCGCGCCCACGCGAACGGCCAAACAGCGCCAACTTCATGCCGCCCGTATCCGCCGACTCCAATGCCTCTGCCAACTCCCCCACAAACTGGTTGGCGCCGGCAAAGCCGATCTCCGCATAATGCACCCCAAACCTGCCCATGCGCTCCAGCAGGCGCACTGCGTTGGGTACGGAGATCTCGAGATTCGGTTGTTGCAGGCCATCCCGCAGGCTGGTATCAAACAACTCGACATTTCTAGGGTTGGCATCCTGCATCGTTTGTACTCGTCTTGTACTCGGGCTCAAAGTTCTTGCCGGGAAGGCACGGTGGCGCATCCCTATTTAATCATGCGGTCACCACAAGCGTTCTCGCAGCCAAACATGCCGCCCGCATTATGACTCGTCTCCACGCTCCGCGTTCACCAGCCGAGTTACCAGGTTGGTGGTTGAAAACCCGTCCACCGTGGGAACAATCTCCACACGCCCACCAGCGGCCATCACCTCCTCATGCCCCACCACGGCCGCCACCGAGTAGTCCCCGCCCTTCACCAGCACATCCGGCCTCACCGCTCGGATCAGTTCCAGCGGCGTATCCTCCTCAAAGATCACCACCGCATCCACCGCCGCCAGAGCGGCCATCACCCGGGCGCGCTCCCGCTGGCCCACCACAGGCCGCGCGAGCCCCTTCAACCGGCTCACGCTGGCATCCGAATTCAGCCCCAACACCAGCTTGGTTCCAAACCGGTGGCACTCTTCCAGCAGGGTCACATGGCCCACATGCAGCAGATCGAAGCATCCGTTGGTAAACACAATCGTCTCACCTGCCGCTCTCCACTCAGCCACGCGCCGGACCACGCGCTCGCGGGTGAGCACCTTCTCGCCACCGCCTATGCCGCTGGAGGGCGTCAACGCCGCAATCAGTTCGTGCTGTGCAATGGGCACAGTTCCCATCTTGCCCACCACGATTCCCGCAGCAAGATTCGCCAACTCCACAGCGGTCTCCACCCGCAAGCCTCCGCACAGCGCGGCGGCCAGCGCGGCGATGACCGTATCGCCCGCGCCCGAGACATCGTAGACCTCCCGGGCGCGCGCCGCGGAATGGAACTCTCCGCCCTCCCTGAGCACCCGGATTCCACTCTCACTCATGGTCACAGCCAGATACTTCAATCCGAATCTCTCCCGCTGCGCCTCGCCGGCCTCCAGCAGGGCCGGCGTCTGGTCCACTGCCACGCCTGTCGCGGCGGAAAGTTCATGCAAGTTCGGGCAGACCATCGTCGCCCCTGCATATTTGCCAAAGTCCCTTGTCTTGGGGTCGGCCAGCACCGGAATCCCGGCGGCATGCGCGGCGGCGATCAGACCCGCGCACAGATCCCGCGACACAGCGCCTTTCGCATAGTCAGAGAGCACCACCGCCTGCACCTTGGCCACCACCCGCTCCGCGCTCTGCTGCAATTGCTGCTGCTCCTCGGCTGAGGCAGCCTCCCGGCTCTCCACGTCCAGGCGCAAAAGCTGCTGTCGGCGCCCCACAATTCTGGTCTTGGATGTGGTCGGCTGACTGGTGGCGACCACACAGGATGTGTCAATCCCCGCAGCCGAGAGCAAAGCCGCAAGCTCGTCCTTCTCCTTGTCCTCGCCCCAGAAGCCGGCCAGAAATACCTTGCATCCCAGCCCCGCAAGATTCATCGCTACATTCGCCGCACCGCCTGCGCGTTCCGAGTGCTGAGCGTGGCGCAACACCGGCACAGGAGCCTCCGGTGAGATCCTGTCGACCTCACCCAGAATGTACCGGTCGAGCATCAGATCCCCCGCCACCAGCACCGACAACCGGCCAAAGCCGCCCTCCAGCAACCCTAGAACCGCATCCATCTCCGGCAACATCATCGTCGTCTCCACTCGCGGCGTTCCCTCTTCGATCCATCATCGCATCGGCGGCTGAGCCAGGGCGGCCCGCACCTCGTCCATCACCTCCGCTACGGTGATGGACATCAGGCATCGCTTCTGTTCTTCGACGCAGGTCTCCAGACCGCACCCCCAGCACTCCACTCGGTGATAGACCACGCGATGCCGATCTCCAACCGGAAACCACTGCCGGGGAATATTCCGCGCAGAGAAGAGCGCCACCACCGGAGTCCCCACCGCCGCAGCCAGGTGCATCGGTCCGCTGTCATGCCCTACAAAGAGTCTGGCTCGAGCGATGGCCGCCGCGCTCTGCCGCGGCGTCAAGCGGCCACACAGATCCAGTACCGGCCCGCCTCCGTTCTGGCGCCATTCCTGGGCGGCAAACCGGCTAGCTTCGCTCTCCTCGGCAGCGCCAATCAGCAACAGAACGCGCTCCGGATACTCCGCCGCCATCCGCCCCAACAGCGCCCGCCAATTCTCTTTGCCCCAATCCTTGGCCTGCACCTTGGTGCCCACGCTTACCGCAATCGCCTCGCCCGGCCATGCCGCGGCGTCCAGCGCCTGCTCGGCGCGTTGCCTCTCCGCCGGGCTCAGGCGCAGGTCCCAGCTCTGCGGATCGCGCAACCTTCCCGGGTCTCCAATATCGGCGAATGTGGCAAGTTCGCCGATGCAGCGCGCCAGCCTCCCGGCCTCCGGTTCCAGGTTGCCGTTGCCCATGGCGCGGTCCTTGCCGCCGGTGGTGGCTCCATAGAAGTTCCGCTGCATCCCTTCCGTCACTGGAACGCCGATCAGCCGGCGAAGGCCACACATCCGGAAGAAAAGCTCATCGCGCCGCGCCGCCTTCACTCCGCGCGCCGCGGCAAGATACACCAGCGCCTCCGGTCGCCACCGCACGATCTTCCACCACAGACTTAGCAGCTCACGCAGGCTCCTGGTTCCCACCGTATAGCGCAGATAGCCCTGCACCAACCCCGATCCATCCAGCACCTCCGCGGCCACGGGAGCCTTGGCGTTCACTGGAAAGTTGGTCAACATCCTTCGCTCCGCATCGGGAAAGGCCCGGGCTACCAGATGCAGCGCCGGCAGAGCCACAACCATGTCGCCTAAGCTGCCCAGCCTGTAAATCAACAACCTCCGCGTCCTTTTCGCCATGACCTTAAGTTTCGCATCGGCGCCGCATCTCACCAAGTCTTCCATTCCCGTCCTCACTCCCCGCCTTCGCTCCCCGCTTTCGATTGCGTCTGGGCCGACCCTCTTCGGCCGAACCCTCCAAAACCACAAATCGAAGCCCACCGAAAGGAGCTTTTGGAGAACCGGACGCCGCAACTCTTCTTCTTCCCCCGAAGAATCCCCAGCGCTCTCCTGGCTGGCATGCCGGCGCAGTTCCGATCCTCGCCCACCGGGCCGAAGCTACCGCTTGCCATCCGCCTCCGTTATCCTTGCAATCATCACGCTATGATGAACGCCGCGCACATCGCCGCACTGCAGGATCAGTTCACGGCCCACGGTCACGACCCCTCGCTCCCTGAAGCTTCAGCCTCCTGCAGCTTTGACCAACTCGTGCTGGACCAGCATCGAGCCAACTTCGACCTGTGGCACTGCGAAGATCGCGCCCGCGACCCCCAGGCCCCCGACCACGCCATCGTTGCCGTCAAACGGCAGATCGATCAGATCAACCAGATCCGCAACGATCTGGCCGAACAGATCGATATCGCGCTGCTGGCCCTTGCCCGGCAGAACAGCGCGGCGCCTCTCCACTCCGAGTCTCCCGGCCTGATCATCGACCGGCTCTCCATTCTGGCGCTCAAGATCTTTCATACCGGCGAGCAGTTGCACCGCTCCACCCTGGAACACCAGATGCGCAACCAATCCCGGCTTCTGGTCTTGAAGGAACAGCGTACCGATCTGGCAGACTGCCTTGATTCCCTATGGTCGGATGTCCTGGCGGGCCGCCGCCGTTTCAAGCTTTACCGTCAACTGAAGATGTACAACGATCCAACGCTCAATCCGGTGTTCTATGCCCGCTCCCTGACCTGATCGATTACACTCGGATCGTTTATCCGTTACACTCTCATTTGACCATCGTCATCGAACCCTCGTATAAAGCCATTGCATACTGAACCCATCCATCGCTTAGCTGACAGCTTCCCCGAGAACACCATGGCCACCAAGCAAGCTTCTTCAACCACAGCCACCAACGCCACAAACTCCCATAAGGGAGCCCGCCCCTCGCGCACCCTCGCCGGCAATGCGCAGCACCCCGCCGATCCCGCACGCAAATCCACGCTCGCTCTTTACGAGAGCGCCATCAAACTGATGCAAACCGGGAAGTACGAGAAGGCGCATGAAGCCTTCTCCCGCATGCTGGGCTCCGCGCCCCAGGATCTTGCCGACCGCATCCGCATGTACATCGCCGCCTGCGTCGCCCAGATCGGCAAAGGCTCCAACAGCTTTCAGACCCACGAAGAACGTTACGACTACGCAATCTCTCTGCTCAACCAGGGCAACTACGAGGATGCCCGCGAACATCTCCAGCAGATCCTCCTCGAGGAGCAGTCGGCCGACTACGCCTTTTATGGCCTGGCGCTGCTGGCTAGCCTGACCGGCGATCCCGACACCTGCATCGAGCACCTGGCTGAAGCGATTCGGCTGAATGGACAAAACCGTCTTCAGGCTCGCATGGACTCGGACTTCGACGGCGTAGCCGACGACCCACGCTTCACCGAACTCCTCTATCCGGAGGTCTGACTTCGCCTGGACTCCACCCGGCGTCCAGCCCGCTGCGCCCGTGGCCAAGCGACCTTTCCACAGCCAGTGGCCGCTCCTGGCAGGGCGCACTCCCCAGACAACCGGCGGAACCCGGCCCTGGAACCCTCGCCAGACCAGCCTCCACCGGCAAAACGAACCCTGGCGAACCAACGGGATCACCACCAGCCGCCAACCCGCATCCAATGGTTTCAGCCCATGATTTCGGATCCCCATCGCCCGAATGCACCTGCCCCCACCGGTTTCTATCCCGCAAAATACTGAAAACCTTATGTCTCTTGGCCGCGTCCGAATACACTGTTAGCCAATGCGCAAATCTCGTCAGCTTCGGGTAGTGGCCATCGGCGGCGGAACCGGCCTATCGACGCTGCTGCGTGGGCTCAAGTCCTACGTAGCGCCGGCGCCTGGGACACCCCAGCCTGCCTACCCAGGTCCGGAACCCCGGCCCGCACTCATCGGTGAACTCTCCGCCATCGTGACCGTCACCGACGACGGAGGCTCCTCCGGCCGCCTGCGTGAAGATCTCAACATGCTTCCCCCCGGCGACATCCGCAACTGCCTGGTGGCGCTGTCCCCGGAAGAGGGGCTCCTCTCTCGCCTCTTCCAGTACCGGTTTGAGAATGGCGACTTACAGGGACACAGCTTCGGCAATCTCTTCCTCGCCGCTCTCACCGGCATCACCGGGGACTTTGCTCAGGCGGTTCAGACCAGCTCACAGATCCTGGCCAGCCGCGGCCGCATCTACCCCTGCACCATGGCCAACGCCACCATCTCCGCCCGCATGGACGATGGCTCCATCGTCCACGGCGAGACCAGCATCACAGCCTCCCGTCGCTCCATTGCCGAGCTGATGCTCTCCCCTACCGATGCAGCAGCCCTCCCCGAGGCCCTCGACGCCATCGCCTCCGCAGACCTGATCACCATCGGCCCCGGCTCGCTCTACACCTCCCTGATCACCAACCTGCTGGTCCGTGACGTCCCCCAGGCCATCGCCCGCAGCAACGCTACCCGAATCTTCATCTGCAACCTCATGACCCAGGCCAATGAGAGCCTCGGCCTCACCGCCTCCCAGCACATCGAAAAGATCCTAGACCACGCCGGCAGCAAGATCTTCGACTACGCCCTGATCAATACGGCCCAAGTGGACGCCAAGATCCTCGAGCACTACGCCCGATCCGGTCAGTCTCCGATTGAGGCCGACCTGGACCGCGTTCGCTCCCTGGGCGTAACGCCCATCACCGGCAGCTTTGTTCACCAGGGCCTGGTTCTGCGGCACAGTTATGACGTTCTGGCGGAAACTGTCTTGCAACTGGCTCTTGAGACCTCCGCCGTATAAGATCCCTTCAGTTGCTCTCATCTCAAGTTGCCTCTGCGTCTCCCTGCGGTACCATGCCCAGCTCCATATCCTCGTCGCTCTCTACATTCGGCCGCATACTCTACGCGCTCTCTCTGCTGGGCTTCGGCCTGCAATACGCCATCTACGGGCAACTCCGCCGCGGCCTTCCTCTGTGCCCGGCAGACCTGCCGCACCATCACCTGCTGGCCTACGCACTCGCTGCCGCGTTCATCGGCGCCGGCCTTCTGCTGCTCACCTCCTGGCAAACCCTTCCGGTCAGCCTCTTCCTCGGCCTGCTGCTGCTGGCTTCCTCGGCGCTCTACCTGTGGCCGCTTCAGGGCAACCTGAACGATACCCTCGGCTACACCTTCAGTAACGGCAACGCCCGCACCGTCTTCCTGCAATGCCTCAGCTTTGCCGCCACGGCGCTGATCCTGCACGGCCTGTTGGCCGGAGCCAAAGGCCGCTACACCCTGATGCCCGGCCGCATCCTCTTCGCCTTCGCCATGGTCCTCTTCGGGCTACAACATTTCCTTTACGTGCGTTTTTTAGCCAAGCTGGTCCCACGCTGGATCCACGGCCATCACGCCTGGGTCATCGTCACCGGCTTCGCGCTGATTGTGGCTGGCATGTCCATCGCCACCACGATCGAAGACAAATACGCCTCCTACGGGCTCTTTCTGCTCTTTGCAGGATGGCTCGCGCTGCTCCACGCCCCGCGCATCTTCCACCATCCGCGCAGCGGGGACGAGTGGTCCAGCGGCTTGGTCGTCGTGGGCCTCAGCGGGGCCTCGCTGTTGTTGGCCGCCGCATCCAGCGGCGGCAAGCCAAAGCCGGCGAAGAAGGAACGCCCCTGGCGGCCATAGAAATCTCAGCATGACGCGCCGGACGCCATCACTTGCAGGACCTTTGTCAGCGAGGAAGACACCGCGGGAAGACCGCTCCCGGCATCCGTCTCAAGATAGCCTAACTGCCGATCGCCACCAGCCCGGCGTCCTCCGCCACGGTCCTCTTCAACTGCCCGCAGGCCGCATAGATGTCTCTTCCCCGTGGCCGCCGGATATAGGTTGCAACCCCTCCCTCGATCAACATCTTCTGGAACACCGCCACATCCTTCGGCTCGGGTTGATGGTAATCGATCCCCGGCCCCGGATTCCAGACGATCAGGTTCACCTTGGCCCGCATCCCGGCAAGCAACCGCAGTACCTCCCGAGCATGCTGCGGCCGATCGTTCACCCCGCCCAGCAGAACGTACTCAAACGTCACCCACTCCCTGGTCCGCAGCGGAATCTTTCTTACCGCCTCCAGCAGTTGCGCGATCTCCCACTTGCGCGTGATCGGCATAATCTGCGCCCGCACCTGGTCGTTGCTGGCGTTCAAGCTCAGCGCCAGCTTGGGCCGCACAGCTTCACCAGCAAAGGCCTCGATCCCCGGCAGGATTCCACTGGTGGAGACGGTCATCCGCGACTCCGGCACTCCTACCCCCTCCACCAACAGCCGTACGCTCTTCATAAACTCGTCGTAGTTCAGAAAGGGCTCTCCCATGCCCATAAAAACAAGGTTGATGCGATCCTTGCCCACCTGAATCCGATGCCGGTTCAGCACCGCGGCCACCTGCCCGGCGATCTCCCCGGCCGTCAAATTGCGCCGGATTCCCAGCTTTGCGGTCAGGCAGAACTGGCAGTTCACCGCGCACCCCACCTGGCTGGAGATGCAGATGGTCGCCCTCCGGAAGCCCATCTCCGCCAGCGTCCCGAAGTTCGGCCGGTCACGCCCATTCGCTCTCCGCTCCCAGAAGGACGACTTGCCTCCCGCAACCGCCTCCGCAGCCGACTGCACCTCGCCAGCCTCTTCTTCGGCGGCCTCGCTCCCATCGCCGCGCTCTCCGCCGTCTCCATCCGGCATCCACACCGTCTCTACCGTCTCACCATCCGCCATCCGCATCAGATAGCGCTCAGTTCCATCCACGCTCACCGCGGTCTGCGCCATCACTGGCAGGCCCACATCCCACCCCCCGGCGCTCAACTGTTCCCGCAGCCGCTCCGGCAGGGTTGTGACCGCGTCCAGGGAGGTCACACGCTGTCTATAGATGGCCTCAAAGAGCTGCCGCGCGCGATAGGGCTTCTGCCCCAGCGCCTCCATCAGCCCGGTCAACTCCGCCAGATTCAATCCAAACAGAGCGCGCTTCTCCATCGCTTCAGTGTACTGCCCTACAATCACCGCTATGCCCCCTTCCCATGTCTTCGCCAACACCAGCGCCGAACTTCTTCCCGTGCTTGAGGAACTCCGCTGCCGCGAACCCATCTTCCATCGCCGCGACAAGCCCACCACCATGGCGCCCGGCTACTGGGAGGTGGGAGCCTCCGGCCGCCGCTACAGCCGCGAGTTCATCCTTCAACTCTTCACAACTTCTCCTCCCGCCGACGCACTGGAGGCTGGCTGGCTCACCTCCGACCACGCGGTCCTGCGCCTGAGCGCCGATACCTATCTCTTCACCTACACCCTTCAGCAATCCCAGCGTGTCACCCGCCGCGCAACCATCTGGCAACAGACACCAACCGGCTGGCAAGTCCTGTTTCACCAAGGTACGATCGCCACAACCGATGTCGATGATGCCGCGCCTGCGCAATCATGAAACAATAGTTCAGATGCCCATCTCCGTTCCCGTCGCTGAGAATGCGATCGTCTCCGCCCCCGCTCCTCACCTGCGTGACATCCGCACCACCACCCTCCCCAATGGCCTTCTGGTCCTCACCGAGCGCATGCCCCATCTGCGCTCCATCGCCATGGGCGTCTGGATCGACTCCGGCTCCCGCGACGAACCCCTGGAGCTCAACGGCATCTCCCACTTCATCGAGCACATGGTCTTCAAGGGAACCACCACCCGCTCAGCCCAGCAGTTCGCCCGCGAGGTTGACGCCATCGGAGGCAATCTCGACGCCTTCACCGGCAAGGAGACCATCTGTTTCAGCATCAAGCTCCTGGACCAGAACCTTCCTGCCGCACTCGATCTGCTCGCAGACCTGGTCCTCCACCCCACCTTTACCCCGGAAGATATCACCCGCGAGCAGGGCGTCATCCTCGAAGAGATCAAGATGGATGAGGACAACCCCGATTACCTCGTCCACGACCTCTTTACCCGGAACTTCTGGCCCAACGACGCTCTGGGCCGGCCCATCCTTGGCGCCGCGCCAACGGTCTCCAGCTTTACCCGGCAGATTGTACGTTCCGAGTACGCCCGTCGCTTCACCCCGGCGAACATGGTCTTTTCCGCCGCCGGCAACCTTCACCACGACGAATTTGTGGCGCAGGTGGCATCATCCTTCCGCTCCCTGGCCCCAGGCTCGGGAGATACGATCGCGCGCTCCCATGCTCCGCGGACCACGCCCCACATCACCCTCAAGCGAAAGAAATCTCTGGAGCAGGTGCAGCTCTGCCTGGCGGTCCCCGCGCCTCCGGTGGCCTCGCCGCTGCGCTACACCGCCTATCTGCTGAACTCTATCCTGGGTGGAGGGATGAGTTCCCGGCTCTTTCAGTCCATTCGCGAGGATCGCGGCCTGGCCTACAGCATCTACTCCGAGCTCAACCCCTTCCGCGACACCGGCTCTCTGGCCGTCTATGCGGGCTGCTCACCGGCCAACACCCGCCAGGTGCTTGACCTTACCCTCGTCGAACTCATCCGCATCCGGCAACACCCCGTCACCGGCGAAGAGCTCCAGCGCGCCAAGTCGCAGTTCAAGGGCAACATGGTCTTGGGCCTGGAGACCTCCGGCTCCCGCATGTCCTCACTCGCCCGCCAGCAGATGTACTGGGGCCGCTTCTTCTCGCTCGATGAGATCACCGCGGCGGTGGACGCAGTCACGGCCGCGGACATCCAGGCTCTGGCCAACGAACTTCTGCAGCCGGAGCATCTGGCGCTCACCCTGCTCGGCAACCTCGGCTCGCTGAAGTTAACTCGGGCTGACCTCGGGTGCTAGCGGAGGGGTGCCGCCTCTGCGGCAGGGATACAACGGAGCCCTGATCCCGGCGCCCGGGCGCCAAGATGCTGTCATCGCGGAGCCGGAAACGTCTATACTTTGAATCTGGAAATCTGAGCGCGCGTCCGGCTCTGCGAGGCATGTATGAACACTCCCACCCATCGTCACGAATCCGGCTTTACCCTGGTTGAACTGCTCATTGTCATGTCGGTGATTCTGATCCTGCTGACGCTGGCGATCCCGGCCATGCAGTCGGTCATCCGCCGCGGCAATGAGACCTCCGCCATCGCCAGCCTCCGCATGCTCGATGAGATGGAGGGCCAGTACAACTCCACCTACCCAGACCACGGATTTGCCTGCTCTCTCAACGCGCTGGGAGGCAAGGTCGGCTCCGGCCCGCCGACTGCCGAGGCCGCGCAACTCATCCCCGATGACCTGGCCAGCGGCCACAAGGCCGGCTATACCTTCACCATAAGCAACTGCGCCAAGACCACCATCAATAACGTCGATCAGTACAACAGCTATCAGATCACCGCCGTGCCCAACTCCGTTGGACACAGCGGCAATCGCGGCTTCTGCACCGACGAAAACGGAGAAATTCGCTACGACCCCAAAGGCGGTACCAACTGTACCGAGCTGCTTCAGTAAGAACCGCCGCGCGTTTCCAGAGCCAGAAGCTCCCGAATCCAAGCCCTTCCGAACCCAAGCGGCCGCCTTGCAGGCGGTCGCTTTTTTGCTGTTTCTCTCCGAAAAGCTCATCTTGACATCGACCGTCTGCAAAGGCTCCAACTCGAAGCGCGTCTTGCCCGGATCAACTGCGCTCACCACTCGCTGCCAGCCAACGTTCTGCAAGGAAAACTCCTGCCCGGAGCGGTTCAATACGCGCTACAGCCCCTTGGCCACCCAAGCGAAACGGAGACGCCATCGTTGCACCCCGCACCCAATCGCCGCCTCCGTTCCGCCTTCTCTAAAGGTTCTTCAACAACCACAGGAACCGGCAGACCGCTCTTCCTGCATCTAACGTCTCTGTAACTCGCCAGCCTGCGCCGGTGATCGAATCCCATCAGCGAGTTCGGCCCGCCGAGCCGCTCATTCCGGTTCAGCGGCTCAACCAGCACACACTCAACCACCAGGAGAGGAAGTACATGACCGACCGAATCACTTCGCTGGCCTCCCGCCCAGCCTGGAAAGCCCTTCAACAACACGCCGAATCCCTCCGCCCCCAACACCTGCGCGACATCTTCAAGGCCGACCCCGCCCGCGGAACCCGCTTCACCGCGGAGGCCTGCGGCCTCTTCCTGGACTACTCCAAGAACCGCATCACCGATGAAACCTTGAAGCTCCTCATCGAACTGGCCAATCAATCCGGGTTACGCGAGCACGCCGAAGCCATGTTCACTGGGAAAAAGATCAATACCACAGAGAATCGCGCCGTCCTCCATGTCGCCCTGCGTGCTCCCCGCTCTCAATCCATCCTCGTCGACGGAGAGGATGTCGTCCCGGGCGTTCACCAGGTTCTGGACAAGATGGCCGCCTTCGCGGACCAGATTCGCTCCGGCGCATGGCTCGGTTTCACCGGCAAGCCCATCCGCAACATCATCAACATCGGCATCGGCGGCTCCGACCTTGGCCCCGTCATGGCCTACGAGGCGCTGCGGCATTATTCCCAGCGCGAGCTCACCTTCCGCTTCGTCTCCAACGTGGACGGCACGGACTTCACCGAGGCCGTGCACGACCTCGATCCGGAAGAGACCCTCTTCCTGGTCGCGTCCAAGACCTTTACCACCCTGGAGACCATGACCAACGCCCACTCCGCCCGCGCCTGGACGCTCGGCCGGCTCAAGCAGACCGAGGCCATCGCCCGCCACTTCGTCGCCATCTCCACCAATGCAGAAGCGGTGGCCAAATTCGGAATCGACACCGCGAACATGTTTGGCTTCTGGGACTGGGTCGGCGGCCGCTACTCCATGGACTCCGCCATCGGCCTCTCCACCATGATCGCCATCGGGCCGCAGAACTTCCGCTCCATGCTGGAGGGCTTCCACGCCATGGACGTTCACTTCCGCACCACACCCCTGGAGAAGAACCTTCCCGCCCTCCTTGGACTTCTCACCGTCTGGTACACCGACTTCTTCGATGCCCAGACCGTCGCCATCCTGCCCTACGAGCAGTACCTCAAGCGCTTCCCTGCCTACCTCCAGCAGCTCACCATGGAGTCCAACGGCAAGCACGTCACCCAGGACGGCACACCGGTAGATGCCGATACCGGCCCCATCTATTGGGGCGAACCCGGAACCAACGGCCAGCACTCCTTCTACCAGCTCATTCACCAGGGCACCCGCCTGATTCCCTGCGACTTTATCGGCTTTTACAAGAGCATCAATCCTCTGGGACGGCATCACGACATGCTGATGGCCAACGTGTTCGCCCAGGCCGAGGCTCTGGCCTTTGGAAAAACTGCCGATGAGGTCCGCGCGGAAGGCGTCCCCGAGACCCTGGCTCCCCACAAGGTCTTCGCCGGTAACCGGCCTTCGAACGTCATTCTGGCCGAACGCCTTACTCCCTATACCCTTGGCACGCTGATCGCTCTCTACGAGCACTCTGTCTTCACCCAGGGCGTCATCTGGTCCATCGACTCCTTCGACCAGTGGGGAGTAGAGCTTGGTAAAGTACTGGCCACCCGCATCTTAGGGGAGATTGAATCTCCGTCTGACCCCCCCCTGGCTCACGACCCCTCCACCTCAAATCTGGTTCGCCTCTATCGCACTCACAAATAGCCACCTTTAGCCGCTTCCGCCAGAAGGCGACAGCTCCAGACCATCTCCAATCCAACACATGCGATCGCTTGCCTCCTATCGAACAACAACAAAATAGGCTGCAAGCAATTGCATTCAAATGATCGTGCGTTTATCGTAGAGAGAGAGCGGCAATCGCCTGAGATCCCTCCGATCCCAGACGATTGCCTCGTCCAGAGCATCTGGAGCATCTTGAGGAGGCCCTGATTGTCACCTGCCGCCATAGCCCCATTGCCCGCACCTCCTGCGAAGACCAAGGTCCTTCCCGGTGCGGCGCTTAGTTCCTACACCGGAGACCCGAACTTCATGGCTTCCTTGGCCCGGGGGTTGGTGGTAATCGAATCCTTTACCCCGCAGACGCCGCAGATGACCATCTCCCAGATCTCCGTGCGCACAGGTCTCTCCCGCGCCGCGGTCCGTCGCTGCCTCTATACCTTGGTGAAGCTTGGTTTCGCCGGCGCCGATGAATCCCAGCGCTACTCCTTGCGCCCCAAGATGCTCTCCCTGGCCAACACCTACACGGCCTCCAGTACGCTCGCCAACGCCGCTCAACCCATCCTCGAGCGCATGTCCAACGTCTATCACGAGAGCTTTTCGGTAGCCACGCTGGATGGAGATCAGATCGTCTACATCGCTCGCAGCAGCGTCACCCGCGTCATGTCTGTGGATCTGCACATCGGCTCACGCCTGCCGGCCTTCTGCACCAGCATGGGCCGCGTCCTGCTCGCCTACCTTCCCCAGGATCAGCTTGAAGCAGTCCTCTCTCGTCTGGTCCTCACCCAATACACGCCGCGCACCATCAACTCCATCGACAAGCTCCGCCTGGCCCTGCGCAATGTTCGCCGCAACGGCTATGCCCTTGTGGATCAGGAGTATGAGATCGGTCTCCGCTCCATAGCGGTACCCATCTACGCAAGCAACGGACGCGTGGTGGCCGTGGTGAACCTCAGTGGCCATGCCCCTCGCATCCCCATGTTAGAGATGCAGACCCGTTTTCTGCCTCCACTGCGTGCTGCCGCAACCGAACTCAGCGTCTTTCTGCGCTAAAGCAACCAGTTCATCACCCCACCCTCTACCGGATGCCCTCCACAGGAAGGCTCGCGTAGGCCTTTCCTCGCTCGGCAGGCGGCTCAACCCAGGGGACGGATAGCATCGTCAGCTCGGATCGGCGCTCGGAAGCGGGAGTGAGGGGGCGAATTCATCGGAGAAGAATGCTCATGAAAGCTTCGTCATCTCCCTCCGCCTGGACTAAATCCTTATTGCTGTGCTCCTTTGCCCTTTTGGAGCAGCATCTACGAGATCCAGGAAAGAGTGTCTCTCCTGCACGCAGAACGCGCTCATCTTAACCCTCGCCTTAACTCTCGCTGCATGAAAACTTTCCCTGAAGGATCGCGTCTATTCTCTTGTGCGAAACCTGGCATGTACCGTCGATGAAAACCCAAGCAAGCCCAAACCACAGTGACTTCCCCGGCAGCGCGCCGTAGGTCGCCATTCAAGCCACGGTAAGAACGGCAACGATCCGTATCAGATGAAGATCCGTTAATACAGTAGGGCCCGGACTTATGCCCCAGCGCCGGAGGGTATTAGAATCGCTGCAATGTTTCTCACCGCCAAGTGCCGCGCTATCGCCGTCGTCTTCTGGCTGTTAGCCTTCGTCACCATTCCCATATGGAACCGCACAGACCCTGCGGGCTATGACATCGCCATCTATCACAACGCCATCACCTCGCTTCGGGCTGGCCATGATCCCTACGTGGATGCTATGGCGCGCCAGGAAGCCTTCCACCAGACATTGGCCCAGCATCCGAACGCCTACCCACCTTGCAGCTATGTTTATGCTCCGTTTACGCTTCCGCTCCTGCGTCTCATCGACCGTCTCCCGCCATGGTTGGCCTGCTCCCTCTACTGGCTTGTCCTGATCGCTGGTGTCTTCTCTGTCCTTTGGGTCACAACCCGCGCCCGCGAACAGACGGAACAGACCTTCATCACTCTGATCGCGCCCCTGGCGGTCTTTTGCCCCGGCCTGCTGGCGCATGACACCATCCTGAGCGGGAATATCGCCTTCATCCTCTACGCGTTGGTTCTATTAGGAGCAGCATACGGCTGGCGACGCGGTATCTGGCGCTGGTGCTACATCGCCATCTTCATCGCCTCCTGCTTCAAGCCCCCACTGCTCACACTGCTGGCCATACCGTTGTTCTCTGACCGCCGCTCCTGTCTGCCAGTCAGCATCACCGCGGCTCTCGGCCTGGGAGTCTTCGCAATCCAGTCTCGAATTATGCCCGCGCTCTTCCAGCACTTCATGCAGGCTGTGCAACTACAGTTCGTCGACAACCACGACTTCGGCTCCAGCCCCGCCGGCATCTTAAGCGACCTGCTGGTTCACTATGGCCGGTCCTATATACCTTCTTCCATCGTCTTCTATCTGCTCTACGCAGCCATGATCGGCGGTCTGCTCTTCCATCTCTCCCGTCAATACCTTTCCGGCAGGCTCACCCTTCAGCAATGGATGCCCGTTCTCCTCATTGGATCCATCCTGCTCAACCCACGCATCATGGAGTACGATGCCGCGCCCCTGGCCATTCCCATGGCTCTGGTCGCCTGGCGCTTCTTTACCCGCAGTGGCGTCAATGTCCGTGCTGTCATCACCTATCTCAGTGTCTTCGTCCTCGCCAACCTCATCGCCGTCAACCTCCACGACGCCTGGAAGCCCACCGAGTGCCTTCTGCTGACCACCGTCTTCTCTACTGGCGTCTGGAGCCTCTTGCAGCAGGCAGAGGCCGCCATCCCGCTCGCAGAGAGGAATCGCGCGGACTCCCTCGAAGATACAGACGTCGAAGAGGATCTGGTCCCTGCCTGATCCTCTTCTAGTCGGTATCCCGCGAACCCCCTCCCGCATTCCTGCATCATCGCCGGGGAAATGCCGTTGCTCGTCCTGGCCCGGGCATCCGGTCCATGAACGGCGTCTTGAAAATCGGCCTATCCAAATATCTCCAACGCTGTTCCATCTGCATGATCCCAGGCGCCGTGATGCTCCTTCTCGTTGCGCTCTTCCCTGGCCAACTCCTGCATATGCGCCTAGCATCAGAAGCGCGGTCACCTCATCGCACCATTACAAATGTCTTACACACACCGCTCCTTTCCCCGAGTATCGTCAGCAATAGGACGGTAAAAGTCCCACATACTTCCAAGGACGAAATGCCTACAATGAATTCAACCTTAATGGACGTTGAACCAGGAGCCGCCACCCCTGCAACCTCTGCCGGCGCTCTGCTCGCCGCTCAAGAGATCCAGCTCAAGATCAAACAGGATCTCCGCATGGGACGCAGCTATCAGCAGGGCCACGTGAACTGGATCACGACCATTGCCATGGGACTGTTCCATCTTGGTGCCCTGGCGGCTCTCTTCTTCTTCTCCTGGAAGAACCTGGCAGCCTTTTGCATCATGTACTTCTTTGCCATCAACGTCGGGATTGGTATGGCCTACCACCGCCTGCTCACCCACCGCGGCTATAAGACGCCGGCCTGGCTGGAGTACTTCCTCACCGCCTGCGGCTGTCTCGCGCTGGAGGGTGGTCCCATCTTCTGGGTGGCCACACATCGTGTTCATCACCAGAACTCCGACCAGGAGGGCGACCCCCACACTCCGCACGACGGCACCTGGTGGGCGCACGCCGGCTGGATTCTCTCCGGCCGCGCGCTCCACTCTGAAACCGCCCTGCTGGGCCGCTACGCTCCAGACCTTACTCGTGACCGCGTCCACGTCTGGCTCTCCAAGTATCACTACATTCCGTTGATCGCCACCGGCTTGATCCAGATCGCGCTGGGGGCCGCGCTCGACCCTGGCCATCGCGTCGCCGGAGCCATCGGCATGCTGCTCTGGGGAACCTTCCTGCGCGTCACTCTGGGCTTGCACGCCACCTGGCTGGTCAACTCCGCCACCCATATGTGGGGCAAACGCCGCTTTGAGACCAAGGACGACTCGCGCAACAACTGGTGGGTCGCACTGCTTACCGGCGGCGAAGGCTGGCACAACAACCACCACGCCCATCCGGTCAGCGCCCGTCACGGCCTCACCTGGTACGAGTTCGATATCAACTACTACGGCATCTGGCTGCTCTCCAAAATCGGCCTCGCCCAAAAGGTCCAGATCGCCAAGTTCGACCACAACGATCCCAAACCCGCCGGAGCCTAGAGCACAGCTCAGACTTCCAGCAGTTGCCCCAACTACGCACTTTACTTCAGGCCCACTCGGTTCTTCCCGGTGGGCCTGAATGCTCTATGCTCATGAATGTATGAACCTGACCCGACGCCGCGGAGCCAAAGCGTTCTTCATTACGCTCGGCGTGTGCCTCACCGTAGTAGCCGTCATCCTCAACATCACCTGGATTCATCACAACAGCCGCCGCATTGCGCTCGACTTTCTGGGCGTGATTCTCTTCTCCATCCTGATCGCCGGCCTCGTGCTCAACACCGTCTTCCTGGTTCGTGAGGTGCGCCGGAATGAGCGTCAGGACTCCTTCTTGAAGGCGGTGACGCATGAGCTCAAAACGCCCATCGCCAGCATCCGGCTCTACCTGGATACCCTGGAGCGCCACCCCGTCGACGAAGAGCAACGGAAGCGCTTTTACGCCATCATGCGCCAGGACAGCGACCGCCTCCTCGCTACCGTGGAAACTGTCCTCAAGGCCGGCGAACTCGGCCAGCGCCAGCGCGTCCAGCAGCGCACCCGCGTGGAACTCCATCCCCTGGTTGCAGACTGCATCACTACCGTGCTTACCCGCCACCATCTGCCGCAGGAAAACATCACGCTCGATGAGGTCCCGGGCAGCGTCCGGCTCTTCGTGTTGGCCAATATCGAAGACCTGCGCACCGCCATTCTCAACCTGCTCGACAATGCTGTGAAATACTCTCCTCAGGGCGTTCACATCCATTGCAATCTAGCCATTCAACGCTACACCTGGGTCGTCCTCTCCATCTCCGACAGCGGCCTCGGCCTGCACCCCCGCGAGTTGAAGCACATCTTCAAGCGCTTCTACCGCGCTCCCTCCAACGATCAGGTTAAAATCAAGGGAACGGGCCTTGGTCTCTTCCTGGTTCACACCATCGCTCGGCAGCATGGCGGCAGCATCCACGCCATAAGCGACGGACCAGGGAAAGGAAGTACCTTCCAACTGAAACTTCCTCTCTTTATCGGAGATTTGCCTCCCAAGACACCATGAAATATCTGAATATCTTCTTGCTCTGGAAGTTCTTCGCCCTTGCCTTCAGCGCCCTGCTCCCGCTCGTCAATCCGCTGGGCTCGGCACTGCTCATCGTCGGCTTCGTCGGTCCGGTGCCCCTGCATCTTTACCGCACACTGGCCCGGCGAATTGCCATCAACGTCCTCATCTTCTTCGGCACCATTGAGCTGGTCGGCTCCGCCATCCTCAACTTCTTCGGCGTCTCTCTGCCCATCGTGCAGGTCTCCGGAGGGCTGGTCATCGCCGCCATGGGCTGGTCTCTGCTCAATCAGGCCAGCACCTCCTCCAGCACCGACGAGCAAAAGTCGCAGGTGGAAGAAAGCGACCTTCAGAGCATCTCAACCTCTCTGTCTGAAAGGTCGTTCTATCCCTTCACCTTTCCTCTCACCGTCGGTCCAGGCTGCATCGTGGTCACCCTTACGCTCAGCGCGCAGGCCACCCAGGACACCCTCTATCGCACCCTCATCGCGCATAGCGGCATCGTCCTGGCCACCGTCTCGATGGCCCTTCTCATCTACCTCGCCTACGCAAACGCTCCCCGCATCACCAAAGTCATCTCGCCCTCCACGGCGCACGGCATCCTTCGCGTCGTCGCCTTCTTCCTCTTCTGCATTGGCGTACAGATTACCTGGGCAGGCCTCACCGCACTTCTGCAGCCGTTTCTCCATCCCTAGGCCCCTCACCTTGCTCTCATGACCCCGCCCCGCCTCTTGATCGCTGTCATTGAAGATGAAGAGCACCTTGCCCAGGGCCTGCTCTTCAATCTGGAAGCCGAAGGCTACCGCGCCCACCATGAGGCGGACGGCGAGGCCGCCTTGCGTTGGCTGCTGGACGCTGCGCGCGGCGCGCCGGAACACCGTCCCGCCGCCATCCTGCTCGATGTCATGCTGCCCGGCCGCGACGGCTTCTCCATCGTCCGGGCCCTTCGCGACTCGGGCTGCTACACCCCGGTCTTAATGCTGACTGCGCGTGGCCGCAGCGAAGATATCGTCGCCGGCTTTGCCGCCGGCGCCGACGACTACCTCCCCAAACCCTTTGACCTGGGCGTCCTCCTCGCTCGCCTCGCCGCCCTGCTCCGCCGCATGCAGTGGCAACAGTCCAATACCCTGCCCGCGCACACCCTCCCGGCAACCAACCGCTTCACGCTGGCCGACCACATCATCGATCTGGACGCCTTGGAGATTCGGCGCCATCACCCTCAAGATCCAGAGCCCAGCACCATCCATCTCACCGTCATGGAAGCCGAGTTGTTGCGTTATCTGCTTGAACATCCCGGCAAGATCATCTCCCGCTCTGAACTCCTGGAAAACGTCTGGCATGTCAGGGAAGACACCGACACACGCGCCATCGACAACTTCATCGTCCGCCTGCGCCGCTATCTTGAACCAGACCCGGCCAAGCCCATTCACCTGCTCACCATTCGCGCCGTCGGCTATCGCTTCCTGCCCGAGCCGGAAACGGCTCACTAACCACCGCATCCTGCAGCAGAATCAGACGAGCGGCGACCTTCAGCGCACCCTCCCGGCCCGCGCGCCTCCAAGCGGCTTGATCGCCAGGAAAAGCCCTCTTTACAGACCCTTCGCTGACGCTGCCACGCAAACCCATCCCCCATTCGCCTCAGAAGCCCTTCCCTTGGCCTGCGGCGCGCATCCACCCATCGGTGGAGACAGTTTGTGCCGCAACTGCCGCCCCGCAGGAGCATCCTATAAGTATGTCCACTCTTACCCTTCGCATCGAAAACATGCATTGCGGCTCCTGCATCCGTCATGTCACGCAGACTCTCAACGCCCTCCCCGGAACCCACGCCGAAGAGGTCCGCATTGGGAGCGCCCGCGTCACCACCACCGCCGAGCCTGAAAAGGTTCAACAGGCTCTTACGGCGGCGGGCTATCCAGCCCTCGTCGAGCCAACCGCATGAGCGAGCAACTACTGCGCATCCAGGGCATGACCTGCGCCTCTTGCCAGATTCACGTGCAGAAGGCGCTGCAGGCCGTTCCCGGCGTTCGCTCGGCCAGCGTCAACCTGATGGCGCACACCGCCCAGATCTCGTCGGATGCTCCTCTCGACGCGTTGGCCCTCATCCAGGCTGTGCACAACTCCGGCTACAACGCCTCTCTGCCCGCGGACTCAGGCCAAACCCCGGCTGATTCGGCAGCAACGATCGCCTCCGCGTCTGACGCAGCGGAAGAGACCGAGAGCCGTCACCTGGGACTACGCGCCATTCTCGCCCTGCTCACGGGCTGTATTGCGATGGCGCTCTCCATGCTGCTCTCCGCCTCCAACTCTTCCTCTGCGGTCGGCATCATCCATCTTCTGCCTGCGCAAACCCTCCGCTGGCTGCTCTGCGGCATATCCCTGGCCACCATGCTCTTCGCTGCCCCAGAGATCTACTCCGCCGCCTGGCGAGCCGCACGCCACCGCGCCACCAACATGAACACCCTGGTCGCGCTGGGCACCCTGGCAGCCTTCGCAGCATCCTTCGCCGCTACCGTCGCCCCCGCCTTTTGTGTTCGCCACGGCCTGTCCTCGGATGTCTACTACGAAGCGGTGGTCTTCATCCTCGCCTTTCTGCTCGTCGGACGCTGGTTGGAAGCCCGCGCCCGGGCTCGCGCCACCAGCGCCCTTCGCGGCTTTGCCCGGCTTGAATCGCCTGACGCCCGCCTGCTTGATCTTCCCGCAGACGCCAACCCCGGCCAAACCGCCGCGCCCATCGACTACAGCCGCCTCCCGGAGACCATCCTCCCCGTCTCCGCCATCATGCCCAAGGACGTCATCCGCGTCCTTCCCGGGGATCGCATTCCGCTCGACGGCCTGATCCTCGATGGCCGCAGCTCCGTCGACGAGTCCATGCTCACCGGCGAGCCCCTGCCCGTCACCCGCTCTGTCGGCGAACGCGTCTGCGGAGGCACCCTGAACCTTGACGGCCCACTCGTGCTGCAGGCCACCGCCGTAGGCCAGGACTCCACTCTCGCCCAGATGCGCCGCCTGCTGGAGCAGGCCCAGTCCAGCCGCGCGCCCATGCAGCGCCTCGCAGACCGCGCCAGCGCCATCTTCGTGCCCACCGTCCTCAGCCTCTCCGCTCTCACCTTCCTCATCTGGTCCGTCGCCCAAAACGCCGGAGGCCATCATGAAGGTTTCAGCCGTGCCCTGTCCATCGCCATCTCGGTCCTCATCATCGCCTGCCCCTGCGCCATGGGACTCGCCGTCCCCGCAGCCATCACCGTCTCCCTCGGCCGCGCGGCCCAGTCCGGTCTGCTGATCAAGGGTGGCGAAGCCCTGGAACGGCTGGCCGGGGTGGACACCATCGCCCTCGACAAAACCGGCACCCTCACGGAAGGCCGCCCCCGCATCGCCGCCTTCGCTCTCGTCGATCATCCCATCCTCGACGTCCCCACGCTTCTCTCCTGCGCAGCCGCGGCGGAACGCCTCTCCAACCACCCCCTGGCCCAGGCCGTCGTCGCATACGCTGACGCGCAGCAGCAAGCCACCGGCGCCACCAACCTTCCCTCCCCTCCCACCATCTCCAATCACCACACCCTTCCCGGCACAGGCATCACGGCCACAGTTGAACTAGCCAACGGCGAAGTCCACCGCCTGGCCTTGGGCAACGCCGCGCTGCTCTCCTCCTCTGCCCTGCACAGCACTCCACAAGAAACTCCACAAAGCGCTCCACCAGTCGAACTGCAAGCCCCCAGCGACCTGAGCACCGCCACGCCTCTCTATCTTCTCCTCGACGACATCCCGCAGGCCGCATTCTTCGCCACCGACGAACTCCGCCCCAGCGCCGGCGCCGCGGTGGCGCAACTCCAGGGCCTGCACGTTCATCCTCTTCTGCTCACCGGCGACGTTGCCGCCTCCGCCGCCCCCATCGCGCAACAGGCGGGAATCCAGGATGTGCAAGCCCATCTGCTCCCTGCTGACAAACTCACCGCCATCCGCAGCCTTCAATCCGCCGGCCACCGAGTTGCCATGGTCGGTGACGGCATCAATGATGCAGCCGCGCTCGCCCAGGCCGACGCCGGCCTGGCCATGGCCTCCGGAGCCGACCTGGCTCGCGAAGCCGGTGACGTCCTCCTTCTCCACCACGACCTGTCCCTGATTCCGCTCTCCATTCGCATCAGCCGCCGCACCGTGCGGATCATGCGCCAGAATCTAGGCTGGGCGATGGTCTACAACCTCATCGGAATCCCTCTGGCCGCCGGCATCCTCTACCCCCGCTTTCACATCCTGCTTAGCCCCATCCTGGCCAGCGCCGCCATGGCGCTCAGCTCGGTCAGCGTACTCACGAACTCGCTCCGCCTGCGTAGCCTGCCCAGCGCCTGATCTCGCCCAGGCCCCGCGACTCTTCAGCGCCCATCTCCCACGCGATACACTTGAACCACCGCCCCCGGCGGATTTAACGTGCGCATCTTCACCCGCTACATCCTCCGTGAGATCACCGGCTACGCCCTGCTCGGCGGCGTTCTGTTCACCTTCATCCTCTTCATGCGCTATCTGCTCCCGCTCATGGAGCTTACGGTGCGTGGCGTCGCCTCACCCCTGGACATCCTCCGCCTCATCAGCTATCTGCTGCCGGGTTTCCTCTCGTTTACCATCCCCATGGCGGTGCTGGTGGGCATTCTTCTGGGCCTAAGCCGCCTGGCCGCTGACAGCGAAGTCACCGCCATGCGCGCCTCGGGCGTAGGCGTGCTCGCCTTTGTCCGCATCGTCAGCATCTTCGCCATCATCTTCTGGGTCATCGGCCTGGCCAACTCGCTCTATGTTGCGCCCCGCGCCGCAAGCGCGCTCCTGGCGTACGAGAACGCCAGCAAGACCAGCCAGGCCACCGTCGAGGTCCTTCCGCGGGTCTTCTATGAAGACTTCAAGAACTACGTCCTCTACGCGCAGGACGTCATCCCCGGAGCCAACGGCACCGCGCTCTGGCGTCACGTCTTCCTGGCCGACCTCAGCAAGCCAGCCAACCCCCACATCATCACCGCCAACAGCGCCACCGTGCTCAGCGGGGGCCCTCAGACCCTTCGCCTGGAGCTCTCCAACGGCAGCCGCCATGACATCTCTCTCTCCAATCCCGGCCAATATGACATCTCCACCTTCGTCAGCACCGAACTCCCCATGCAGACCACCCCGCAGGAGGAAGACTCTCACCTGAGCCGTCGCGACACCCCCATGCACGCTCTGAACACGCGTGACCTTTGGACTCTGGCCCAGGACTCCGGGGCCGGTTCGCGGCCCTACCGCATCGAGCTCAACTACCGCTTCGCCTTCCCCACCGCCTGCCTGGTGCTCATGCTGGTTGGCGTTCCTCTTGGACTCTCATCCAAACGCGGCGGCAAAGGGGCAGGCTTCGTCGCCACCCTCGGCCTGGTCTTCGTCTACTACTTCCTCTCCTCCATGGGCATTGCCCTGGCGCGCCAGGACAAGCTCTCCGCGGCGCTTGGGGTGTGGAGCGCCAACATCCTCTTCGCCCTCGCTGGTCTGATTTTGCTGCAGCAGATCTCCCGCGGCGGAGCCGTGCTGGAGATCTTCTCCAGCATCGGCAGAGGGATCTCCGGGCTCTTCGATCGCCTGCGCAACCATCGCCACGCCCATGCAGCCGGCAACGGTCCGCAACCCCACAGCGAGGGCGGTCCAATGCAGCGCCTGCGCAGCGCCCTCGGCATCCACTTTCCGCTCATCCTGGATGAGTACGTCATGGGGACCTTCCTGCGCAACTTCCTTCTGGTCCTCGTCACCCTCATCATCCTCTTCATCATCTTTACCTTCTTCGAGCTGATCGGCGACATCCTCCGCTACCGCACTCCGCTCTCCGTGGTGGGCGACTACCTGATCAACCTGATCCCCTTCATCATCAACTCCGTCCTTCCGCTCTGCTCGCTGGTCGCCGTGCTCATCACCTTCGGAACCCTCAACCGCAACAGCGAGTTGACGGCGATGAAGTCCGCCGGCATCAGTCTTTACCGCATCGTTGCTCCCATGCTGGTGGTCGCCACGCTACTCTCCGCTCTGCTCTTTGTCTTTGATGAGACCTATCTGCCGGTCGCCAATCGCCGTCAGGAAGCGCTGCTCTCCCAGATCAAAGGCAAACCCGCCCAGACCTTTCTCCGTCCCGATCGCAAATGGATGTCGGGAGACACCACCAGCTCCGGCGGCGCGCAAACCCAGCCCAGCCGCATCTTCTACTACCAGTTCTTCGATCCTGACCGGAACATCTTCGACAACCTCACCGTCTTCGAGTTCCAGCCCGGCACCTTCAACCTCACCCGCCGCATCTTTGCTCGCAGCGTTCGCTGGGATGACAAACTCAACCAATGGGTCTTTGAAGACGGATGGCAGCGCACCTTCCAGGGCGAAACCATCACCGGCTACGAGCCCTTCACGCTGGCCACCTTTCCGGAGATCCACGAACACCCGGGCTACTTCAAAAAGGAAGAGCTCCAGTCGCAGGAGATGTCTTTTACCGAGCTCTCCAAATACATACGCGACCTCGAGCAGAGTGGCTTTGACACCATGCGGCTGCGCGTTCAGCTTAACCGCAAACTCGCCTATCCACTGATGACTTTGGTGCTCGCCATCCTCGCCATTCCCTTCTCACTCTTCGCCGGCAAGCGCGGCAGCATCGCCGGCATCGGCACGGCCATCGGCGTCGCCATCAGCTACTGGGTCATCGCCAGCATCTTTGAAAACCTGGGCGACGTAAACTCCCTTCCCGCGATCCTGGCCGCATGGTCTCCAGACCTGCTCTTCGCCATCGCCGGAACCTACCTCCTGCTCCGCGCTCCCACCTAGGCCCGCAACCGCATGCACAGGAACCCGGGGGCAACTTCCTTAGCAATCCCATTAGCGCGCAGTGGACGGCGCAGACCGGGGCCAGCTACCCTTTATCCGGCGCCATCCCTATCGCGACAGACAACCTGAGGTCGCGCACCCGCAAGGCAGCGGCCGGCAAAGGGCAAATACAATGATCGCTATGCAGCAACATTGGGACAAAGTATATGGGACGAAGGCGCCAAATCAGGTAAGCTGGTTCCGGCCGCATCTGGAACTCTCTCTCACGCTTCTTGAAAAGGCCACACGCAGAGATCGATCGGCATCCATCATCGATATTGGCGGCGGCGCCTCGACGCTGGTTGATGACCTGATCCAGCGTGGATACCAGAAGATTACCGTTCTTGACATCTCTCGGACCGCCCTCGAGGTTGCGCAAAATCGTCTTGGCGACTCAGCGCGATCCGTCCAATGGCTTCACGCGGATGTGGCACAAGCTGACGTTCCAGCGCACTCCTTCGACGTCTGGCACGACCGGGCGGTCTTTCACTTCTTAACCACGCCCCAGGAGCGGCTTACTTATGTTCAGAAGGTGACCTCAGCACTGAGACGGGGCGGTCACCTGATCGTGAGCACATTCGGACCCGATGGTCCGACGAAATGCAGCGGCCTGGATGCCGTGCGATATGACGCGGAGTCCCTTCATGGAGAGCTCGGCGAGTCTTTCCGTCTGCTCAAAAGCTCCTTGGAATTGCACCAGACGCCGTCTGGGGCGGCACAGCAATTTCTCTACTGCCACTTCACGCTTGAGCAATAACCCGGATTCCACGCGCAAAGTTTGATGGCTGACGTAACGTCTGACACTTCCAATCGCCCAATCCCGCATCATCGGATGGATCAACCCTCCCAGAAGATCCGCCCCGCCGGCAGCCTGCCTCAGTGCCCTCTGCGTCAGACTCCCGGGTCCGGGCGCGATCGGCTAAACTAATCCCGATATGAAAATCTCAACCCTTCCTCTTTGCACGCTTGCTCTGGCTGTGGCTACGCTGCCTCTGGGCGCGCAGACTGCCGCCAGCCACGCCGTTCATCACACCACCGGGCAGACCGCCCACACCGCTGGCTGCGCCACTCCTCCGCGGATCTCACCCGCAATCCCCGCGCTTCCGGCGAGTGCGCCATGCCCGCGCATCCTCTACACGCTCACCCACGTCCCAGATACCCATCTGGACTACGCCTCTCCTCTGCTGAGCGCAGATGTACGCGACGAACTCTCTGGCAAGCGCTCCACGTACTCCCTGATCTACGTTGACACCCAGATCGGCGCCGGTCCGCTGGTCCAATCCGGCAAGTACCTCACCGTGCACTACACCGGCTATCTGGCAGACGGCAAGAAGTTTGATTCCTCCGTGGATCGCGGCGAGCCAATTACCTTCCCCTATGGAAGTCACCGCGTCATTCCCGGCTGGGACACCGGCTTTGAGGGCATGCACGTCGGCGGAAAGCGCCGTCTCTACATCCCCTACCAGCTTGCCTACGGTGAAGCGGGCCGCCCTCCCATGATCCCGGCCAGGTCTGAGCTGATCTTCGACGTCCAGCTCATCAGCCAGAGCGACCAGATGCCGAAGCCGACCATCCCCTTCCGCCGCTCCATGCCGGCGCACCCCGCGCCCAAACCAACTGCCCCAGCGCAACCTTCCACAACCCCGCCGGCCAATCCGCAGTCCTCCACAACCCAGCCGGCCAATCCGCAGACCCCCAAATAAGCCATAGAGAATCGAGTGTAGAGTGTAGAGAAGAAGGCTACGGCCCCTTCGCAGGGCGATCTTGAGCTAACCGTTTCTTCTCCACACTCTGCACTCGACCCTACGTCTCTATGTTCTCCCGCGTCAAGCCGCTCTTTCCCTATCTCCGCCGCTACCGGCGCAACCTGCTTGCCGGCGGCCTCGCACTCATCGTCTACAACACCGCCAAGGCCATGATTCCGCTCATCATCGGCGGAGCCACCAATGACATCCAGCGTGACCTCTCAGCGGCCAAAGTGGAGCGCCTGGCGCTGCGTTTGTTCCTCACCGCTCTCGTAGCCGCCGTCGCGCTCTACCTCACCCGGCAAATCATCATCGGCGCCTCTCGTGAGATCGAGTTCGACCTCCGCAATGACATCTTCGCCCACCTCTCCCGCCAGCCGGCTGAGTTCTTCCAGCGTCACCGCACCGGTGACATCATGGCGCGCACCACCAATGACCTGAGCGCGGTTCGCCAGTTACTCGGGCCGGCCATCATGTACTCGGCCAACACTCTCGTCTTCACCGCGCTGGCCCTGCCCTTCATGCTGCGCATCTCTCCCCGCCTCACCCTCTTCGCCTTCCTCCCTCTGCCCTTCGCCTCAGTCCTGGTGCAGTACTTCGGCGCCCGCATCCACGCTCGCTTTGAACGCATTCAGGCGATGTTCTCTGACATCTCGGCGCAGGCTGAAGAGAGCTTCTCCGGCGCGCGCCTCATCCGCGCCTTTGCCCAGGAGGACGCGCAGATTGCCGCCTTTGAGGCCTCCAACCAGGAGTACATCCGCCGCAGCCTCCTGCTGGCCCGCCTGATGGCCATGCTCTGGCCAACCCTCGAGCTCGTGCTCGGTCTCGCCCTGGTAGTCAGTCTTCTGGTCGGTGGTCATCTGGTCGTCCTTCACCGCATCGATGTTGGCCAGTTCACCACCTACATGGTCTTCATGGTGCAACTCACCTGGCCCATGATCGCCATCGGCTGGGTGGTCAATCTCGTGCAGCGCGGCACCGCATCGGTCATCCGCATCAATGAACTGATGACCGAGATGCCCAGCATCGACGACTCTCTCGCCGACCCCAGCCTGTTCAACAACCCACCCCCTGCGTCCACCTCTCAATCCGACTCGGCGGCAGCCGTCCGCTCGCTTCCAATCGTCGGCAACCTCGCCTTCCATCACCTGAACTTCGCCTATCCCACCGGCCCTCAGGTCTTGCATGACATCACTCTGGAGATCCCGGCCGGCTCGTCGCTGGCCATCGTTGGACCAACCGGCAGCGGCAAATCCACGCTGGTCTCTCTGCTTCCTCGCCTCTACGATCCCCCCGGCGAATCTGCCAACGCCATTACTCTGGACGGCCGTCCCCTGCGCGAGTACCCCTTGCACCTGTTGCGCGCCGCCATTGGCTTTGTTCCGCAGGAGACATTCCTCTTCTCCACCAGCATCGCCAACAACATCGCCTTTGGCGTTCCTGCGTTCCCCGGCAAGGAAGCGGAGCTGGAGCAGCAGGTGGAAGCCGCAGCCCGCATCGCCCACATCGCCGATGAGATTCTGGAGTCTCCCAACGGCTTCCGCACGATCGTAGGCGAGCGGGGCATCACGCTCTCCGGCGGCCAGAAACAGCGCATCGCGATCGCCCGCGCCCTTCTTCCCAATCCTCCCATCCTGATCCTGGACGACGCCCTCGCCAGCGTCGACACCTACACCGAAGAGCAGATCCTCTCCGGCCTTCGCAAGGTGATGCAGGGGCGCACCACCGTTCTGATCGCCCATCGCTTATCCACCGCGCGCAACGCAGACCGCATCGCCGTGCTCATCGACGGACACATCACGGAACTTGGTACGCACGAAGAACTTCTGGCCCGCGGCGGCTACTATACCGACCTCTTTGAAAAGCAATCTCTTGAAGAAGAGATCCTTACCATCTAAGTTCACCCCAACCAGATCACGGACTGGAAGACGCGGTTGCAGGAGGGCGCAGCCGCGGCTTTCGGGGAGGACACGGTTGAGGAGCAGACCGCGGTCGACGTGACACGGATCCAAGCCAGGATCAGCGAGCTGACGTTGGCGAACGACATTCAGCCAGCGCGCCTGCCAAAACGGGTCTGCTGAGCGCAAAACGATGATCGATCCAGAACATCATTGTGCGAGCCTTCAAGCAGATGCTCAAAGCAAGCTAACGCAACCAGGCAGCCAGCGGAGCATGGAAGCCCATTCGCTTGAACGGGGACGGCACGATAAAGCCATCTCAGCCTATTCCTTGGTCTCAATCAGTTTGGTTCGCAGCCGCCACTGCGCCTCGCGTATCAGGGAAGCAAAAAGCGTCTTCGTTTTGCTGCCACCGTTGTCCAGGAAGGACGGTGCGCGAAATGCTTTGATCGCCGCCACACGTGACGCCCTGAACTCGCCTTTCTTCCTTAGCGCATACGCCATAGCCTCATATCGCTTGCCCTTCTCTGACCGTGCAAGTCTGTGCCACGCGGAAGGGAGAATACTCTCAATATGATCGTAAAATCGAGCATTCTCCGAATACCAAAACAACTCGCCCTTGCTCATAAAGGAACTATTAGGGGTGAGCATATAGTCGGCCATCACGCGATCAAGTAAAACGATCTTTCCTGATAAGGCCGCCAACACCCAAATAGGCCAATCGGTTATAGGCGCAAGTTCAAAATACCAAGGCGGTAGACCGTGGTGAATACCGTTACGGAACACGACTGAGGGGGACGCCACAAAATTGTGGCGAATGATTTCACCAAGCCCGTAGCCGCCAGGAGACATAGAAGGATATCGTTCCCGCCTTAACTCTCCATCTTCCGTGATCCACCGAACAAAATGACAACATGCACTAATCGACGAATCCGCTTCGAGTGTTTGCACCTGGATGTCCAATTTCTCCGGATCCGTCCAATAGTCGTCTGCGTCCAGCCACGCAATATACTTTCCATGGCATTGCTCAAATGTTTCGTAGTAGTTACGCTGGATGCCGAGATTTTCGCTTCGCTCCAATACTCGGACTAGGTCCGGGTGCCGCTCTTTATAGGAGTATGCAACTCGGAGCGTCGAATCTTTGGAACAGTCCTCGCCAATGACGATCTCGATTGGAAACGTTGTTCGCTGCTCAAGAACACTGTCAAGCGCCCTCGGCAGCCACCGTTCTGAATTGTATGCGGTAACTGCAACACTAACCAAGGGGGTAGAATCTGGTGCTGTGGGCGAGTCTGGTCTCGTCATGCTGATCTCCACTTTTGGGCTGAAGCTCTGTTTACCGGTGCATCAGGTCCGAATATGCCATTGCGATCTCGTCGACAAACTTCTGGCGAGAATAGTTCTGTCTTACATGTTCATAACCAGCCTCTCCAATGCGGTGCGCCCTTACCGGATCTTCGATCAAGGAGATAACCGCATCGGCTAGCTCTTTACTATTGCCATGTTGATGCAGATACCCAGTCACGTCAGGTACTATGATCTCGGGAATACCACCAACAGCAGTTGCAACAACTGGCTTTCGCATGGCCATAGTCTCCAGGATTGACAGCGGGAAACCCTCCTTGTGAGTACAGAGCACGCATATATCCATCGCCGCAATCAGTCGCGGCACATCGGTGCGATGACCTGTAAAGATGAACTTATCTCGAATGCCCAACTCATCAAGCTTCCTGCCCACCTCCTCATAATGACTTCGGTTTAAATCGACCAGGGAGTTATCTCCTACGACTAAAAACCGAGCGTTGGGGAACTTCCGCAAAACCGCCACCGCAGAATCGGCCAAAGTGTAATAGTCCTTCTGTCGCGAAACGCGAGCTACCATTCCGATCAGGGTGCACCCATCCGGAACTCCAAGCTCCATTCTGACAACTGCATTACACGCCGCCATATCCACGGTCGGTGCCTCGATGGCGTCATAAATCACACGCGTTTTACCAGCAGGCACGGACATCCCAAAACTCTGTTTCGCTTCTTTCGATACGAAGATAAAACTCTGAATCGGAAACAGGGAAAGCCGCTCGCGCAGCGCCAGATACGGGTAGCTGACCCGGAGATGACACACCATGCGGGAGCGTGCGAGAAGGGCCGCAAGACTGTTGTGATGCGCCGCCCTTTCGTCCGAAAAGTGCACAATGTCCGCTCCAACTCGTTGAATCTGGAGCGCAACGACCCTCGATTCCCGAAAAAATCTTATTCCATGTCTCAAACTCGGCACCGGAACTGCATACGTCACTGTCTCGATTCCCATCTCTTGGAAAGATTCCCGCAAAGCTACAGCATCCTCCAAACAAAATGCGACATGGTGGAAACGGTGACGCGTCGCCTCGACCAGACGGAGAGTAGCTATCTCGACTCCACCTATCCCGCTCCAGGGCATGAAATGAGCAACCGTAATCCGCTTATCCGATTTGCCTCGGGGCCTCATATCCTCGCCTCCGCAAAGAAGAAGGTTCGAATCCTGGGTAAAATCTGGCTACGAACGTACGCACGAAACACCAGCCCAATCGTGATCAGGAAGATGGGTAAGGTAGCGATGACCTGAAGGAAGTAGATGGCAAGATTCCGCGCAGGGAAAAGAACGCCTACCAGATACGTGGCAATAGCGAAGGGGACCGCAGCCAGGAACATCGGCGCCCACACCTTCCACACAACCTCGAAGGCGCTGATGTCGACTAACTGTGAAACGTATCGCGGCCAAAAGACAAGCTGCACAAAGAGGCTGGGCACCAGCGTTCCGATCGCGACCCCATAAATCCCGTACCAATGAACCAGAACAACGCTTAGGGTCAGATTCGCCACACCTTCGCCAACGGCCCATAGCGCGCTCACCTTATGCTTTTCCACACCGAAGGCAATCGCGCCTGCGGTCCTGTTCGCATACGCAAATAATAGAGGAATACAAAGGATGATGAGGACGGTCCCCGATCGACGTGTATACGCATGCCCCATCCATAAACCGATAAAACTGGGACCACGCAAAATCAAGGTAACCAGGATAGGCAACGAAACCATCAGCGTGGCGCGAGTGCCGTTCTTGTAGAGCCTTAGTAGGCTCGCAGTGTCGCCTGCCGCTTCATAGGTGCTTGCGGCTGGAACGAATGTAGCCCCCATTGAGTTAACTACCGAACCAGCATACCGGCACAGCGAGTTCGCAATGGCGTAGAAGGTCACTGCGGAGGCAGAAACGAACGCACCTACGACAAGATTGTCGGTCTGGTAGACCAACTGCACAGCGACCGTGGTGAGAAAAGCATAGGAACTATAGGTCCAGATCTTCCCGAGAATCTCCCTCTTCGGTCTCCTTAGATGGATTTGCAGTTCAGGATAGAGTCGATGCGCAACCCACATCAGGAGGAGGTTGCCGACAGTTGCCGCAACAAGTTCGCAGAGGGCAATGGCGACAATGCCGTGTCCGGTGCGTAATACCGTCACAACTCCAACAACCCGAACCGTAGTTTGCACTAAACTGACAACATTTTGCAGATCATAGCGGTTTAGTGCCGAGAGGACACCACCGAATACTCCAACCGATAGGGTAATCGCTGTTGTTAGGCCAATAAGTACAACCGCTTTTCTGGCTTCGCTTGCAAACGCAGGCGGAATCTTGAACACGAGGGGAAACACGGCAGCAAGCCCTACACTCAGCAGCAGCGCCAACGCACTAATCTGCAACCGGATCCAGAGTGCAGCAGAAATTGCCTCGGAGGCGCCCTTGTGATCCTTTTGGGTATGCCCCTTGGAAACAAATCTCAGAACCGAACTTTGCATGCCGAGGTCAAGTAGGCCAAGATAGGCAATGACTGAAATTGCCAGCACCCAGACGCCGTAGGCGACATTCCCGAGACGATGCAGGATAAATGGCGCGAGGAAGAATCCGACTGCCAAACTAGCAACCGTTCCGAACCAGTTAAAAAGCACGTTTCGAGCGATGTGTCGTACCTTCAACTCCAAACCAAAACTCCTTCTTGCCAACGTCTCACTGCGGCGCCGGCATTCCGGCTCTAGCTTCATTCAAATGCATAATCAATTTCTTAGGCGCCTAAGTGATGCTAACAGTCTTAGCCACCGTCGCGCGAAGGGCGCACACACAAGTCGTGCCGGAGACCGTCAACCGAGAGCAATCCCACCGATGTCCTTGCATGCAATGGCCTTGTCGATGCAGTAAAGTACCCCCGGCAGAGCCGGGGGCTTTACTTTGTGAGCCGCTCGAAGCGGCTTGAGGGGTCGCTAACGCGGCCCCGATTGAGATGCGCCACCTGAAGGTGGCAAGGTCATTTCCAGAGGTTCATCTGATCGATCCG